>JBEKUD010000254.1:0-5870 GCA_049515395.1 Candidatus Sulfotelmatobacter sp. | reverse complement strand
CCAGTGACCGATGAAGGATGTCATTCATAGAGACAACATTGAATACGGGCAAGCCGGGATCAATGCTCTGGATTTCATGCCGAATCTGTGGTTCGAGCAGGGTCGCGGGCAGAGACGTACGCAACACCACGCTCCGTCCCTTGCTGGAGTCTTGATAGGTCGAAACGTAGATGTGGGGAACGCCATCGATGTCGAGACCGTCACTCTTGATATCCTTAATAATACCCACGACGGTTATCCATGGCTCGGTAGGGTCTTTTCCGAACCGCACTTGGCGGCCCAACGGATCGCGGGTTGGCCAATACTTACGAGCGGTGCTTTCATCAATGATGGCCACCGGCTGTTTGCCGTCTTCATCGCCCCCGGTGAATGAGCGGCCGCGTAGGAGCGTCGCCTGCAACACCTTAAAATAATCGGGGCTTATCCGAATTCTCTCGGCGCGCAGATCCTGCGAGGACTCGACCGGTCTATCTTCAATCGCTAAGCCTTCAATCGCTAAGCCACCGACCGCGCCGGGGTCGCTATTGGTGGTCGGTAGAGATGAGGTGATTGCGGCGAGTTCTACTCCCGGAATTGCCTTCATGCGCCGCAGCAACTCACGATCAAAGGTGGCTCTGCGAGGAATATCGAGATACGGATCCGTCTTCGGATCGTTGGGAACCGGAAGCCAAATGTTTGCCGTGACAACGTGGGCTGGATTAAAGCCTGGATTTTCCTGCAACAGATCCCGCAGCGTACGCAGCAGCAAGCCGGCTCCCACCATCAGTATGACGGCAAATGCCAGTTCAGAGACGATTAGAACATCCCGCAATCGGCCGGTCCTAGTGCTGTAGCCGGACCCGCGACCGCCTTCGCGAATGGCTGCGTAGAGAGCGACTTTTGCCGAATGAAGCGCTGGAGCAAGTCCAAACACTAAGCCGGTGAGAATGGAAATCAGCAGAGCGAACGCCAACACCACCCAGTCGATTCGTACTTCGTTGAGCCGGGGAACGTTCGATGGCACAAAGCGCAGGATGAAACCCAAAGTACCAACCGCGGTTGCGATTCCCGCGGCCCCGCCGATAAGCGACAGCAGTACGGACTCGGTCAGCATCTGGCGCACCAAGCGGCCGCGGCTCGCCCCCAGCGCTAACCGCACCGCCATCTCTTGTTGTCGCCCCGAAGCGCGCGCCAAGAGGAGATTGGCAATGTTCAACGATACGATGAAAACGATTAGGATTACCGCACCCAGTAACACCAGCAGCATGGGCCGAACATTGCCCACCAAAGTTTCTTGCAATGGTTGAATCTCAATTGTCCATTGCGCCTGCGGCGGGTAATCGGTGGGAAAATCGTGCCGCAATTCGTGGGCCATGGCAGTGAGCCGCGCCTGAGCTTGCGCCAGTGTCAGGCCAGGCTTAAGTCGTCCGATTCCAGATCCTAAATCCCGGTTACCACGGATTGGCGGGGGAAAGGGATCTGCGCTGAATCCGCCGGCGCCAAACACTTCCACGTCGCCGGAAACCGTCGGTCCGGGATGGCGAAATCCGCGTGGCAGAACCCCGATAATTGTATAGGGATCATTGTCGAGCCGGAGGGTACGGCCGAGAACGTTCGGATCGGCGCCATAGGCACGGCGCCATAGGCCGTCGCTGATCACGACCACTGAAGAGAAACCGAGCGTGAAGTCCTGAGGACCAAACAACCGTCCAATTTGCGGGGTCGCACCCAGCATGGAAAAGTAGCTGAAACTGCCACTGACCCCCTCGATACGCTCGGGCTGTTTGGCGCCGGTCAAAATGTCGCTACCCTCTAAGATCGGGGTCACATCTTCAAATACGCCCGCTCGCGTCTGCAGGTCATCCATTTCGGGCTTGGAAAACGTAACGTCCCGCAATCCTACGCCGGGCTCGTTAAAGAAGATTCTTACCAAACGATCCGCGTCGCGGTAGGGCAGAGAACGCAGCAACACGGCATTCACGATGCTGAAAATGGCCGTGTTGGCTCCCACGCCCAGAGCCAGAGTCAAAATCGCAACCGCGGTGAAACCTGGATTCTTGCGCAACAATCTCAATCCATGACGCATGTCCGAACCTAGTTCACCCCACCAGCGCACGCCCACGGATGCCCGCACGGCATCTTTGTGAGACTCGATTCCGCCGAACTCAATCCTCGCCTGTCGCATCGCTTCTTGCTGGGAAAGGCCTTTGCGAACCAGGTCCGCAGCGTAACTCTGAAGGTGGAAATGCACCTCTGTTTCCATTTCACTTTCAAGACGTTGTCCCTTGACCATCCACTTCAACCAAGAAAGGAATCGAGTCAGAAGATTCATATCTGCTCCGAGGTGGTGCGCAGGATACTGGCGATCAACGATGCCATGCGGTTCCACTTTTCGGTTTCCGAATGGAGTTGGCGCCGCCCGGCTGCAGTCAGGCTGTAGAACTTCGCCTTGCGTTTGTTGTCCGATTCCCCCCACTCGCTAGCGATCCAACCCTGATGTTCCAGCCGATAGAGCGCTGGATATAACGAGCCCTGCTGGATCTCCAGCTGTTCGCCAGAGATCTGCTGAATGCGCAGCAGAACCCCGTAACCATGCAATGGGCCAAGCGAGACGGCTTTGAGAATAAGCATGTCCAGCGTGCCCTGCAGCAAATCAATTTGTTTGCCCACGACCTCTCCTTGTTTGTCTAGGGGAGGTTTAACAAAACTCACCTAGATAGTCAAGGAGAGAGTATTTTTGCGGAAAGATTCCCCCGAGTGACGAGCTACTCTTACCTAACCCGGTAAGGAAGGTTTGCCGACAACCCAATCGGAATTGCCCCTTCAGAAGGGCCACAGCCCAAAGACTTCGAGCATTGGCTTTTGCTTGCCTTGTATCAGCGTCGCCGCTGTTTGGGCTGGGGTGAAATGTCCCTGAGGAATATCGTGTGCATCCGCGAGAAAAAAGCTGGCCATCGCAAGCACGGTCATAGCCTGGCGTAAATCTGCAGGTGAAACCTTGTCGAGAGTATCTTCGGCCGAATGCGCCTGCTCGAAATAACCGGGCGCCCGTACCAGCGGAGCGATACCCGGCAATCCGGCCAGCGTAAAGGCATACGCATCCGTCATGAAAAGCCACCCGTCGTTTGGAGGCTCAAGGTGCAGGTCGGGAGTCAGTTCGTTGAAGTCCCTAAGCAGCGGCACCAGCTCCGAGTGCCCTGCAGTTGGAAGCTGCACAATAGGACCTGCGCCCCAGTCCAGCGCAAAACCCGCAACAATGTTGTCGAGTTCCGTAGCGTGTTGACGTACATAAGCACGCGAACCGAGCAGTCCTTCTTCTTCGCCTGTAAAAAGCACGAAGCGGAGTGTGCGTGCCGGGCGCAAGCCAGTCCGCACCAGTGCTTGTGCAGCCCCGAGAACGGCAGCAGCCCCGAAGCCGTCATCCGTCGCACCTGTTCCCAGATCCCATGAATCCAGGTGTGCGCTGACTAGCAGTATTTGTTCCGGATGAACTGCTCCCTCAATCTCTCCGACAATGTTCTCCGCTGGAACAGGTCCCTCAGAAAAGCTGTTTTCCACGTTAATGTCTATGCTCACCGGATGGTTCTGCAGTAATAAACGCTCGATCAGCCTCTGAGGTTCAACAGGCAGGTCGACGGCCGGAATTAAGTTGGTATCAATCGTCTCGGGCAGCGCTACCACTAGCGGTTCGGCGTGAACAATACCGTCGCCGGGCCTGGTATCGTGACGAAGCACTACGACGGCATGCGCGGTACTGGCCGCTCGCAGCAGCGGCAAGAGCTGCGAGTAGGCCCGCATTGGCTTGTCAGCATCGGAACCGATAATTAGTGCTTTGCCGCTCCAGTTTGAAGCCTGCGACTCAACCAGGGAATTAAGGTGTTCGGCAACATCATTCGCGTGTAAAAGTACCACCTGCACTGGCCCACTATGCGTCGGCGTCGATCCGGTCCAACCGTAGGCAGCAATCGGAATCGGTATCCGGAAGGGTGTGACCAGCGAAGCCGTTGCGGGTCCACGATGCCAACCTCGCGGCAAAGTCCATCCTTCGGTGTGCACCTGCTGCAGGCCAATCTTGCGCATGTATTCCAACACCTGCCGCTCCGCTGCTTGCGCAGCGATACCGCCGGTAAGACGGGGGCCGATTTCATCACAGAGCTGTTCCAGTTCAGGCATGGGATCAGTTTGCTCCGCGGCGCGGTGAACCATATCCATGCGGAGCGCCATGGGCGATAGAGGAGCGGACGCAGGCGCTGCTTGACCAAAGGCACATCCAGAAATCAAGAGTCCTACAAACGGGATCTTGGCCAGCGGTCTCATGTTCAACAGCTTACATACCGGTGCAGCCTTACATCCAGTGCGCAGCTTTTCTATGGGACTGCGCGAAGATTCCCGTGCTTGGGGTTCCGGTTACCACCTCTATGCTCGAATAGGTATCCGGCACCCCAAAACATTGGGCCCGAGTCACGAGCAACTCTTAACTAATCCGGTAAGGGAAGAGTCGCCGACAATCCACGAGACCTACGAGTTGTTCTGCCCTTCCATAGTGTAGGCACCAAGCCGCAACGATATCCAAAAGCCTCCGTGCGTCTACAGACTGGCATCGCGAGGCACCTTCGTAGACGGAACGCATCGCAGGCTCCCTCTTTTTTGTTACTTTCGATCTCGGTGGGCAGTTGGTCTTCTTGCCTGGTCATACACCTCGCGGATGGCGTTGATCACCGTGTCCGGCTCGTCGAACTGGATGTATTCCGAGCTATTGCGGGCAAGGATTTGTTTAGAGTTCGAAGACAGTGAGAGCCAGCGCGCCTGGTCCAGCGTAGTCTCCTGCTCATATTTGAGGTGCTCCGGCGTGTCCGGGGGCTTCCTCTCCAAGTGGCCCACGCCGTGGTTTCCGGAGGTGAGCGCGCGGATGGGCCGGGAGCCGAATGAGCGGTGGTGTTGTTGCAGATAGACTTCGTCCGACGCTGTTTGTTCCATTTCCGAAGCATAAGCGTCGTACATCGCGACTTTGGTTTGCGCGATTTCAAATAGTTTAGCGTTCAGTTCTGGAGACCACTCCGCCTCTGGCAAACCCCGAAAAACTGCTGGGCACAGGTGTGTTGCGGCTGTCCGGGACGTGACCGCAAGGCCGGCAGCGGCTTGTGCTCGGCAATCGCGTTACGACAGTCGCGCAAGTCCGAGGGAATCCCAGCGTGTTGTCGATGTGCCTCTTCTCGCATCGCCTTCGGTTCGAGGTCGTCGGGATCGGCGTCATCCAAGACCAGCCCCGCAACCTCATGCATGTACAGGTCCGCAAACGTGCGCACGTTGTCGCCGCCGAAGGCGTTCCCCACCAAAATATAGGGCCCGGGGATGCCGGCACGATGCAGTGCGGAGCGTAGCTCCTTGGCGATGCGCACGCTGGTACGCGGCATGGGACCCGGATCGCTAAATCCAGCCCCGGCACGGTCATAGCTGCACGCGCGTGTCCACTTTGCGATCCGTGGCTGCACCGTTGACCACGCCGGCGCCCAGTCTTCCCATCCTGAATCGAAAACAACTGTGGGCGACCCACTCCCCATGCAGTAGAGATTCAGCCGAAATCCACCCACGTCAACGAGCTGGCCGGGGCGCGCGCAAACGATGTCCGCCGGAGCGCTGCCGCTGCTCGCTACTTGCTGGCCGGAGAACGCGACTGCCGAGATGAGGACTGCTAACAGCAGGCAGGTTCGTGATTGCTTCATTTTGCCGGCTCCTCTGGAGGAGATTCGAACCGAGTTCGAGGCCCGGTGTTTTCACCGCACGTTAGCAGTGATGGCAGTAGAAAACACACGGGAACGACAGAGGGAAGAAGAGTACCCCTTGCTCGGCGCGTTACGCATCCTGGGACCTTTGCGTTTCTGCCTTTTTGA
>JBEKUD010000253.1:0-5891 GCA_049515395.1 Candidatus Sulfotelmatobacter sp. | reverse complement strand
CCCGGCTTTTGATCGCATACCGCGCCAACTTCGCTTTTGCTGTAAGGGGCAAGTGTGCAGGGTGGAAACCTGCTACGAGATTGCAGGGTTTGCCGTAGTTGGTCGTATAGGTCTTGTAGAAAGTGAAAAGCAGGGCCACGACATCGAAGAAGAAGTGGCTGCTGGTTTGTTGACCATCAGTAACGTTCGTCACTGATGTGGATAACCATGTAATCCCAGAGATGGGACTGAAAGGGCGAAGCTGTGCATATGCCTATCGGATCTGAGAGTGAAACAGCAGACAGACTTCACTGGTACGCGGTGTGGAGTCGGTCGCGCCACGAAAAGATGGTGGCTGGTGCACTCAGCAACGCAGGTATCACGAACTTCCTTCCCCTGGTGACCGAGACGCATCGCTGGAGCGACCGACGCAAGTCGGTGGACGTGCCTCTTTTCCCCGGGTATGTGTTCGTCCAAATTCCGAACTCAGCGGAAGCGCAGTTGCAAGTGCGCAAGATGAGCGGCGTGGTACAGTTTGTCGGAAACCAGCAGGGCGCAGTGCCTATCCAAGATAAGGAAATTAACTACGTCAGGACAGTGCTGGAGCAGAGAGTTAGCTGCTTTCCGTACCCCTTTTTGCAAGTGGGGCAACGGGTGAGAATTTGCGGCGGGGCATTCGACGGCATCGAAGGCGTCCTCGTCGGACGTGACTCCGATTCCAAACTTGTGATCTCAATCGAGCTGATTCAGCGGTCCCTTGCCGTAAGTGTCTACAACTTGGATGTGGAGCCGGTCGGGGGCTACGTCGGTAGCGTGCAATCCAACTAACCCGAGGGGAGATTCACTGCTGCACGCATGAATGGGGTTTGACCACGTTTCGGATCTACATCACTTCCCTTCTCGTCGTCATTCTGTGGACGTGCGCCTTCTCGGGCGCATTATGAACGGCCTTCTTCACCTTGAAAAAACATGGCGTCTCAGTGTTCGCATGTTTCCCTCAGCTGTCTGGTAGTTCCATTCTGCAATCGTCGATTCTTTCATAGTCAAAGCTTAAGCCAACCGTTTTCTGTATTAGGAAGCTGTCATGACTCCCAATAGACGACGATTCATGAAATACATGGCCAAGCTCTTTGATCTCTGTGCTCTGGCGGCATCAATTGTCGTTGCTCTGGTTGTGTTCGCTCTGCCGACGGGAATGCCCCTTGCTGGTTTCATGGCAATGCGGATCAAGCTCGAAAACTGCCTGGTTTTCGCGCTTCTTCTCCTGGTGTGGCACAACCTCTTCATCTTCTGCGGACTGTATGTTTCGAAGAGGTTGACGAGACAGTTCACGCAGGTTGCGGAAGTGTGCAAAGCTACGACGGTGGCGGCGGCTTTCCTGTTTGTGTCAGCAAGAGTTTTTCATCTGGGAATCGTGCGGCCGGGATTCGTGCTGGTGTTCTGGCTGTCGAGCACCTTCCTGATGGTTACGGGACGCATCGTGGCCCGCTGGTTGCTTCTCGCATTTAGGAGTCGCGGTAGAAATACCAGATTCATTCTCATCGTGGGGACAAATGAACGGGCGATTGAATTTGTCCGCCAGATCGCCCCTCATCCAGAACTGGGATATCACGTCGTCGGTTTTGTGGATGATAACTGGTCCGGAACCCAGGCCTTCGAGTCCACCGGTCACACCCGCTGCTGCACGTTTGCCGGCTTGGCCGATTTTCTCCGGTGCAACGTTATCGACGAAGCAGCAATCTACTTGCCGCTGCGATCGTACTACGAACATGCCTCTGAACTAGTGTCGCTGTGCGAACAGCATGGAATCGTTATAAGGTTCGATTCCCAGGTGTTTAAGCTACGTAACTTCTCTTCTCGCGCTCAAGACGTCGACTTAGAGGATAGTTCCCAGGTTCTTGCAGCTGGTGGCTCGGTGGAGCTATTTCCTGCCATGGTCAAACGCATGCTGGATTGTCTCTTTTCCACGGTGCTCCTAGCTCTGTTCGCTCCTCTGCTTCTCATCATCGGAGCGCTTGTGAAGCTGACGTCGCCGGGGCCGGTCTTCTTCCGTCAAACTCGTGTGGGTTTGAACAAACGGCAATTCAGCATCTTCAAATTTCGGACCATGGTCGCCAACGCTGAGCAGCTCCAAGACCAACTGCTCAGCCTGAATGAAATGAACGGGCCGGTGTTCAAGATCAAAAAGGATCCGCGGGTTACTCCACTGGGAAGACTGCTGCGCAAGACCAGTATTGACGAATTGCCTCAGCTGTTCAATGTGCTGAAGGGAGACATGAGTCTGGTTGGTCCGCGGGCCATGTCTCTGCGCGACTATCAACTGTTTGATCAGGACTGGCAGCGCCGCCGCTTCAGCGTCAAGCCGGGCATCACCTGTCTGTGGCAGATTCATGGACGCAATTCCGTTCCCTTTGAAAAATGGATGGAACTCGATATGCAGTACATCGACAAGTGGTCACTGTGGCTTGATCTCAAGATCCTCGCGCGGACCGTGCCCGCAGTGTTGAGAGGAACCGGAGCAGCATGAGGACTAGAACTCAGCCTGTGCGCCCAGTGAAGCCGAACAGTCGCTAGCCAAAGAGGTAGCATCTATGCCAGAAAACCGTCAAAGCTTAGTCACGAGTCCGCGTGCGGAGCTATCTTTCCCCGCACCCTCGATGGAAAGGCGCACGCCTGGTCAACAGCAACTGTCTGTCGTTGACATATGGAAGACGCTGGTTCGCCGGAAAGCCGCTATTCTCGGCTTTGCCGCCGCAATATTCTGCCTGGTGGCGGCTTACACCTTCTTGAAAAAACCTGTTTATGAGGGCGTTGCGCGCCTGCAAATCGATCCCAATCGCTCCGCCAGCCTTGGGCTGGATGAGAACGAGAAAACCTCAGCGTCGGTCGACGTTGACGGGCGTGTGAAAACTGAAGTCGCCATCATTCAAAGCAATACCGTGGCGATGCAGGTGATCAAGTCGTTGGCTCTTTATTCCAATCCGCACTTCGCGGGCAAAGATGCAGTCAACGGAAACATCCAGGATCCGTCTCGGCTGAATTCGTCGCAACGGCAGCGATTATTGGAGCGGTTCAATAACGATCTAAACGTGAGAGTCCTGCCCAGCACGCAAGTAGTAGAGATCCGGTTTCGCAATTCCGATCCCGCCCTGGCGACCGACACCGCTAATTCCATCATTGACGAATACATGCAGCGCAACTTTCATGTCCGCGTCGACGGAACGACGCAGGTTTCACAGTGGCTGTCACGTCAAATGGACGAGATAAGAGCGGGCACTAGTTCATCCCAGCAGAAACTGGCGGATTTTCAGCGCGAGAACAATCTTCTGGGAACCGACGAAAGCGACAACATTGTCACGGACCGGATGAAGCAACTGAACGAGGAACTGACTCAAGCCGAGGCTGATCGCATCGTCAAAGAGGGCCGCTATCGGCTTGCACGTTCTGGCAATCCAGAACTCATTGCTTCGGTGGTGCCCGGAACAACCTTGCAGGTACTACGCACACAAGAAGCCGAACTGCGAGCTCAGTATGCCCAAATGAGCGCTAAGTTTGGCAATGGCTATCCCAAAGTTCGCGAACTTCAGTCGCAGTTGGCCGGCTTACAGGCTGCGATCACTACGGAAGGCGGAAACGTTGAAACCCGGCTGGCAAACGAATACGACGCTGCCGCGAAGGCTGAAGCTATGGTCCGCGACGAATTCGAACAGCAGAAAGGAGAGGCGTACAAGCTCAACGAGAACGTGGCTCAATATGCGATTTTGAAGCACGAGGTTGAGTCTGGCCAAAAACTCTATGACACGCTCCAGCTGAAACTCAAAGAAGCCGGCATTACGTCCGGTTTGGCGTCTTCTTACGTCAGCATTGTGGATCGCGCCCAAATACCAGACAAGCCGGTGGAACCTCGACCGGTGCTCTATCTCGCACTCGGCTTAGGGGGCGGATTATTCGGTGGCCTACTGTTAGGGTTGATACTGGATTCCTTCGACGATACGGTTCGGACCTCCGAAGAGCTTGAATCAGTTACGGCTCTGCCGGAGTTGAGTTCCGTTCCTTTTCTAACTGCCCTTTCTCGCAAGCAAACGAAAGGAACAAGCATCGCGAACCTACTCGCGCCTGAATCGACTCCCATTTCGGTTCGCGAGCGGAACTGCCCGGGGGGCGAAGCCTATCGTGCTTTGTGCAGCGGCATTCTGCTTTCCTCCCTCGACAATCCACCCAAAGTACTGGTAGTGACAAGTGCTTTGCCAGGGGAAGGAAAGTCAACCGTGAGCTGCAACTTGGCAACTGCTCTTGCGCAAGGGGGTAGGCGGGTCCTGTTGGTTGATGCTGACTTGAGATGTTCCTCAATTGACCGGCACCTGGGAATTCGTAAGGAACCCGGGCTGAGCAATATGTTTACGACAGAGCTTACTAAATGTCCTCCTAATCAACCGTTTGCCAAACTGCCAAATCTGCACGTGCTACCTGCTGGTTTTCGTCCCGCCGGCCCAACGGAAATTCTGGCCTCTGCTAAGATGCAGCAACTGGTGACGGCTTGGCGAAGGGAGTACGACCACATCATCGTCGATACACCACCCATGCTTCCTTTTGCCGATGCTCTGGTGCTCTCTGCACGGGCGGATGGAGTCATTCTGGTGACGCGGTCAGGCGTGTCCCGACGCAAAGCTTTGTCGCGCGCCGTGGATGTACTCTCTCGCTCGGGTGCCAATGTCTTAGGGTTTGTGCTCAACGCTGTACGGCATCCGGAGTACTACTACGAATACCCAGAGGCTTACAAGGAACTAGCCAGTAACCGCCAGAGCGCTTCCGCCAACAATAACTAGCTCAGGGATTAAGCCAAAATGTCAAAATCATTGGTTGTATTCGCCTTGCTGTCGATTGGCGCCATGCCGGTGTCGGCCCAGAAAGTCTTGGCGGGAGATTCCATGCCGGCGGCGTCCGTTCCTTTTTCTCCTCCCGCGATCCATGCTCTACAAATCTCAGCCGGAGATCTGCTCGACTTGAACGTCTTCGATACACCAGAGCTTTCCGCCAAGCTCCGCGTGGACGAGCAAGGCAAGGTCACGTTGCCCGTGGTTGGAACTGTCCCTGTCCTGGGATTGACCGCAGAGCAGGCGGGACAGGCGATCGAAGCTCGCTTTCGCGAAACCGACGTTCTCAAAGACCCCCATGTGTCGGTCACTGTGCTCGAATTTTCCACGCAGGGAGTCACGGTTCTCGGCGAAGTGAAGAACCCTGGCGTCTATCCTCTGCTCGGAGCCCACGGGCTTCTCGATCTCATCTCTGCGGCTGGCGGTGAAACCACGGGCGCCGGCAAGGACGTCACCGTTACGCATCGTGACGATCCTGACCACCCGGTCATCGTTAAAATTGAGAGCAAACCTGGCAGCACCGCTGCCTTCAACGTCGACGTGCGGCCGGGCGATACCATCATGGTTTCGCACGCGGGCATCGTTTATGTCGTTGGCGATGTTGGCAAGCCGGGCGGTTTTCTCATCGAGAACAATGACCGTCTGACAGTGCTGGAGGCCATCGCCCTGGCACAGGGTACGAATCGAACCGCCTCCCTGAATCATGCCAAACTGATTCGCAAGACCGGCGGTGTTCGGAAAGAAGTCCCGGTCCCGCTCAAGAAAATCCTGGCCAACAAAGCCGAAGATGAATTGCTTGCAGACGGCGACATTCTCTTCGTTCCAGGCAGCGGTCCGAAGAATGCCCTGCGCGACGTGGAAAGCATCCTACCCGCCGCCGCCGGTGCCGCCATTTACCGCGCTCCCTAGCCCGTCCGAAGTTGCATTCATTGTGAATTTGTCTTCGTCTATATCATCAGCGGCGAGCAAGGAATCAGGGGTAGACGAAGCAGCACCTGTTGCTCATCGAGTGCCTCTAAGTGGAAAGAGCTCTTGTCT
>JBEKUD010000252.1:0-5916 GCA_049515395.1 Candidatus Sulfotelmatobacter sp. | reverse complement strand
AGCCAAGCCTGCGGGAGGACCAAAGTAGGCTCGGCACAGCCCACCTACAATACTCCCAGCGTCGGCGAAGTCAAGCGCGATTTTTCACTGCAACCCTACTGCAGCTTCGCGTATTCCGCCTTGGCTTGCTTCAGGATAGGGATATCGGGGTCGGCGTCTTTCCAGAGGGTAAAAAAGTCTTGGTATGCACTTTTCGCTTTAGAGGTGTCGCCTGCCATCGCGTAGGCGCGACCGATTTGCAGATGCACTAACGATCCGTCTCAAAGTTCAGCCCGATGCCTCTGTGATCCAATAATTTTTGGCAGCGGCTGCGGCATTTCCATGGTGCGCCAGCAGGTAGGCTTGGCCACGCACGTAGGCGGGGTACCAGTAATGGATGATGGTCGCGTTTTGCCGTTCGTAGGACGCGGCGGCTTCCAGATACACCGGAGCCTGCGATGCATTTCCTTGGTTGAGTTCGATAGCGGCATTGATCGTCGGCAGGGCGTTCGCTGCGTGCGTTTAATCACAGACAGAATGGTTTGAACCGGCTAATGTCTGAATGCGTACTTTTTCCCCGTTCTCTCAGGCAATGCAGGTGCCCTGCCAGCATGTCGGCCTTCGCGCCTTAGAGGAGGAGGGTTTCATGCCCCTCGCTTTTATGGAACTGCATGCTTTTCTCCAAAGAGTGCTTCTCGTCCTGGTCTTGGTTCTGGTTCCGCTCACCTTGTTCGGCTACTATGTAGCTTTGCAAGGAGACAGCGAAATTCCTGAGCCCACCGACTCCGTCGCATTCGGGAGTTGAATTCGAGCCTGTTGAAAGTTACTGAAGGCGCTCGCCTCACAGCAACGGGAAAAGATTGTGATCTTCATCACAGTACTGGCCTATAGGCTAGGTTACACTCCTCCTCGATTTCCGACTCAAAAAGGGAAATCTCAGACTGCCCTGCTGAGTTCTGCGAAACTCTAAGCGTCTCCTTGTCTGCGTGCCTGCGAGATTTGGTTAGTGTAATTTGGAGACGTCTTGCTGACGAGGTGAATTGTGAAGCAAATGATTCTGCTCGCAGTTGTTCTGGTTCTCTTGGCTATCCCCGGATTCGCTCAACAACCAATCACCATCGGATTCACCGTTTCCAAAACCGGCGCCCTGAACGTCGATTCGCTGGAGCAATACCGCGGGTTTGAACTGTGGCGCGACACGGTGAATAATGCCGGCGGCATTAAGGCCGGCGACAAGAGCTACAAAATACAGTTCTCCAGCTACGACGACGAATCGAACTCCAAGCGCGTGCAGCAGCTTTATAGCCGCATGATCCTGGAGGACAAGGCGGACTTCCTGTTCAGTCCCTACTCGTCCCCGCTTACCGCCACCGCCGCCGTAGTGACGGAGCAGTACGGCAAGATTATGCTCACCACTGGCGCAGCCGAACCAAAAACCTACACTCTGGGAAACCAGTATCTGTTCCAGATGTTCGCGCCCGCTCCCGAATATATGAAGGTTGCGCTCGACGCGCTCAAGACCAAGGATGCCAAAGCTACTGTCGCTTTTGTTTACGAGGACTCCTCTTTCTCGGTGGCGGTGGTGACCCCAGCCAAAGCCTATGCCGAGCAACTCGGGTTCAATGTAGTGTTCAGTGAAGCCTATGCTCCCAACACCACCGACTTTAGTGCCATCATCGACAAGGTGATTTCGTCCAAGGCGACTGTACTTCTGGGCGGCGGCCACTATGCCGATGGTTCGACGCTGGCCCGGCAGCTCTACGGCCACAAAGTTCCTCTAAAAATGCTGACGTTGCTGGTGGCGCCAGACAGTCCGGAGTGGGTCGAACTGGGGGATGCCGCGCTGGGCGTGATGGTGCCGTCACAGTGGGAGCCGCAGTCGGCGTTTAAGGCGCAGTACGGTCCGAGCGGCGCCAATTTCGCCAAGGCGTATAGCGCGAAATATAATACGCCGCCGAGCTACGAATCCGCCGGTGGCTACGCATGCGGACTGATTCTGCAACACGCCATAGAACAGGCAGGGGGGATTGACTCGGCGAAGGTGGCGCAGGCGCTGAATGCTATCGATGTCACCACTTTTTACGGACGGACAAAATTCTCGACGGCTGCCAACGAACACGGCTTGCAGGTGGGCCATTCCATGGTTCTGGCACAATGGCAGAAGGACAAGGCCGGCAAACCGGTAAAGGAAGTTGTGTGGCCGCTGGCAGGCAAGAGTGCCAACCTGAATTATCCGATCCACTAAGCACGAGTTACCGAATCGTCCCGGGTTGTCATCCGGCGCAAGGAGAGGGACCTGCTGTCTACGCTATCTGCGAATTGCCCTAGTCATGCGGGAGTCGAAAGAAATGAACCCGAAAGGTGACCTATGTCGGGCGTCCTAGCTTCTATGATCGACGGCGTGCTCGTCGGTGCGGTGTATGGACTCGCGGCGATGGGCTTGAGTCTGATTTGGGGAGTGATGGATGTAATCAATCTTACTCATGGCTCCATGATCGCGCTCGGCATGTTCTGCATGTACCTGCTATACGCCGCTGCGAAAATCAACGCTTACGTCTTGTTACTGCCAACGATCGGGTTCGGCTTGGTCATCGGAGTTGTTGTCTACTGGATGGCGGTGCACTGGGTGGTGGGTCGTTCCATGTTGATGAGCCTGCTCTCCACCTTCGCAGTGAACATGATGGTCATCGGTATCGGCACTGCGGTGTGGAGCACCAGCCCGTACAACGTTAACTTCGTCCTGCCCGGCATCACCCTGGGAGCCTACACGTTCACAGGGAACCACATCGCTGCTGCCATCTCTGCGGTGGTCATCGCCCTGGCGCTGCAATTGTTCCTCTATCACACACGTACGGGCAAAGCGATCCGCGCCGTCGCCGATAACCGCGAAGCCGCCGAGCTAATGGGCATCTCTTCGACCGCCGTGCTGAGTATCGCCTTCGCAATCGGCATTGCTCTGGCGTGCACATCCGGAGCACTGGTCTCCACTTTATTTCCCTTCACCATTCTTTCTGGCGCGGTGTATCAGTTGAAAAGCTTCGTGGTGACCATTCTCGCGGGATTGGGCAAACCCTTCGGAGCTCTGGTCGCCGGAGTGCTCCTTGGGTTGCTGGAGGGAGTGGTTACTCCGTTCATCGCCGTCAGTTGGATTCCGCTGATCGAATTTGGGCTGTTTGTGGTGGTTCTGGTTGCGTTTCCGCAGGGCATCTTCGGGAAGCGGGCGACAACATGATATTGCGCCGACCCTTCTTCTGGATCATCCTGCTCATCGCCGCCGCCTTCATCTACGCGCCGCTGCACGGCAACAACGTTTCCTTGCGTGAAGATCTTATCCTCATTGCCATCGCCGTCATCTTGGCCAGCAACTTGAACCTGCTAATCGGCTACACCGGCTACGTGAACTTCGGCCATATTGTCTTTTACGGGCTGGGTGGTTACGTGGGACTTTATTTGACGACGGTGCGCGGTTGGAATCTGGTGCTGTCGGCGCTGGTGGCAGGTGTGGTCGTCAGTCTTTGCTCGTTGTTGTTCGGATTAGCTATTTTGCGCTTGCGTGGGGCCTATTTTGCGCTGGCCACCATTGGTATTCTCCAAGCAGTGCAGGCGTTTGTTTCCAACTTCGATCCCTGGGGCAGATCGACTGGAATGTACCTCTCGTTCAACTCCTACCAGTCTCTGGGTGGCGCCCGGCGCGCTCTCTGGATCACATATTTCCTGATCATTGCGGTCATGGCCCTTTCGATGATCCTGAGCCTGGTGATCAAGAATTCCAAGTTTGGACTGGGCCTGTTCGCCATTCGCGAGGATGAGGATGCCGCCGTTGTGCTGGGCGTCAACGCCACCATGTATAAGGCGATCATTTACAGTGTGTCCGCATTTCTGCCTGCGGTCGCTGGAGCCCTGATGTTTTTCAAGAACGGAATGATCGATCCCTCGATCGCCTTCGAATACATGTTGTCGTTGGAAGGCATCGTGATGCTGATGCTCGGCGGCCAGGGCTCAGTCATCGGCGCGGCTCTGGGCGGGACTCTTTATGAGAAACTTCGCTCCTACCTGCTGACTTCTCCTGTCCTTTCCAACTTCCACCTGGTGATCGCCGGCGGACTTCTGCTCATCGTAGTGCTGTTTGCCCCGGGGGGCTTGATCGGCTGGTTGTATCGCCTGGTGCCGCGCGCACACGAGGTGATCGAATGAGCGCCCTTCTGGAAGTGCGCGGCGTCAGCAAGCGTTTCGGCGGTCTGGTAGCGGTTTCCGACGTCAGTTTCAGCATCGCTGAGGGTGAGATCCTGGGACTGATCGGGCCCAACGGTGCCGGAAAGACAACATTGTTCAATGTCGTAAATGGAGTCTACAAGGCCGACCAAGGAACCATCACCTTTGCGGGAAAAGACATCACCCACAGCTCGCCCGACAAGATAGTTCACTTCGGCTTGGCGCGCACGCACCAGATCGTGAAGCCACTAAACGACCTTACAGTGTTGGAGAACGTCACGGTGGGCGCCTGCTTCGGCCGAGAATATCTCGATGTGGCCGCCGCACGCAATGTAGCTTCTGAAGTGCTGCAGCAGGTTGGACTAGGGGACCGCGCTGGCATGGTAGCGCGCTCGCTGACCATCGCCGGCAAGAAACGTTTGGAAGTAGCGCGGGCGCTGGCCGCGAAACCCAAGCTGCTCTTGCTGGATGAGGTGCTGGCCGGACTGAATCCCACCGAAGTTGCGACCATGATCGAACTGGTTCGCAAAATTCGTGAGAGCGGCATCTCGGTGCTCATGATCGAGCACCTGATGCAGGCGATCATGAGTCTTTCGGATCGCATCGTGGTGCTGAATCTGGGCCGCAAACTGGCGGAAGGCAAGCCGGAAGATGTGGTCCACAATTCGGATGTCGTTGAAGCCTACTTGGGTTTTCCCGATATCGTTGACAAATTGACAAGGATGGAATGATGGATCTGGCACTTCAACTGGAGAACCTCGAGTCCGGATATGGCGAGGTGCAGGTTCTGTGGGGCATCTCGCTCGAGGTTGCACGCGGGAAGTTAACCACGATCATCGGAACCAATGGTGCCGGCAAAACCACCAGCCTGCGGACGATCATGGGCAGCCTGCGTGCCTGGAAAGGCCGCGTGTTGCTGCACGGAGAAGACGTCACACGGCTTTCGCCTCATGCCAAGGCAAATCGCGGCCTGGTGCTGGTGCCAGAGGGCCGACAGCTTTTCCCGGATATGTCGGTAGAAGAGAATCTGGAGATGGGCGGGTACTCGAAGCGCGCCCGCAAGCGACAGAAACAAAATCTGGAACGCGTCTATGCGCTTTTCCCGCGCCTGAAAGAACGCCACCAGCAGAAATCTTCCACCCTCTCCGGCGGAGAGCAGCAGATGCTGGCGATGGGCCGCGGCTTGATGCAGGAGCCGGAGGTGCTGATGATCGACGAGCTATCGCTCGGTCTGGCGCCGGTGCTGGCCCAACAACTCTTCCTAACCTTGGGCACCCTGCGGAAACAGGGGCTCACGATTGTCCTAGTGGAACAGAATGTGCACCTCGCGCTGGCGATCAGCGACTATACCTACGTGTTTGCCGAAGGTCGAATCAACATCCGAGGCAAGTCGGATGACGTCGCAAGAATGGATGAAGTGCGGCGAGCGTACCTTGGACTCTAAAAAAGCGAGAGCGATTTCCCAGCCGAGGCGGTGCCCTTAGTGACACGACGACGCACGCAATCCACCCTGGACTAAAGCTGGTCGCTGGTCTTAGAAACGGCCGTATGGAGATATTGGAGAAATCAGGCGGTGCGCCGCCTGAGAATTTGCCGGTGAAGTGGCGAAGTCACGCTGGCTGCGGATTCAATCTGTCAATGCATTATGAAAAAGCGCCCCGCTTCAGAGGGTCACGGCTGTGACGGGCGCCGCCTCCGCTCCGCTGCGCTGTGCAGGGCTTCGCT
>JBEKUD010000251.1:0-5962 GCA_049515395.1 Candidatus Sulfotelmatobacter sp. | reverse complement strand
AAGGGATCTCCTTGCGGGTATGTACATACGTTCGGGCCAGTACAATCTTGCCATTGAACAATGCCGGCTTGCGCTGCGATATTCCCCCTCCGACCAGACTTCTATCTATCATCTGATTGTTGCTTTGCGCCACTCCGGGCAGAGTGGACAGCGCGCGGAAATCCAAACGCTCGTAAAGCGTCTCTCAGATTTACAGCAGGCTTCCCGTAAAGCGGAAACCGACAGGAAGCGATTCAAGCTCGTAGAGCAGGAACCTGTGCCTCCGCAGTAACCACCTTTCGTTCCAGGCGGATTGCTTTCCGTGTTGCCCGGCGTCCGCCAAGAACCCTCTAGTTAGCTCGCGTCGCAAGTGACTTCGCGGAGATAGGTAGCCGCGGTTTCGGGCGTAATATCTCGTTGAGGTGTTCCCAACATTTCGTAGCCCACCATAAACTTCCTAACTGTAGCCGAGCGCAGCAATGGCGGGTAAAAGTGAATTGCATGTGCCACTCGGTATGCGATTCACCGTCCGTTGGACGCTGGTGAAAACCCATGGAATACGGAAAGGCCACATGGATTAGGCGATCGTACGCGGTGGTCAGACATTTCAGGATATCCGCCAGGCCGATACACTCGTCACGGTGCTATCAAACCGTGCGAAGCCGTTATCGAGCCGATGAAGAAGAAGATCGCCCGCACCTTGCGCTCTCACCGCGCTCTCCTGCTCAACTATTTCAAGGCTAGAAAGCAGTTCTCCAGCGGCGTGATCGAGGGTCTGAACAACAAAGCCAAAGTTACCATGAGAAGATCTTATGGCTTCCGTACCTTCCGCATTCTAGAACTCGCGCTCTATCACTCACTTGGCAAACTACCTGAGCCGGAACTTACCCATGAATTTTTCTGACGAATCAGTCGAAGAGGACCGCCAGGAAGAAGCGAGTGAATGAGTTTCTGTCTCGCATACTGCGAAGACCTCGGGGAAATCAGGTTCTGCAGCGCGAGCTTGCAGTGCGTTTGCGATCCCACAATATGCGCTAGAAAGATATCACGCAGTCACGCAGCTACAAGACGTACCGTACTCGGCGCCTTACGTCGCAGTGTACGGAATCGATTCCGATTACTGCATACCATTCCGCCAGCTCACTTTGTCACTTTGCGACGGGGATTGTCAACGCCAGAAGAGAGTCGACCGTGAGCTGCTAACAAAGGAACCCCTTTCCCTACTATTTGTTGCGTACCCGATGACGGTTCCAATTTGTTTCTGAATCGGGCTTTTGCCGCGGAGAAGTTCTCCGCGAAGGGATAAGGTATTGCTTGCTTAGGATAACGTAAACGTTTACGTTTATTCGGTTCGTTCTCGACTTTTGGGTGGTCGGGACTTGGGGGAGTGGGATGACTGTTGATGGGGCAAGGAACAAAGTCCGCATACTAATTCTGATTTGCATGGTGGGCGGCGCCGGTTGGGCAGCGAATCCACATGAATCAAGCTCGGAGGCTTCCGTGGAAACGAGCAAGTTTGGAACTCTGGATGACGGTACAGAAATTAATCTGTATTTATTGAAGAATTCGCGAGGCAGCAGCGCCAAGGTCATCGCGTATGGCGCGACCCTCACCGAATTGTGGATCCCAGATCGATCTGGAAAATTAGGCGATGTCGTTCTGGGTTTCGACAATCTTCAGGGCTACCTGGGAAAGCATCCCTGGTTCGGGGCGACCGTGGGAAGAGTAGCGAACCGCATTGCCAAGGGCAAGTTCACGCTGGACGGAAAGGAATATTCGCTGGAAATCAACGATCCGCCCAATAGCCTGCACAGCGGGTCGAAGGACTTAAGCCGCGTGGTCTGGAAGGCGGAAAAAGTCTATGAAACGAATGGGGCAGCGGTCCGGTTTACCTATGACAGTCCCGATGGAGATGAAGGCTTCCCAGGGCGTCTGCTCGTCACGGTCGTCTACCGACTGACCAACAGCAATGAATTGCAGCTTGAATACACGGCCAAGACTGACAAAGCAACTCCTGTCAATCTCACCAACCACAGTTATTTCAATCTCGATGGTGCCAATGATATCCTGAGCGACGTGCTGCAACTCAACGCCGAGAAATACACACCAGTGGATGCCACACTGATTCCGACGGGCGAGATGGTGCCCGTCAAAGGAACTCCGCTTGACTTCACGCAGCCGACCGCCATCGGTACCCACATCGCGGAGATGAAGGGAGACCCTGGTGGTTACGATCACAATTTCGTATTGAGCTCGGAAGCAGGCAAACTGAAGCTTGCGGCCCGCGTTTTTGATGCGTCCTCAGGCCGGCAAATGGAGGTCTGGACAACCGAACCCGGGGTGCAGTTTTATTCTGGAAATTTTCTCGATGGAACGATTGCCGGCAAGCGCGGGGTAGTGTACAGGAAACACTCGGGCTTTTGCCTGGAGACGCAACACTTCCCAAATGCCGTGAATCAGCCGATGTTTCCGTCGGTGATTCTGCGACCGCCCTCGGTCTACAGCACGCAGACGATCTATAAATTCTCGGTCCAGCGATAGTGCGGTCCGGGTCACTGGCGCAACCGGGTGCCGGAGGCTGGAGCAGGATTGCGAAGGGCCTTCGACGAAATTGGAGTGCTAAAAGGGAAACTTGGTGCTGGGGTTGCGATTCAGCGCAGACAAAAGAGACCTATGAACTGGAATATATGTTCATGTTGGACCGGCGTTGTAATGCGCAGCATTACGATCCTCGTGGTGATCGTCACAGTTGCAGAATTGCCTGCAACTGCTCAGTCTGCCTCAGGAAATCCGGCGCCGGCGAGGCCCTGGATGAACGTGCAACTTTCTCCGGATGAGCGGGCGGACTTGGTCAGGAAAGAGATGACACTCGCCGAGAAGATTTCCCTCCTCCACGGAACCGGTATGAAAGACCTGAGTCCGATGAGTCCGCTAGCCGCGCAGTCGAATGGCGGCGCTGGTTACGTGGTAGGTATTCCGCGTTTGGGGATTCCCGGCATCCAGATGTCGGACGCCGCGTACGGCGTCAGGCATAGTGGAGACAATGGCCGCTATTCGACCGCACTTCCCGACGACCTGGCCGGCGCGGCAAGTTGGGATCTGGATGCGGCCTACGAGTACGGCGCTTTGATCGGGCGCGAGTTGCGCGACCAGGGGTACAACATGTCCCTGGGCGGGGGAGTGAATCTCGCGCGCGAACCTCGCGACGGGCGCACCTTCGAGTATATGGGAGAAGATCCGCTCCTTGCTGGCAAGATGGTCGCGCAGCTCATCAACGGAACGCAGGCGCAACACGTGCTGGGTGATATCAAGCATTACGCGCTGAATGACCAGGAGAGCGGGCGGAACGCAGTCAACGTCAACATAGACAAGCGGTCGATGCGAGAGACCGATCTGCTAGCCTTCGAGATCGGTTTGCGCGAGTCGAATGCAGCCGCGGTGATGTGTTCCTACAACCGCGTGAATGGCGCCTACGCTTGCGAGAACAAATACCTTCTAAGGGACGTGCTGAAGAAAGCATGGAACTTTAACGGATTCGTATTGTCCGATTGGGGTGGAACTCACAGCGCAGCGGAGGCATCAGGTGCGGGCCTTGATCACGAAGAGCCCGGCGAGTTGTTTTATGGGGCAGAACTGGAAAAAGCAGTCAACTCCGGTCGTGTGCCTCTAGCCGAGCTCGATGATCATGTTCACCGGATACTTCGGTCCATGTTTGCCACCGGCGTAATCGATGACCCTACGCGAAGGAGCGTGGTCGATGTCGTGCGCGGTTTTGAGGTTGCGCAGAAGATCGCTGAGCAGAGCATCGTGCTGCTAAAGAATGATCGCGCCCAGCTTCCGCTCGATACATCCCAGCTTCGGACGATCGCCGTGATCGGAGCCCACTCCGACGTGGGAATGCTTTCAGGCGGCGGTTCGGCGCAGGTGGATCCTCCGGGAGGAAACGCCATCGCGCCGCCCGGTGCAGGGCGCACGACGTGGCAAGCTCATGTTTGGTTCCCAACATCTCCTCTGAAAGCGATCCGAGCAAGGGCTCCGGGTGCCAAAGTTCAATACGATTCCGGCGCAGATCTTACCTCGGCAGCGGCGCTGGCGAAGACCGCGGATGTAGCCATCGTGTTCGCACACCAGTGGGAAAGCGAGGGAATGGACCTCGAAACCTTGTCCCTCCCGGAACATCAGGACGACTTGATCGCTGAGGTTGCAGCCGCTAATCCACATACGATTGTGGTGCTCGAGACGGGGAGTCCGGTCACCATGCCGTGGGTTGCCCGGGTGGCGGGCATTGTGGAAGCGTGGTATCCGGGCACGCGGGGCGCGGAGGCGGTTGCCAGCATCCTCTTTGGCGACGTCAACCCCAGCGCAAAGCTGCCCATCACATTTCCCAAGAGCGAAGCGGACTTGCCGCATCCCACGCTTGTGAAACCTCCAAAGCGGTCGACCACGGAGCCCTCGAGTCCCGAGCCGTGGAAGGCTATCGCAAAGGGATTGCCGGCGTTTCAAGTCACTTATGACGAAGGCCTCAAGGTTGGTTACAAGTGGTACGACGCCGAACGGAAGGAAGTGCTGTTTCCTTTCGGTTATGGACTTTCTTACACGAGCTACAGCTATTCCAATCTCAAGCTGACTTCTGGGAAGACTGTCCGGGTGAGTTTCCGGCTAACCAACACTGGACCCCGCGCAGGTGCGGAAATTGCCCAGGTTTACGCAGCTTTGCCGGCCAGTGCCGGGGAACCACCCAAGCGTTTGGTGGGTTGGAGCAAGGTCAAACTCGACCCGGGCGAGAGCAAGAGCGTGACCATCGAAATCGATCCGTGGTATCTCTCCGTTTTCGACATCAACCGGGATGCGTGGCAACTGCAATCGGGAGAATACAAGTTTCTTGTGGGAGGCTCCTCCCGCAGTTTGCCGTTGGAGGAGTCGATCTATCTGAAATAGCGCAGCACCATATCGTCTGGATCAAGCGGATCAAGTCAAACTTGACAAACAACGAGGCTTGATCGTAAAAACGTACACTACCGGTAGCGTAATCGTTCACGCTGCCAGCCGTGGAAAAGCGTTGGATTTATCCCCCCGCGGTCGTTCCTCATGCAGTGACTTTCATGCGGACGGGCAAACCGTAAATGAACCTTTCCCTCGCGGTCTTTGTTTCCCCACACCTCGTACATCTATCGCCAGTCGACGCCGTCATCATTATTTTCTACTTTGCTCTGGTACTGGCCATCGGTTTCTATTTGAAGCGACGGTCCAACACCAGCGAGGATTACTTTCTTGCGGGCCGCGAGATGACAGCTTGGATCGCCGGCCTCAGCTTTCTCTCCGCCAATCTGGGCGCGCTCGAGCTGATGGGATGGGCCGGCGCCAGTTATCAGTACGGCATCCTGGCTGCTCATTGGTACTGGATCGGGGCCATTCCAGCGATGCTCTTCCTAGGCCTGGTGATGATGCCCTTCTATTACATCTCCAAGACCCACTCGGTTCCCGGTTATCTAAAGCTTCGCTACGGGGAATCGAGCCGGGCCTTATCGGCCATTTCCTTCGCCTTCATGACCGTGCTGATGAGCGGCATCAGCATGTGCTCCATGGCGCTGGTGATGAAGGTGGTTTTGGGCTGGGACATCAACTTCAGCATTCTGGTCTCCTCGATCACGGTTGCAATTTACGTGGGCCTCGGCGGGCTCCGTTCGGCCATCTTCAACGAAGTACTCCAGTTCGTTCTTATCTGGGCGGGAGCACTGCTGATCCCTATCCTCGGGCTTATTGAAGCGGGCGGCTGGAACAAGCTCCGTCTGCAGGTTGCGCACAACGCTTCTGCGGAATACACCCACCTGTGGTCCACCTTGGGATCGTTCCAGTCCAACCCCATGGGCATCCACTGGACCGGAATCGTGTTCGGCCTGGGCGCCGTTATCTCATTCGGCTACTGGACGACCGATTTTCTGGTGGTGCAGCGCGTGCTGTCCGCCAAGGATCTGCGCGCCGC
>JBEKUD010000250.1:0-6063 GCA_049515395.1 Candidatus Sulfotelmatobacter sp. | reverse complement strand
TCGCAAGATGCGCCCGTGGAGCAAGCCAGGGCAGGTGCCGTTGATCCGTGAAATGTCAGATTGAGATCGCACATGAAATGTCCGCGTGGCAGGCAGCAGAAAAAATGGCGGCGCGAAAGGCTGTGGGAGATTCACTAAAACCGAACATTTCATTTGCTACGAAAAGGGGACATTTCTAATGTCGTAAGAATGGGGACATTTCTAATGTCGGTTGACATTTGCCCGCAATATACATTGACCCACCCTCACGTCCAGCCTAGGATTGCGTGACTCCATGATCGGCCAAACCATCTCGCACTACCGCATTGTTGAGAAGCTGGGCGGCGGCGGGATGGGCGTGGTCTACAAGGCTGAGGACATAACCCTCCACCGGTTCGTCGCGCTGAAGTTTCTGCCGGATGAACTGGCCAAAGACCCCCAAGCCTTAGCCCGCTTCCAGCGTGAAGCTCAAGCTGCTTCTGCACTGAACCATCCCAATATCTGCACTCTATGAAATCGGACAACAGGGCGGGCAGCCGTTCATCGCCATGGAGTTTCTGGACGGGCTGACGCTGAAACATAGCATCGGCGGGCGTCCGATGGAAACCGAGTTGATTCTGTCGCTCGCTATCGAGATTATTGGCATCGCTGGATGTCCCGGAGGAAGCATGAGCGGATACACCTCGGCCGCCGCGACGCGAGCCCTTGCAGCGCCACTCCCCGGAGCTATTTCAGTGGGATCGACGCCCTCGGCCTTATATCTGTTTTTCTTTGTTTCAGGGTTTCCGGCGCTTTTATACCAGATCGTTTGGCAACGGGCCCTCTTCACCCTCTACGGCGTTAACATCGAGTCGGTCACCATGGTGGTGACTGCCTTCATGGTGGGATTGGGCCTGGGCAGTCTGTTGGGTGGAAGGATCTCGCGCTCCCAACACCTCCCCCTCCTCCAAGTTTTTGGTGGAGTGGAGTTGCTGATAGCGTCGTATGGAATTGCTTCTTTGAGGGTTTTCCACTGGGCCGCCCACTTCACGGCTGGCTCGGTACCACTCCAAACTGGAATTATCGCGTTCGGCCTCGTCGTGGTTCCGACCGTGCTGATGGGTTCCACTCTTCCTGTCCTGGTTACCTATGCGGTTCGCCTCTCGCATAACGTAGGCACATCGGTGGGAGCGCTTTACGCCTCCAATACTTTGGGTTCCGCTGCGGCGTGTTTCTGCGCGGGACTGTTTCTGATGCGCTGGTTGGGGGAATCGAAAACCGTGAGGGTGGCAGCGGGTTTGAACGCATTACTGGGCGCCACTGTGCTGGTTTGGTCCCTGGCGACACAGCAACAGCAGACGGCGCGCACCCAGATGTCGTCCGCGAACTCCCAGGATGAACACCCGACACAAAATGCCGAGGGCACGACAAACGCAAACGGCCGGCTGCTTCCCGAAATCGGCTTCCCTTTGGCGGCCGCAGCCGCCGGCATTGCGGGGTTCGTTTCGTTGGGCTACGAGATCGTGTGGTATCACCTGTTCTCCTTCACCACCGGCGGAATAGCGAAAAGCTTCGCCTTCCTTCTGGGAGCCTACCTGGCGGGCATCGGCTTTGGTTCGGTGGCCAGCAATCGTATCTGCGAGAAGATCACAAACCCCAAAAGCTTCATCCGCTTTTTGGTCGGCACCGTGGCTGGAGCGAACCTGCTCGGATTCCTGGTTGGCCCCATTCTCTTCAAGCTAGTGGTGCACGTTTCCTACTTATGGGCACTCGCGCCCATTGGTCTGGCCGCCGCATTTCTCGGAACCGTGTTTCCGCTGCTTTGCCATATCTCGATTCCTCCAGATGAACGTGCGGGCGCACGTATGAGCTACTTGTATCTGAGCAATATCGCCGGTTCGGCATTGGGCAGCTATCTCACTGGTTTCGTGCTCATGGACATCCTTCCCCTAAGGTACGTCTGCGTCGTGCTGACTTTGCTTGGACTTGGACTAAGCGTCGTGTTGATGCTAAGAGCGGGATTGGAAAGACGCGCTTTTATTTTCGCGGCAGTCGGGATGTTGATCGCGGCTCTGTTCGTCGCCCAGGCTCCCGAGCCTCTCTTTTCCGGCATGTACGAACGAATGATGTCGAAGAGCGGCTACGTGCCTGGCGCTCGCTTTAAGACCGTGGTTGAGACCAGGAATGGAGTCATCGCAATTACACACTCGGGGATGATATTTGGCGGGGGAATATACGACGGACGCTTCAACACTAGCCTAGTAAACGACTCGAACGGAATTGAACGGGTGTTCGCACTCAGCTACTTTCATCCGAATCCCAAAGAAGTGTTGATGATTGGACTCTCGTCTGGATCGTGGGCTCAGGTTCTCGCCAACCATCCCCAGATCGAGCACTTGACGATTGTTGAAATCAATCCGGGATATCTGCGACTCATCCGGCAAGTTCCGGAGGTGGCAAGCCTGCTGCAAAACCCGAAGGTTCATATCGAGATCGATGATGGCCGCCGCTGGCTGGTGCGCAGCCCCGGACGAAAGTTCGACGCTATCGTGATGAACACTTCGTATCATTGGCGTTCCAACGCGTCCAACCTGCTGTCGGTAGAATTTCTGCGGCTCATTCGTCAGCACCTAAACGCGGGTGGCGTGCATTTCTACAACACCACCGATTCCAAGGAAGCGATGCTGACCGGAGTGAGTGTTTTTCCGTTTGGCATGCGACTGGCGAATTTTGTCGTAGTCAGCGACGCACCCTTGCAGCTCGATGCAAGGCACTGGCTCAATGTCCTGTCAGATTACAAGATTGATGGCAAACCAGTGTTTGACTTGTCACAAGAACAGGATCGTCTCCGGCTGCGACAAGTGATGTCTATGGCGAATACGATGGACCTCGACATGCGCCCAGGACTCTTCGCCTTGGAATCGGCGGACCATATCCGCGCTCGCACCGCAGGCGCCCGCGTCATCACGGATGACAACATGGGCACGGAATGGCTGCAATAGGCGCGTGACACCCGGGGCCGGGTTCTGAGTGCTATACCTCGCACGCCTTTTGACGTCGCCCTGGCCAACCCCGTCTGTCTTCCAATCTCGCCCCAAGACAACCCGCTCGCACGCAGCGCCCTAATCTCATTGCCATCCACCTTCGACCGTGGCCGTCCCAGGATCTTGCCTTGCTTGCGTGCCCGTTCGAGTCCCGCAAGCGTCCGCTCCGACAAGCGCACGCGCTCCTGCTTGGCGACGACGGCGAGAATCGATATCACGGCGTCCCGGAACATGCCGGTCGAATCAAGGTACTGCTTCGATTAAGCTGCTCCATTGCACACCGTAGCCGGTCAACCGATTCAAATGCTGCAGCGTCTCCAATGCACCTTCCCGACTCAGCCGGTCCAGACTCCAGAACAGGAGCACATCGAACTTTCGGCGACTAGCGCCTTCGAACATGCGCTGGAACTCCGCGCGGTCTGAATGCTTGCCCGTGATCTGATCTACATACTCCACCACCACTTGCCATCCGACCGATCTCCGAGTTTGCCACGACGGGAGAAGATCAGGACCCGGATGCACTCATTAGAAACTTCCAGAGTCACCGCGAACGCTCGGAGCTGCGCGAGCTGGTTATCGCCCTCTCCACCGGGAGTGCATGGAATGCTTCGATTTGGAGCGCAGGTCCTGTGCCGGTGGACGAATGGAGTGTTGTGCCGGTTCCCGAACAGTGCTTTGCTGCCGATTTCAATGGCGACGGAAAGACCGACTTAGCGTGCTCTAACGGGACGAATGGCACATGGAATATGGGTCTCTCAACGGAAAGCGGGTGGACCGCACAATCATGGAGCGGCGGACCAGTGGTGCCTTTGCCGATGACGCAACAGTGTCTCAGTGCAGATTTGAATGGGGATGGGAAGCGTGATTTGGCTTGTTGGACAGGCGAAGGCGGGGGCTGGGGCGTAGGAATTTCAACGGGAAGTGGATGGCAAGGCTCGATATGGAGCCATTATGGGACCGCCTTGATCAATATCACCAGCGCGAGCTATGCCGGGACGAGCGCGGTGCCGGAGCCGGGGACGTGGCTCATGCTGGGGACTGGCGCCGGGATGCTGGCGTTTGGGTGGGGGGTGCGCTTGCAAGTGAGGAGTTGAGCATACGCCGAGGGGAGATGTTTCGAGCACTTCCGTTGCCCCAAGTGCTAGGATCTTTGCCTGCCACTTTCGTCGCTCCATAAAGGGGTGTGTCGCATGAATCCGGAAACGCAACAGTCCGAATCCCCATACTGCGTGAGGATCGAGACCGAGACCGGCCAGTCCGCTACTGTTCCCATCGCCGTCTTGACACCGAAGCAGTTGGAAGTCTTTCTTCAGAGTGAGTTCAAGAGGTTGGCGCAAGAAGCAGGCGTGAAAGGCGCTCGTATTCATGTGGAGCGGGCGATAGCCGCTGACTACGAGCAGGTCCTCCGTGAGGTGACGGCGTGCCTGTCCTCTGCGAAGGCACGAGCCGCATGACTCCGGCCGCGAGCGATTGTACAATTGAGCACGGGAAAAACTATTTTGACTCGCGGTTGATGAGTGTTATCGCGATATTTCGCTTGGCGGATCTAAAACGGGCCCATGTGAAAGTTAGCGCCGCCCATCCCGTCCGCCGTGAACTGGATATTCACGGCAGACACGCGGCCGCAAAGGCTGACGCTCCAGTCTTCAGACCAGGCGCCCGTCAACGGATAGGTATTGGCCAAGAGCGGCTGTGTGAGCGGCAGCCAAGTCGCGTGGTCGATGGGTGTTGCGCCTAAGAACTTCAGCACTTTGAAATCCTTGCACGCAGCTCGCTGCTGGATTCCCGCGCGGCTTGCCTGTCCCATAGCTCCCTCAGCCGCTCCCTGGCTGGCCTCCATAACCAACTTGGGCGAAGCTCTGGTCGGGCCCAACTGTGCGACCTGCTGAGAAATTGTCAAATATTTCTGGAACCTTTCCGGTAAATCGTTTATCCCGGCTAATAGGGAACAGATCTTTTCTGCAGTGCCGGCTCCACTGTCAAACAGCACCGTGGACAACAACAATCTTGCAGGGACGAAGCCAGCCTGGGCCGATGCGGCCAGAGCATCGAGAGCCTCCACTTGTTCGGCCCGCTGCTCAAGAGTCCGGCGCGCAAGTGCGTTGTACTTTTCCATGTCTCTCTTACCGTCAACGAGAAATCGATTTGCTGGGTTTATCAAATAAATTTGCTCCAGTAGAACGCCAGCAGGCTCCCATACCCCGGCAACACCGCCCGCAAACCCCTTGCGCGCCCAAATGCGAGCCTCGGCGTAATTGACCGCGATTCCAAGTCCGCTAAGGTTGGACTTGGCATACATCAGATAACAGTAACTGTCCCCAGCCTCGGCACACTCATGCGCGAGCTTCGTGCCTTGTACCTCATCCTTGGCGGTACCTTGACCGAGGAAATACATGTTGGCCAAGTATCGTTTTGCGAGCATGTCGCCCTGATTGGCAGACTTGGTGAACTCCAAGAAGGCCGTATCAAAATCTTTGGCGAGGTAGGCTTTGGTTCCAATCTCGGTGTCGGCGCTACCTGGCAGTGACATCACGAAAAGAGAAACGACCGCGAGCAAGCAGCGAATGGCTGGAATTTCATAATTGTCTCCCTCGGTCAACGGGAATCCTCCATTAGATTAAGTTTAGAGCCCTATGCAGTGCAAACCGTCCCCGCAACGCAGCAGGTCCCGCGCCGCTACCGCCATGGCGTAACCAGCGTTGCCGTGCACTCGTGCGCAAACGATAACTAAGGGGAGGAGGCGTGTCAACTGTCGTTATCAGACATCTGAGTAAGTGTGGCAAGTGTTTTTTTGCGCCTGAGAAAATGCCCTCCAATGCCCTCCACTCAGAATCCACAAGATTTCAAAAGCTCGTTCCCGCGGCTGCAACGACGACGTGGCTCAGTGGTGAGCCTCGCTTAACGAGTGCGGCCAGATATTTGGTTTCGTCATAGGCAATGCGATCTTTCCAACAACGGAACAGGATGCGAAGCCATTTGAAAGCCAACGCTCGCACCGCTGCGTGGTGGTCGTTGCCCCGATCTCGCTGTTGCTGGTAGTAGGCCCGAGCCCACCCTGACT
>JBEKUD010000249.1:0-6110 GCA_049515395.1 Candidatus Sulfotelmatobacter sp. | reverse complement strand
GCCGGAATCGGGCGTCCCGAATAGCGATACTCGCTGTCATAGTCATCTTCAAAAATCATTGCGCAAGCCTTCTGCGTCCACTCCAGTAATTGCAGTCGCCGCGCCAGGCTCATGGTGGTGCCCAGTGGAAACTGGTGCCCGGGCGTGACGTAAACCAGCCGAACTCTCTGGGTGGGAAGATGGCGGATTTCAATTCCCTCGTTATCCACTCCGGCGGAAAAGATCTTCGCGCGAAATGCCTGAAACGCCTGGAGCGCACCAGGGTATCCGGGGTTTTCAATGCACACACGATCTCCCGGATTCAGCAGGAGTCGGGCGGTGACGTCGAATGCCTCCTGCACTCCCGAGACGATCGCCACTTGCTCCGGCACGCACCTTACACCCCGCGACCTGCTCAGGTACTCTGCCACAGCCTGTCGCAGCGGAATTAACCCAAGGGGATCGCACCCCATGAGATTGCGAGTCGAAATCCGGCGCAAGCAGCGCAGCGCGATTTTTGTCCACAGGGCCATGGGAAATAGATCTAACGCCGGCAAGTTGGCGCGGAAGGCACGGGTCGGACGGTTCTCATAGCCGGGAAATAGCCTCGCCCGTCGCCCGTAATCCGAGATCACAGCCTGGCGTTTCCGGTGCCAAGCGGGTTTCACCGCATCGGGTGACACCTGAAGGAGCTTTTCCGGCAATACCTTACTGACATGCGTACCCGACCCCACACTACCTTCAACATAGCCTTCGGACTTCAGCTGCTCAAAAGCATTAATAATCGTTCCGCGCGCCAGCCCGTACTGGCTCGCCAAATCGCGGCTGGATGGTAGCCGTGTCCCCGCTGGCAAGCGGCCGCACAAGATCTCGGCGCGTAATGAGGCATACAGCCAGCGATAGGCGGGCACACCGGGGTCTTTTGGGGGAAGAGACAGTTCGAATGCGGTCGCCAGTTTCACCATAGAAGTGGTACACACAACATATCACTAAATGGATCTTGTGATTGTTCCACTATGGGTTATCGTGAAAGTCGTGGAGGGAACTGATGAGTCCGACGAGAAGGCGGATCAGCTTGGCGGTAGCGATTCTCTTTAGTGGGTTTATGTCAGCGCGTTTGGCTTGGACCCACGAGGCCGCCAGTGCTCACAGTCAGACGAAAGATCGAGCACGAATTGTGCTATCCCAAGTTTTGTCAAAACTTGACGGTGACCATCTGCAGGTAATTCTGGTAGAGGTCAACTATGGTCCGGGCGAGGCCTCGTCACCGCACTCTCATCCTTGCGCCGTCATTGGCTATGTCGTCGAAGGCGCTCTCCGAACCCAGGTGAAAGGCGAGCCCGAGGCGATTTACCAGGCCGGTGAGAGCTTTTACGAAGCGCCCAACGGAGTCCACCTCGTCTCGGCTAACGCCAGTTCCACGGAACCGGCAAAGCTCGTCGCGTACCTGATCTGCGATCATGACGTACCCCTGAGCATTGATGTGACAGAAAGCATCCGCTCAAAAGGAAATTCAAAATGAAACAGCACACACAGGCCGCCTCGGTCACGACGCTGGGCAGCATGGGCGAGAACTTGCGCCCGCTGATTTGGGAAAGGGCAGGAGCGCTGTACGCGCGCGTTGCGCTCGGGACCGCATTTCTGTCTGCTGTAGCTTCACGCTTCGGATTATGGGACAAGACCCTCGACCTCAAGCACTTTGCGAATTTCATGCAATACGCAGCCGAGGTAAATTCGTTTCTGCCGGCGCCTGTCATTCCATTTGTTGCATGGGCGGCCACGATGGCAGAGACAGCTTGCGGAGTCCTGCTGATATTGGGATTGTGGCCGCGATGGATCTCGCTCGCGAGTGCGATTCTGCTGGCCATGTTTGGAACGGCTATGGCGATTTCCTTCGGAATCAAGTCTGCAATGGATTACTCCGTCTTCTCCGCATCCGGGGCAGCGCTGTTACTTACGCTGCATCCACGCCGCAAGTCTATGGCTAACTTGTGAACACCTTCGGCGGGAGTTCTGCATGGAACTGGGGATAGCGCATCTGGGCTCGCGTGCCCGACTGTTGGGGCTCTGACTTGGAGATCGTATGAACGTGCTAAGACACAGATCGAGCGGGGGGCGGTTCGTCGTATCCGCAGACTGGCTGTTGGTCGCAATCCCCGGACTCATCTGGGGCGCGTCTTTTCTTTTCATTGCCGAGGGACTAAAGGCCATTGGGCCGAGCGGCGTCACCTTCGTCCGGCTGTTCATCGGATCTGCGAGCCTGGCATTGTTTCCCGCTGCACGCAAACCAGTGGAGCGCTCCGCGTGGCCGAAAATCACCCTTGTGGGTGTCTTGTGGTTTGCCTTCCCTCTAAGTATGTTTCCGCTCGCCGAGCAGAGAGTGTCTTCTGCGTTGACCGGCATGTTGAACGCCGCGGTCCCACTCTTTACCGCCATCGTTGCCACAGCCATCGCCCGTCGAGTTCTCGAGCGCCGAGTGATGGTCGGTTTGGCTATCGGATTGATCGGTGCGGGGCTGGTCGCTTGGCCGACGATCCATGAAGGCCACAGCAGCTTCGTCGGTGTCTTGCTGATTCTGGCGGCTGTTGTCTCCTACGGATTTGCACTGAATCTTGCCCGCCCGCTGCAGCAGCGGTACGGAGCCCTTCCGGTGATTCTCCGCGCACAAATTGTGGCGGTCCTGTTGACGGCACCGCTCGGTGTGACCGACGTAGTTTCTGCGCGCTGGACTCCAGCGCCTTTCTTCTCGCTGCTGATACTAGGAGCTTTCGGGACCGGAGTCGCATTCGTGTCGCTGGCCACAGCCGCGGGAAGAGTCGGGGCCACGCGCGCATCGTCGGCAGCGTTCCTGATTCCTGCGGTCGCGTTACTGCTCGGAGTAATGGTGCGGGGTGAGCATGTCGCGATGCTCTCGATTCCAGGCAGCGTAGTCTGCGTGGCTGGCTCGTGGTTTATGCGCCGCCCACGGTCGAGCCCTGAACTTGACATCAAACCTTCCCAGTGGTCGCTTTTCGCTCAGAGGTGCGAATCATGAAAGCGGACATTCGAAGGCGCCAATTTGCGGTCATCCTTTCGGAGGCGATGGTCATCGCGGCCATTCTTCTGGCGGCTCTTAGCAGTGCCTTCCTCTCTGCGCAAACCCAGAATGACGAGCAATTACTACGGCTGCGCGAAACGGTATGGCGCGCTTGGTTCGCAGGCGACACGAAGACCCTCGAGGAATTGGTGCCGCCTGAGACCATTGTCATGAGCGGCGGCGAAGAAAAGTGGAAGAACCAATCCGATGTGCTACGAACCGCTGTTGAGTTTCGTACCAAGGGCGGAAAACTTCTCCGCCTTGAAGTCCCGCGCACCAGAGTGCAGCACTTTGGCGGTGTCGCCATCATTTGGAGCAGCTACGTCGTGGAACTTGAGGTTGACGGCAAACGATCGTCGAGCTCGGGCCGGGTGACGGAGATATTTGTTTGGCAGCACGGGCGCTGGACCAATCCGGGTTGGCACACTGATGCGGAAAAATGAGGGAGCACGCATTCTTGCAGAAATCGGAAATAGAGGAGAACAGTGATGACCCATGGCAACTCAGCTTTCGCGGAGGCCTACTACAAGGCAATGAACGACAAGGACGTGTCCGGCATGGCGCGGCGCTTGCACCCCGACGTTCGGTTGGTCACACCGATGGAGGAGCTGACGGGGCGGGATGCAGTTCTTGAAGCTGCCCAACGATTGATGAATTTCATCAAAAGCATTCAGATCCACACGAAGTTTGAATCCGAAGACCAAGCGATGTTGACCTATCGTATGGACTTCGCCGAGCCCATCGGGGTCTGTCGCGCGGCAGCCTTGATGACATTCAAAGACGGCCTGATCGTGCGCAATGAGATCTTTTTCGACCCTCGACCATTCCTGAAGAATTGAGGATGGCAAGCGACTTGGCAGCGGTCAAAGAGGGCTAGGCCAATCAATCTCAAGCTTCGATGAGGTGGGAGCAGACATGGAATTGTTCGTCAGCCACAACTTCCCTTTGTGGGCATGTCGCATGAGTTCGTCGGTGCTGTGCACGGTGGAACTGGCCTCTCGTTCTTCGTGGTGATTGGTGAGCCCGGCCGCGGAACGCGGCTTCACAAACACAACTACGACGAGATTGTCTATGGGATCGCGGGACGGTCGAAGTGGATCGTCGGCAATGAAGAACGCGAGGCTGTCGCCGGGGATGTCCTCATCGTAAAGGCGGGTGAACCGCACAAGTTTATTAGCGCAGACGACGATCCAGTCCGGCAAATTGACATCCACCTGAACCCGACCTTCGAGACGGAGTGGCTCGAGTAAGCTGGCGGCGACCCGCATACGGGCGGACCATGGGCAAACTGGAGTTGACCAGAGCAAAGCCGACTTATCGATCCATATCCGGGGGGCGACCAGCTTTCGGATTGCCGCAGGCTCACCGGTACCTTGCCTTACGTTGTGCAACGAGCGACGGCGTCGGATAGCAACACCCGATTTTCGGCCATCTGAGCAATATTGCACAGCGCCGACACGCGAGGAAGGGGAGAGTCATTGCGTGGGGGCTTCAGGATAGAGCTTCGGGCCACGTCGAAATTCAAGACAAGAAGAGTAATCCTGATCTTCTGCGAAATTGAAGAACCAGGGTGAAGGACCAAGTGCGGAACCGATGGAAATTCACGTGCGTATTCGTAGCCGCAGCACAGCTGGCGGGTGCCGCTATCGCGCAGCAAGTCGTGACGGACTCCGGCACCATATCCGGGGTACGCGCAAATGAGTTGATTATCTACAAAGGAATCCCATTCGCTGCCCCGCCGGTAGGCGACTTGCGTTGGCGCCCTCCGGTCCCTGTGGCGCCCTGGACTGGCACGCGTAGGGCAGATGCGTTTGCTCCGGCGTGCATGCAAGTTGGAGTCTCCATGCCGGGCGAGACGGCTCCGGCGGTGAGCGAAGATTGCCTCTACCTCAACATCTGGACGCCGGCCAAGGCAGATATGAAGACCGCGCACGAGCACCTGCCGGTAATCGTTTGGATATACGGCGGCGGATACATCAACGGATCGGCCTCGATGCCCTTGTACTGGGGCGACCGACTCGCGCAAAAAGGTGTCATCGTTGTCACCATCGCGTATCGCCTCGGTCCGCTTGGTTTTCTTGCGCTTCCTGAGCTAACGCGCGAGTCCCCGCACCACTCGTCTGGAAACTACGGCCTGATGGATCAGATCGCCGCACTCGAATGAATTCAGAGAAACATCGCAGCCTTTGGTGGTGACCCGAGGTGCGTAACCATCGCCGGTCAATCCTCCGGTTCTATATCGGTCAGCATCCTGATGGCCTCGCCCCTTGTGAAAGGCTTGTTTCAGCGCGCCATCGGAGAGAGCGGTGGCCTGTTTGAGCCGCTCGCCCTTGCACCAAAGTTCCTGCTGGCCAATGCAGAACGCGATGGGGACAAGTACGCCGTTTCGCTGGGTGCGGCCTCGCTCAAGGAACTACGCCAGCTTCCGGCGACCCTGCTGACGGGCAATGCCGGAGGCATCGTCCACGCGGTGATCGAACCGTATGTGCTTCCCCTTTCCCCCTACGAGGCATTCACTTCGGGGCAGCAAAACGATGTCCCGCTGCTGATCGGTTCGAACGCCGAGGAGGCGCGGGCGCTGGTGGATGTCACGCACCAGACGGCAGCCACGTTCGACAGCGACCTGGAACACAGCGTCGGTCAGCTTCCCCCTGCGCTGGTTGCGGCATATCCCCACGCGACCGACGAAGAGGCGCGGCAGGCGCATCTCGGCCTCGAGCGCGACCTCCGCTTCGGCTGGGACATGTGGGCATGGGCTAGGCTGCAAGCCGGAACCGGGCGGAGTTCTGTCTTTTACTACTCCTTTCGACAGCAGCCGCCGTTCCCGGCTCACTCCGTGTACGCGGGTTGGGGCGCGAGCCACTTCGCCGAACTCTGGTATGTCTTCGATCACCTGGACCAGTTGCCCTGGAACTGGACTGCGGCAGATCGGAAGCTGGCTGAGGAGATGTCCAGCTACTGGGTCAACTTCGCGCGATCGGGAGATCCAAACGGCCCGGGCCTTCCCCTATGGCCGGCGTTCGCGAATGCGGAGAGCAAGGTTCAGTATCTCGGC
>JBEKUD010000248.1:0-6143 GCA_049515395.1 Candidatus Sulfotelmatobacter sp. | reverse complement strand
TGAAAGAAAGATTTGAACGTATGGGCATGGACTAGCCTCCGATGGAAACCACCAGATTGCACAAGGGACCGACGCCCAGAACTGGGTCCGGCGGAAGGATGTGTAAAAGACTTCTGAACCGTGCAGGGGGATAGACGCCTGCGTATTATTTAACCCTAGTCCTCCGCGTCAGCAATAGCAAATGGGCCTTGGACAATGAACATCCGCGAACTGTGAATGTCCTTGCTGGAGATTTCCAATCATTGTCCAACGGAACCCAGATGATCCCTCATTTCCACCGTGGCCCATTGGAGCCATTACCACAGAACCAGAACGTAAGGTGGTTGTGAACAGTTCTGGGGAGGGCTGTTTGACGGGCGTCCCGTGGCTCGATGAGTCCGGGGCGCTTTCGTTTGTGTGCTCTTGCCAACGTAGTCTGCACGCCATGTGCAGTTGGGCTACTGCGACGGTTCAAGCGTGATGTCGGCTTCGGAATGGAAGATCAGGACGTGGTTTCCGCGTCGGCAACCGCGAAGCATGCGTCTTGCCGTCGGTGTGAGAAGCGCATACCCGGTATTCTTTACCGTGATCGTCCACTTCCAAGTAGTCCGCCACTTGTTCACAGCCCTTGCGATCACATAACACGGTCGCGTCTGGCGGATGGTGAAGCTGGAAGAACTCCATGCGTAGGATTTTACGGTGACCGAATATGCGGCACAACCCGTTCAGATCAAGTTGCCCTGTGGAACTGGACTGCGGCTCATCGAACTACGCGAACTAGCCCCATAGTCTTTATGCTGCTGCTCCGCTACGCTGGCACCGATTGTCCGAATGTGGTCGGAGTCTGTACGCTCGTTCGATGATCGGCATCAGCCGTCCCGGCAACTCGCTCTTCACACGTATTCATCCACCAGCCACAGGATTCGCTCTGGCATCTCGCAGTATGCGGAAAGCAGGATGATCGGCAGTTTGGGAAACCGTTGCTTGATGTGGCAGGCTACGGCTTCCGCGTCCATCCCCTCTTGTTTGTATTCCAGTACGGCCCACATCGCCTTTAAGCCTCGCTGATTAGCAAAAAGGCTCGTCCCAACAGCGATGACATCTTCACCTACAGCGCCATAGCCCTCTTCCTGTGCGATACCATGATTCCCATGGAAAACAGCACGATCCAGTCGTTTCTCGATTACTTCAGCAAAATCCGTGAGCGCACCCTGCGGGTTGTTGCCTGTATTCCACCCGACAAAAGCGAGTGGCTAGCGGTGGCGAACAAGTTTACGCTCGGCGACCTTGCCCGACACATTGCCGCAACCGAAAGATACGTCTTTGTGGAGTGCGCGTGTGGTGGGCGCAACCGTTATGCCGGATGTGGTCGCGAACTGGCCGAGGGCCGCGACGAGGTTGTGCGATTCATGCAAAGGATGCACAGCGAATCGATCAATATGCTGGCGCACCTAAGCGACGACCAGTTGCAGCAAAAGTGCCAGTCGGCGGACGGAACCCCAATCACCACTTGGAAGCTCTTGCGCTCAATGGTGGAGCACGAGGTTCATCATCGCGGCGAGCTTTACGCCTATCTCGGAGTGCTCGGAGTCAGTGTGCCGCCGCTCTACGGCCTAACCTCAGAAAAATTGCGGGAGATCGCGGATCGTACAAGGCACGGAAGAGACTCAGACTAGAGCGACTCCTTACGTCCTCACCAGCCAAGGAACTGCCCGGTTTTGGCGCTGCTATCCCATTAGCACGCGGATCATCTACGTGGCAAACGATGATGAGAAATGCTCCGCACCTGTGGAAAAAAGTTCCACCGCGCAATGTAAACTGAGCGGATAAGTGAAGGGTCTGGTTCATGGAGAAGGGCAAGAAAAACGGTTTCGCCGAAGACCCACGTCTCACCCGTTTAACCCAACTTGCGCTTGCGCTTCCCGGATCAACCCGACAAGTCCGGAGTTCCGAAACGTAACCGCCGAGCCCGAAGTGTTCAAGTTTAGCCACGGTAAGAATGTCCCCGCCCACCAGCTTTGGTTGCTTCAGTTAAACATCAGATTCAACAAAATGGGAAAGAAGGCCGGGTAGTTGAAGAGCTTAGGACAATGAAGCACTCTTACGGATCGTTCCCGCATTCTGTTGACTCGCCTCCGCCACATCCTTAACATGGCTCCCTAAGTTCCCCGGCGATCCCTCATGATCGGGCAAACCATCTCGCATTACCGCATCGTGGAAAAACTCGGCGGTGGTGGTATGGGCGTCGTCTACAAGGCTGAGGACGTAAAGCTGCATCGCTTTGTTGCCTTGAAGTTCCTGCCCGACGACGTAGCCAAAGACCCGCAGGCACTCAGCCGCTTCCAGCGTGAAGCGAAGGCTGCCTCCGCCCTGAATCACCCCAACATTTGCACCATCTACGAAATCGACGACCAGCACGGCGAAGCGTTCATCGCGATGGAGTTTCTGGACGGACTCACGCTGAAACATCGTATCGGCGGGCGACCGATGGAAACCGAGCTGATCCTTTCTCTTGCCATCGAGATCGCGGATGCGCTCGACGCAGCACACGGCGAAGGGATTATCCATCGCGACATCAAGCCAGCGAACATCTTTTTGACCAAGCGTGGGCACGCGAAGGTTCTAGATTTCGGGTTAGCGAAAGTTGTGCCCGTCCTCAGAAACTTGGGAGATGCTGGCGCGACCGCCGCATCGACCGTCACATTGGAAGAGCACCTGACAAGTCCCGGTCAGGCAGTTGGAACCGTGGCATACATGTCGCCAGAGCAAGTCCGCGCCAAGGAACTGGACGCCCGCACCGACCTGTTCTCCTTCGGGGCAGTTCTGTACGAGATGGGGACTGGGGCGTTGCCGTTCCGTGGTGAGAGTACAGGGGTGATCTTCAAAGCCATTCTGGATGGAACGCCGACCCCAGCCGTGCGGTTGAATCCCGACCTGCCAACCGATCTGGAACGGATCATCAACAAGTGCTTGGAGAAAGACCGCAACCTACGATATCAGCATGCGGCTGACATACGCACTGACCTGCAACGGCTGAAGCGGGACACGGAGCCAGCGCGAACACCCGCAGCATCAAGGGCTGGAGCCCGCACTTACCTACGAATGCACTGGAAGGTCACGTTCTCGGTTGCATTAGCCGTGGCGGCACTCGCCGTCGGCGGTTACTACTACCTTCAGCGCCCGCCCAAACTCACCGAGAAAGACACCATCGTGCTTGCGGATTTCACGAACACTACGGGCGATGCGGTCTTCGACGACACGCTGAAGACGGCGCTCAGTGTTGCGCTGCTCCAGTCGCCCTTCCTGAACCTTCTCTCCGATGACAGGGTCGGCGCAACTCTCAAGCTGATGACCCGCCCGGCCAGCACGCCTCTCACGCCCGAGGTCACGCGTGAGGTTTGCCAGCGTACCCATAGCAAAGCGTATATCGCTGGCTCGATTGCAACTCTAGGGAGCGAATATGTGTTGGGATTGAAGGCGGTGAATTGCCAGAGCGGAGACACGCTGGCGCAGGAGCAGTTGACAGCGGCGTCCAAGGAGAAGGTGCTGAACGCACTGGGGGAGGCAGCATCCAAGCTGCGCGGTGAACTGGGCGAATCGCTGGCCACGGTGCAGAGATACGATATCCCGCTGGAACAGGCCACAACGTCTTCACTCGAAGCGCTGAAAGCGTACAGCATTGGACTGAAGGCGACTCGCGAGAAAGGTGCCGCCGCAGCGGTGCCTTACGATCAACGTGCCATCGAGCTTGATCCGAATTTTGCAATGGGCTACGAGGCAGTGGGCAGCGACTACGACAATCTCGGCGAGCTAGGGCGGGCCAGCGACTACATCACCAAAGCATTCCAGTTGCGGGAACACGCCAGCGAACGGGAAAAGCTAAGAATTGCCGCCAACTACTATCGGAGTGTAACCGGGGAACTGGATAAAGCTGCCCAGACGTTTCAGGAGGACATTGAGAGTTACCCGCGCGAGTATGCAGCGTACAACAATTTGGGCATAGTGTACGGCTCACAGGGGCAGTATGAGAAAGCCGTGGAGATCACTAGTCAAGCCGTGCACCTTGCACCGGATCGTGTAGGTTCGTACGACAATCTCGCCAACTACACCCTTGCCTTGCAACGCTTCGACGAAGCGCGTCAGATCATCCGCGATGCGCAGTCGCGAAAAATGGATGATGACATATTCCACAGTGTTCTCTACACTCTTGCCTTTTTCGGGGCGGATTCCGCCGCGATGGCGGAACAGCAACAGTGGTTTGCGGGCAAGCCCGAATATGAGAACTTTGGACTGGCGCTCGCATCCGACACTGAGGCGTATGGCGGTCATCTTGCCAAAGCCCGGGAACTGACCAAGCGGGCTGTGGACTCCGCCATACGGGCGGACAACAAGGAAGAGGGAGCGATATGGCAGGAGAATGCTGCTCTGGAACAAGCCGCTTACGGCAATGGCACAGAAGCGCGGCAGTCAGCAGCAGAGGCTTTGAAACTGGCTCCCGCGAGTCAGGGCGTCGAGAGCGAAGCCGCGCTCGGGTTTGCCGTGGCGGGCGACACGGCACGAGCCGAATCCTTGGCCCAAGACTTGGGGAAACGCTTCCCGCTGGACACGCAATTGCAGTCGCTCTGGCTGCCAGCGATTCAGGCGCAATTGACGCTGGATAAAAAGAACCCGGCCTCCGCCCTGACGGTTCTGCAAGCTGCTGCTTCAGCCATCGAGTTGGGGCAAATTCAGTTCGTCTCCAATATTTCCTGCCTCTATCATGTGTATGTACGCGGAGAGGCATACTTGGCCGCCGGACAGGGCACTGCTGCCGCCGCCGAGTTTCAGAAGATCATCGACCACAGCGGGATCGTCTGGAATTGCTGGACGGGAGCATTGGCGCATCTGGGAGTGGCTCGGGCTAATGCCTTGCAAGCGAAAAGCTCGCAGGGAGCGGATGCCGATGCCGCCCGCGTGAGGGCGCTTGCAGCCTACAAAGATTTCCTTACGCTCTGGAAGGACGCCGATCCCGACATCCCCATCCTTAAAAAAGCTAAAGGCGAATACGCGAAGCTGCAATAAGGTTGCAGTGAAAGTCGCGCTTGACTTTGCCGACGCAGGGAGTACTGTAGGTGAGTTCTTGCCAAGCCTATTTCGATCCTCCCGCAGGTCTTGGCTGCATTAGCTCTCGGGCCCCCCGACACCGTTGAGCGAACCGAAAAATCCCCATATTGGTTCGAATCTTCAACGCAAGGAGCCCTGCTGTGGCCACGACCCCTCTCCCAATCCCTGAATTAAAGCTCGAAACGGTAAGAATCCCTGAAGAGATTCTTGTCCGCTGCACAGGAAGGATTACTTCGACTACTGCGGACACTCTAGAGATTGCGATTTGCCGCCTTATCCCGCAGGCGAAGCACGTCTTGCTTGACTTAACCGATGTGAACTATATGGATAGTTCCGGTCTAGATGCTCTGGTCGAAGTGTGCCTCTCTGCCAAAGCGCAACGTTGCCAAATGAGACTTATCAATTTGAACCAAAGGTTGGCGGAATTGTTTCGAAGCACGATGTTGGCATCAATATTCGAGGGACTTGAGTTCCCAGAATGATTCCTGATTAGTTTCAGGCTGAAGTGTCCAGTCTTCCCATGCAGACTCCGGTCAAAGAGCGCATCGCCAAGTTGCGGGAAGAAATAGCGCAAATCAGCGAAGCGAATCGCGAATATGTGCAATATGGCAAGAAGATGCCCGGCGCAGCAGGGGATCATGAACGCCGACTTCAAAGGTTGCAGGCAATCCTCGATGAATTGGTGGCGCTCACCGATTGGAAAAAACTATAAAGTTTTCTGGTTGGTTTCGTCTTCTCAGGGCCGCATCACGACGGGTTTATCGCTCCGACCGCACAAGAGCAGCGATTTTGCCGGACCAATCCTGACACGACTTATTTCAAAACTGAGCACTCTTGAACAGACATCAATGAGTCCGCGTTGTACCTTGACCAACATAGGACAGACGAAGGAACGGATACCTCTTCTGTTCCGCATGTTCCTCTTGGTGGTGCAGACAAGGCAACGCTGCACCACCCCCTCAAACGCAATGGACGCGATGCTTAACTATCCACCATGTCCATCATGAAATACGAAACGCCCGAATCCGAACTCACTCGGTTCCCTAAGGAACAAGGTAAGA
>JBEKUD010000247.1:0-6162 GCA_049515395.1 Candidatus Sulfotelmatobacter sp. | reverse complement strand
TCCCCACCTGGGTCGGAAGTTCTCCCACATGCTGCCCCTTGAACTGGCGAATCTTCTCTTCCTGTTCGGACAGGGTTTGCCGGGCAGTCTCCAATTGATTCTCTAGAAACTTTGTGGTGCCCTCGGATTGCTCCTGGCGCACTTCCAAATTTTCGTTGATGAAAAGGTTGGTCAGTTCGCTGGTTACCTGCTGCGCGACCGCGGGATCATGTGCCGAATAATAGACGTTGAACGCGCTTACGCGGTTCTGAGCATCGCGCACCAGTTCAATTTCAATCTTTTTGCGCATCTGCTCTACTTTGTCGTCCGGGGTAAGGTGGCCGTGCGAATCGGCATACAGATTCATCTGATCGATGATGTGCAGCAAACGAGTGCGGCTCAGGATCTGTTCGGTGATGCTGCGCAGCCGGTCTTGCAGATCGTCATTCACGTTGGGCGTGACATAATCCTTCGGCATAGTGGGCTGTTCCACCAGAATCAGCGTGCCCGAGCGATAGGTGGGAGGTAGAACCCAGCTTGCCCCCCATACCACAGCCCATCCCAGCAAAAGCGGGATCAGGAATTGGAGGTGGCGGCGTCGCACCACTCCCAGATAACGCTGCACGTCGAAGCCTTCGGAAATGTTATCGTCGAGTTCGTCAACCATGGTATTCATCTTCGCCATTTATCTTCCGAGCGGTCTGGAGAACTGGTAGGAAATCGAAACAAATTCGCGATTGGTGTTGGGTGTTGCGGCCAGGACGGCCACACCGCTGTAATCCTGATGAAGCCGGGTGTAGCCAAGTTGCACATTCGTATGCTGACCAAGCTGCCGCTGCAGTGAAGCCGTGCCTGAGACAGTATGTCCATTAAGTCCCGCCACGAGTGCGGAGTTCAGAAGATCGTTCTGCGTGTAGCCACCCGCGAGCGACCCACTGAAATTGCGCGTCATCTGCTGGCGTATCGACAAGCCGGCATTATCCATATGAACCGCCCCGGCCAGTCCTCCGCCCCCGGCAATGGTGTGCGCGTAGCTGAGTGCAACGCTCGTCAGGCGGCCTTGCCAACCGAGGCTGGCGCCGGCCGCAGGGTTCCAGGCCCGCGACGACGATGCTTGAGGCAGCGTAGGAGACAAAGGAGGTAGCGTCGTATCCGAATATTGAGGGCCCCCGAAGAAGGACATCGAGAACCTCGATGAGGCATAAAGAGTGTAGAACAAGAGCACAGCCTGGGTCTGGGTCTCGTCCTGCCCCTCGGGCAAGTACGATATCAAGCGCTGGTATTGATAGGTAACTCCGACGTAGTGCATCTTCGAAATACGAGACGCGTAGAAAACCGACCCGGCTTGCGAGCTTGCGTCAACCAGGCCGGGAACCTCGGACTGATTCGGGTAGTGCAGGTTGGTGAAGGTTCCGCTCGCTCCGACCATGGAATTCGCGGCAAATTGGTACGTGATATCCACATTCCCGGTGTTGCGAAGAAGATCCGCAATCGGTGCAATCACGGAAAAGTTTGACGGTTGTGTCGCACCGGAAACTGCTCCCGCCGACGCCAGATCCGGCTGGTTGAATACGTTGGAGCTTTTCTGAAAGCCGTCCACTGCACTGAAGGTCACATGAGGACTCAGGCGGTACTGCAGATTGATCGATGCATTCTGGTCCTGCTCATTCCGGGAACTGTTTTTTTGATAGAAGGTGAATCCGGGTGCGTAGGTCGTCACCACGTGGAGGCGTGGCGTGGTCTCGTCAAGAGATACGAAAGGAGCTACCGAATAGCTCACATCGCTCACCGGCTGGGGAGTCACCGAGCCTAACGCGTTATCCGTGTAGGCGCCGGTGAATGCCAACCCTCCGCGGAGGTAGTTGGAGCGCTCCTCGGACGTGGGCAAGTTCGGGAACGACTGACCGCTGACCGGAGGCGGAGTCAACATCCGATCAGAGGTGCCCTGAGGATCAACAACTGCAGGAACGGGAGGAGCGGGCGCATTCTGGGCGCCAACGTTTGCAGTCGAGGGCGCCGTGGGAGTGTTGTCCACCTGCGACCAGAGGCTGGCTGCCGGCAGCAATAGCAACCCAGCACAAATTTGCTGTAACGCTTTCATCATTACGGATTCTTCTTCATCATTACGGAACAACGATATTACGGAAACGCTACTACGGAACAACAATCGTGTCGTTGGGCTGAAGCTTGATGTTCTGGGCCGGATCCTGGCCCTTGACCACGTCCTTATAGTTGAAACGAAGTCTTGTCTGGGTTCCGTCGGCATTCTGCCGCAGAACGTAGATGGCCTTCTGTTTGGCGAAATCTTTGAAACCTCCAGCAATCGCGATTGCATCCAGCACCGTCGCCGCGTTGGCGATAGGATAGGAGCCCGGCCGAGTCACTTGTCCCAGGATGTTGAATTTCTGACTGTTGATTTGCTGCACGATCACGGTGACTTCGGGTTCGGCGATATAGCTCTTCAAACGGGCAGCGATGTCTCGTTCCAGGCTAAGCGGAGTGCGTCCGGTGGCTTGCACCTCTCCAACTAGCGGCAAGGAAATTTTCCCGTCCGACCGTACTGTCGCCGGCCGTGAAATCTCGGGCTCTTTCCATACGTTGATCGCCAACACATCGTCATTGCCAATCACGAAAGTGTCATTGTGAGGCTTCGCGGCGGAGGAAGGGTCGGCCGACTGGGCGGGTTGCGCTGGGCGGGAAGGCACACCGGCCCCGGTTGCTGCCTGTCCCCACAGCCCGGTCAACACGGTGAAACACATTGCGGTTGCGAACAGCCCGCTTCTCCAGAATTTGCCGTCGTTTATCATTATCATCGCGTCTCTTCTAAGCTCCTCGCCGATGGGGATGACTTTTCCAGTCAACTTGCTTTTCCGTTCCCTTTGCTCGGAAGCGTAATCGCCAATCGCGTTCCCGAGAAGGACGAAAGGTAAGGTGCCGGAGCGGCCATTTCATACTGCTCGATCTTATACAGAATCGTACGATAGCTCACACCCAGCAAGCGCGCGGCTGCTTTCCGGTTCCACCCTGTTTTTTCCAGCGCGGCTGCGATCGCATTTCTCTCGGTTTCCCATCGAACACTCTGGATCATGGATTTCAACGAGGTCGGCGTGGATCGGATCGCGCCGGATTCCGCGTCCTCGCTCGAACGGTTCCCGTTGATGCTGAATGGCATTTTCAACCCGCTGACGGTGAGTTCTTCGTCGGCCGCCACCAGATAGCGCTTAACGAAAGTTTCCAGTTCTTTCAAATTGCCGGGCCAGGAATGATTCTGGCAGGCATCCAGCGCCGACTGAGTAAACTCTCGGGGAGGGAGCCCGTAATACTTGGCTACCTTACGCATGGAATAATGAAGAAGAATCTTGATTTCCTCCTTGCGCTGGCGCAATGGCGGAACATTCACGGTGAATGCACTCAGCCGGTAAAAGAGATCGGCGTTCAGCCGCTTTTCCGCGAGTGCATCCTCGACTTTATCGCTGCTCGCGGCGAGAATGCGGACTTCAACTTCGACCGGTCTAGCTTCGCCGGAACGGGCGAATCGCCTGTCCTGCAGAACCTTCAGGATCCTCAATTGCAATCCTAGCGGCATCGCCGTGATCTCATCAAGCAGAAGCGTGCCCTTTTGACCAGTCTCGAGCTTGCCCAACCCTTTTGCTAATCCATTGAACGAACCATTTTCCCTGCCGAAGAGTTCGATCTCCAGCAATTCCGCCGGCATCTCCGCGCAATTGACTCTGAGGAATTTAAATCCAGAGTAGACCGACCTCTGGTGAATCAGGCGGGCGACTGTACCTTTTCCGCTCCCAGGCTCCCCAAGAATGAGCACGGGAACGTCCGCCTGCGCGAGCAACTCTGCCTGCGCGCGTAGTTGCTGCATCGCGGGACTCACGCTGAGAAAGAATTCATCCTCCCCCAGGCACTCGATGTTCTCGCTCGCCATCTCCACTTCCGCACCATCGGTCCAAGCTCCAAACTGTCGGCGGATGAGACGTTCGAGTTGTCGCTCATTCACCGGCCGGACCGCGACATCTTTAGCGCCGAGACGGGTCGCTTCCTTCTGCCGGCTCGCATCCTCCGGATCGCAAAGCACGACGATCGGAAGGTCGGGACGAAGCCTCCGCAGCCAGGGCAAGAGGTGGAGGCCGTCGGCGTCGCCTTGAGGAAGATCGAGCAATAACAAATCAGGTGCGGCGCCGGACTGCACACGCTCCATCGCATCCCAGCCGCTGGAGGATGTTTCCAGATGCCAGGAATTGGATCGCGCCGTGGAACCAAGCAGACGAAGAATCGAGGCTTCACTGCTTACGACCAGAAGTCGAAGTGTTTCAATTGTATGTGCCGCCATGGTAAATGGGCCTTTTTCAGAAGAACGGGAAGATCTTGGGGAGGGGCTTCATGCAGGTTCGACTTCGTAACCTTCAACGCGTACCGCCAAGGATCGCTGGATAGCTTCCACGGAAATCACGAGCGTACGGTCTCCGTTTCGCGAGACGAGTATGCCTTCCATGCCATTGAGAGCCCCGCTCCGGATTCGCACTCGCTGTCCAATCTTCAGAAAGGGATGAGAGGACCAAGCCAATTGAGTTTCTACCAAGCTACGAACCGTGTCGATTTCGACGTCGGGAATAGGCGTGCCCTCGCCGCCGGCACCGACCAGTCCGAATACCCCGTCGACGCGAAGAACGCGCAGACGATCGGAACGATTGGGCACGAATTTCGCGAAGACGTAGCAGCTGAATAAAGGTAGCTGGACTGACTTCTTGCGATCGCTCCAACTGTGCACTTCGTGGATGAGAGGAAGAAACGTGGTCACGCCTCTTTCTTCAAGCCGTTGCGCAACGATCTTTTCATGGCGGGGGCGAGTGTGAAGTCCATACCAGTTCTCGCACGCAGTGCCGATGAGTGGTAGCGATGTGGAAGTTGCCAACGATAAGCTGCTGACGGCCATAGCTTCGCCCTCTAAGTCACGCTTCTCAGAATGACCCAAAAAATAGACAAAACGACTCAGTTCGTGTTCTCACTTACAGAATCCAGGGGGAAACGCTTTGAACAGAAAGCTGGGGGGAGAGGTCGCTTCCTGCTTGAATCCAGGGGCAACGGAGGGCGTCACAAATGACCCTCTTCGCCGATGATCAGTACGTTACAACACATTGCAGGGGATTGCAATGGGTATATCGTGCCATATGAATCCAGTCATAAATCAAGCGCCTGAAATACTGTACCCAGTGCTTTTGGCTCTGAGACATAAGTACTATGAACCCGCTTCGCCTTCGTTTCCTCGGTGACACGGGCGCTGACCTCCGTTTCTTCGAGTTCCTTTGAAGCCATTGATTTTATTAGCATATACGGAATCGATAGAGTTGCTTGTGGTCCTTCGCCCCTGCGTGCCAAGGGTAGAGTTGCGCCTGGAGAATATCATTCCAGGCCCCAGTGAATACTTTTGCAACATTGACCTCGCTGGAGAACACCGTCGTACCCAAATCCCTCGATTATTGCATTGACTTTCTCGAAGCGATAACATCGTTGCCGGATCTCCTCTGGGTTCTCTCCCAAATTCAGACGACGTCTTGAGGGGCTTCGACTTTGAGAGGTACCGGTTGAGTGATCCGAAGTCTCGGCATAATAAAATCCGGGTCCTTGTTGCCGACAATTCCAGCGTCCACACACAACTTCTCGCGGACGCGCTAAGGCGCGAGCCGTCGTTTGAAATTGCTGCCTTCGACTCCGATTCTCGCGGTTTAGCTTCAGCAACCGTCAATCTTGAAACGGATGTACTGGTTGTCAGCACTTCTCTAGATGGCCATGCTGCGCGTGGTTTAGAAGTCTTGCGCTATGTGCGCGTCGCCAGTCCTGATGTGCGGACTGTGGTTTTAATGGAGTCCTTGACCGATGAAGACATTCTGAGTGCATTTCGCGCCGGGGCGAGAGGTCTCTTTGGGAAGAGCCAGCCAGTCCAACTGCTCAGCAAATGTGTTCGATCCGTACACGAGGGGCAGATATGGGCCGACAAACGGGAGATCTCAATCGCACTGGATTCCTTGCTCAGCGGTCCCACGGTACGAACCCTCAAGGTGGGCGGCATGAGCTTACTTTCGAAACGCGAACTCGAGGTTGTTCATTGTTTGGCGGAAGGCCTCACCAATCGCGAAATTGCGAAACGCCTGAAGTTAAGCCAGCACACGGTGA
>JBEKUD010000246.1:0-6186 GCA_049515395.1 Candidatus Sulfotelmatobacter sp. | reverse complement strand
GACCGTCATCCTAATCACGGTTGCCTTCCAAAACAATATGCCATCAAAATGTTTTATTACTTTATTGAATACCATCGCGCAAAACTGAACACTCTGGCTTCAATCCTCAGCCCCTGTGTCGCCGTTTACGCCTTCTCATTACTCATTTTTGCGACGGAAAGTAACTAAGGTCGTCTTTCCAGCTCCGGGATCACCTTCAATCAAGAGGCGGCCACGAGGCAAGCCGCGGTTGAGGATGTTGTCCAGGCCTGCACATCTTGTACGGACCCGCGGATCGGAGCGAGTTAGTGCTGGTCACTCGTCGTTGGGCATTCGATTTGTCGATAATGCTCGTCAACTTTTCTCCTGGAAAAGTGGGTAAGCCTTGGGAATTCCTCCTGCCAAAGAATGCTAAACGCGTAAGATGGCGTAGGGGAAATACGGCTGGGTGTCGGTTGCATTGTCGAGGGGGCTGCGGGGTTCACCGTAGAGAGCCGAAGCGGCTCATAAACCATGCCCTGGCGTTTGAATTGCCTCACCGGAGTTGAGAAGCCAGAAGATGAATGTCAGAACAATCCGAGTGATCCTGCCGCCGCATCTGCGAACTTTAGCTCGCGTGGGCGCCGAAGTGCAGTTGGGTGTCGATGGTCCAGTTACGCAGCGCTCCGTGCTCGACGCACTCGAGAAGGCCTATCCGATGCTTCGAGGCACGATCCGCGATCACGTCAGCCAGGAGCGCCGTCCTTTTTTACGATTCTTCGCGTGCGAAGAAGATCTTTCTCACGAGTCTGCGGACGCCCCGCTGCCAGACGCGATCTCCTCCGGGATTGAGCCCTTGATCATCATGGGGGCGATCGCCGGCGGCTAACTTACACGCTTACGATTTGCCCGTGGAGCCGGCCTTCGCTATAGTTTCACTAGCCGTGTTTGGAGACTTCACCGTTACCGACCGCTGGACGAAGAAGCAAGTCCATTGCATCTATCAAGCATTGATCGTCGCGATCGCGACCCGCCATGCCGATGCCGTGGACATAAAGTTTCTGGTGGATGGAAAAACAGTTTGGGTCGCACTGCCGCATCCGGCGTGGGTGGAGTATAAGAAGCGCACTGGAAAATCGATTACGGATTCGCTGGCGGTGGAAATCGCCGGGCACTATTTACAAACCGCGCTCCAGTCCGGCGAGGGCTTGGGGTGCGAGATGTATTCGCTCACGATCGAGGAGACCCTGACTCATCTGGACGCAGTGGTTTCCGCGATGCAGGAACCGGCCTCGGTTCCAGAATAGTTGACTTCGAACCTTTGCCGGCCCTCTCCGCAGGCTTGCACCCTACACGGATTTCGAGACTCCGCCGGAAGTAAAAGCTGCCGGAACGAAGTAAAGACAAAACCTCTGTCACGATTAGCGATGAATGACGCGTACGCTCTCGTATGTGGCGGACAATGGTATCTGCTGCTCCGAGCTTCCACTGGTAGCTGAAACCGTGGCAGAGCAAGGTTCCAATTCTGACGCCACTGGGAGCAGTGATTTTGAGGAGGCTGCTGCCCGAACCGGGGGCGGACAACGTGACCGGTGGGAAAGTAGCCGAGAGACCTCCGGGCAATCCAGCCACGGAAAAGGCGACTCTAGCGTTGAAACCGCCGCTTACCGAGACCATCAGGCAACGCTGTGATGGTTTCCAGAGACGACCGTGAGCGACCTTGCCGGTGCCGCAAACAGTCGCGGCATCGCTCTGACGTACAAGAAGGGATGCGCCGATCGAGCCCAGTCCGGTGACCTGGTCGTATCCCACGACGGCGGCAAAACCCTTTTGTCCCGGAACACTATTGCTCCCGCCTGGTTGTGTCATAAAATACAAGGCGCTCCTCCCGCCCTCGGTGGGGCAGCCAGAGAGTAAAACACCGTGTTGGCTTTGCCCTGCCGGGCCGATCTTTCTTGCTCAACAAAAGCCATCGCGCCGGCCAAGGCCTGCTCAGAAGCTGAGGGTCCCACCGACGACGTAGAGGCCGCCCTTTTTTGGTAGGTAAGATAGCCATCGTGTCCAGCAGCACCGAGTGAAACGTCAGGCACATCGCGCTTACGATCGGCAGGAACGGCTGTGCCGGTCTGCCAAAAATTGACGGGAGTACCATGCCGCCGAAGCCTATGGTGCAGCTTCGCGGTGTGCCACTCTTGCCGATGAAACGCCGAAGCCCCACCGTCCTGGAGGTCGAATGCTTCAGGTCTTCCCCACGCTCACACGTGTCCGCGCGCCTTCGTTTCCGGTCCTGGCCACCTTCTTGCTGTTGCTTGCTCAAGGCATTCACGCCAACGCGCAAACTCAGTCCGAAGCGCTGTTCACTCCGTCTCGGTTCACGGAACCTCGAGACCGCATCACGAATTTTGTCGACGATGAGAAAGGAGTCACGCTTCGCGGGAACCGCCATGCTTCGGCGATCGCGCGGTGCGCTGCCGGCAATGTCGCCCCCGGCTATCCTATGCAGCACATCCTGCTGACCTTGCTTCCCGGCGCCGGGCAACAGGATGCGCTCCATGAGTTGGTGAACGCGCTGCCCAACCCTGAATCCCCTTCCTATCATCAGTGGCTTACTCCGGAACCATACGGCGAGCACTTAATCGTGTGTGCGTGGGCGGCACGGAGTTCAAAGATATCAATTCATCGCTCTACTGGTCCTCCACCAACGCCTCGGGCACGCAGTCATCCGCCCTGAGCTACATTCCGGAAGCTGCCTGGAATGGGAGCGGCTCTGGGTCCGGCCCGTGAGCGAGCGGCGACGGAGCAAGCATCTGGGAATCTACAGATCTTTATTTTTATTTCTAATTCTTAATCTTTATCGCTGAAGACTTCCGCCGTGAAGGCTTGAAGGGATGCGCCTTTCTGCCACGCATCGAGAGGCAGTCCAGCTTTGCTGCAGGTTTGTTCTAGAAAGGTTGTGCGGTCCCACTTGCGCTCCACGGGGACTTGCGGCAGCAGAAGCCCACGGCGACCGTGCTGGCTGATGAGCAAACCGTGGCGACTGACTTCGATGGCCTCTGGGAGAATTGGCTGCGGAGACGAGAGAATGCTCAGCTCGATATTCAGGTGAGGAGCTTCTTCTTCAGTGACCGGTGCAAAGCGGTTGTCATCAAAGGCGGCAGCCCGCGCGCATTCCGCGACGGCACGGTAAACAGAGGACGTGGGTAGCACGTAGCCGACACATCCGCGCAACTGGCCCGCAAGATACAGCGAAGCGAAAGCGCCACGAGGTTCTGCAAGATGAGGAGTCGGAGGCTCAAGGGAAATCTCACGCGCATGCAATGCAGAAAAAATGGAATCATGTGCCAGGCAAAGGAGAAGCGAGCGTTCTGCTGGTGAAAACTCGGGGTCGGAAAAATGCGATTGAGAAAATTCGGATGGAGCAGCTGCCGAGGGAGACAAGGCCGACGACGAATTAGGTGGAAGGGGCGACATCGGCATCGGCCGCTCGGGGCGCTGGTTGCGATTTGCGGCGGCGGCTAAGAATGAAGGCGCGCCGGCGCCGCTTGGAAACCTGACGGTCAATCTTCGACCAGAACGCGGCGAAGTAATCAATCGCCGAGATCAGTGAAACACAGACTACGAACCAAATTGCAGCGTAGGCGATCCAGTGCACGGGAAATATGAAATTGCCGTATACCGGCCACTGTTTCCATCGGTGATCCAAGATGACCGCAACGACGGAAACGATCTGCACAACCATTTTGAATTTTCCCAGTTCGCTTGCCTCGATCGTGAAACCTCCAGATGCGGCGATCGAGCGCAGGCCGCTCACCAGAAACTCGCGGCCGATGATAATGACGGCAATCCACGCGGGAACCAGACTGGGATTGAACTGGACGAGGGTCACGAAGGCGGCGGCGATAAGAAGTTTGTCGGCCATGGGATCGAGCAAGATACCCATGGTCGTAATCTGGCCGCGCTTGCGGGCGAGATATCCGTCGATGCCGTCAGTCATGGAGGCGGCGATAAAGATTGCCGAAGCGAGCAGTTCCTTGTCGCCGTGCTCGCTGCTAAAGTGGCTGGAAGACAGGATCCAGATCAGCAGAGGGATGCTGCAAATGCGGATCAGCGTGATGGAATTAGGCAGGTTCACCGCGCCTCGAAGGTTTCCGGAAATTCCAGCGGAAACAATTTGATTATCCTCCACGATAGGAGGGAACGCAATCGGGAGAATCAGCCGTTTGGGCCAGATTTTTCGGGTGCTTCAGGTTGAATCCACCAATAAGACTTATTTCGGCGCGGGCGTCATCGCACCGGACTTCGGCTGCTTGGCGATGATTTGGTCCTTGATCTTGTCATAGGTGGCTTGAGGAATGATCTTCTCGTGTACAAGGTCCAGCTTGGTATGGTACGGGCGTCCGGCAATGATTTTCTGCGAGTAGGCGTCGCCGATGCCGGGCAGAGCCTTGAGTTGATCAGCGGTTGCGGTGTTGATGTCGAGCTTGTCACCGGCAGCGGCCTTCGCCATCTGAGCCGGCGTCGCCATGGCCTCAGGTTTTGAGCCGGGTTCGGGGTCCTGCGCTGCACCGAGGACGCTCATCAACGTGACTGAGAACAGCAAAGCTAGAATGCGTGCGGTCAGACTTCTGCGGACCGATTTCATAAACCCTCCAAAGCCTCAATGCTCCTTAGGCGTAAATTCCGCGCTGGCGAATGGTATAAGCCACGCGGTCGATGGCCAGCATATAGGCTGCGATGCGATTGTTGACGCGGTGAGTCTCGGCATAACGGACCACGTCTCCGAAAGACGAGACCATAATCTCTTCCAGTTGCTCGTTGACCACGGACTCTTTCCAGAAATAGCCCTGCCGGTCCTGAACCCACTCGAAGTAGGAGGTGGTGACGCCACCGGCATTGGCGAGAATATCCGGGATGACAAAGACGCCCTTGTCAGTCAGGACATCATCGGCGGCGGAAGTGGTGGGACCATTGGCGCCTTCCGCCAGGATGCGGCATTTGACGCGATCGACGTTGCGCGAGGTGATGACGTTTTCAGTTGCAGCGGGGATGAGGATTTCGCAATCCGTAGTGAGAAGCTCGGCGGGATCGGATGCTTCTGCGCCTGGGAAGCCATGCACCGTGCCGTTTTTCTGGCGAAACTCGACCAGTGCGTTCAGGTCGATCCCGTTCTTGTTGTAAAGGCCGCCACCCACTTCGGCGATGCCCACAATTTTGTATCCGCCCTGGTGCATGAGTTGGGCGGCATTCGAGCCGACGTTGCCGAAGCCTTGCACGACCACGCGGCTGCTGGCGCGCGACAGGCCTAACTTCTTGATCGCCTCGTCGCATACCACCATCACGCCGCGGCCGGTCGCCTCGCGCCGCCCGCGGGAGCCCCCGATGTTGATGGGCTTTCCGGTGACGCAGGCGGTGACCGTCTGCCGCATGTGCATGGAGTAGGTGTCCATCATCCATGCCATGATCTGTTCGTTGGTATTGACATCGGGCGCTGGGACATCCTTTTCGGGGCCGATGAACTCGATGAGTTCAGAGGTATAGCGGCGCGTCATACGCTCGATCTCGCCCATGGACATTTTGTGGGGATCGCAGATAACGCCGCCTTTCGCGCCGCCAAAGGGAATGTTGACTACAGCGCACTTCCAGGTCATCCAGCTGGCAAGAGCCCGAACTTCATCGAGTGTCACATCGGGGGCGTAGCGGATGCCACCTTTGCCGGGGCCGCGGGCAATCGAATGCTGCACGCGAAAACCGGTGAAGACCTCAAGGTGACCGTCATCCATCTGCACGGGGATGTAGACGGTAAGTTCGCGGTTGGGATACCGCAGAACTCTCCAAAGGCCGTCGTCGAGATTCAGCTTCTGCGCAGCCAGGTCAAAGCGCGCCCGCTGCGACTCCCACGGATTGCTTTCTTTATCCACGTGCGGGGCAGTGGTCATCGTAGTCATAAAAGTGATCTCCGGAATGATTGCGATTCAAGATGTTGGCCGGCGCCGGGGTGTTTCCCCGGGTGTAAGGGCAAACGTTCAGAGTATATGAGGCGGGGCGGTGGGGAAGCAAGGCGGGGGAGGCGAAGAACGCATCTCGCAAGCGCCCAGGAATCCTGCGAGTCAAGCCGAGGTGGCAATGGGCGTGAGGTCGGCAGCTGGGCCTGAGGAATTTCTCGTCCCGCGTGAATCTTTCGAATCAGGGGCTGAGTTCCAGAGGTGTACGGCAGCATAGGAGCGCCAG
>JBEKUD010000245.1:0-6205 GCA_049515395.1 Candidatus Sulfotelmatobacter sp. | reverse complement strand
AGCTTGCTGTTCCTGTTTCTGAGGTTTGGCTTGTTCCTGCTTTGCAGCAGGCTTAGCCTGTTCCTCATGCTGTGCTGGCTTAGCGCTCTCTTCGTGGTGCTCTTCCTGCGCGAAGGCAGGAATAGTAACCCCGAAAAGAAGTAACAACATTCCAGTGATTACTGGCTTCATGTGGGTTTCCTCCAAAAGCTAATGCCCGTTGGTGCGGCTTTTTTACCACTACTACAAACTGGTCGGCAGGAAACGATTCGAACGTTTACATTCAGTCGCATGCGCTGCCGTTTCGGCGGCGACTATCCCAATGTTCTTCTGAGGTAGTAGGCCGGGGCACCTCCGTTCCTGAAAGCTCGACCTAGCCGAACAATACCCGGTGTGAAATAAACCAGTCTGTCTAATATTGACCAGTCCGCGTAAGGAGACTGCACGTAAGCAGCGATGCAGGGTTGACGGATTCTCCTTGGACGACTGGCTCCGAGCGTAGACCGAGATACTGGGAGCACAGAAGCAGCAAAGGGAACAAACCTCTGGAGATTATGGCATGTGGGAGCGTCCTGTCTTAAACGCTCTCGTCGTAGCAGACAAACTCCACCAGATTGCCCTCAGGATCGGGCACATAAAGAGAGCGCCATTGCATACTTGCGTGCTCGGCGGTTTCAACTGGCAGTCCCAAACCCTTCAGCCTCGTCAGTTCGTCTGCAAAATCAGCGAGACGTATCTCGAAAGCGATGTGGTCAATGGTAGAAGTTGCAGCATCCGTCCCACGATAGTCGGGACTCTGTGAACGGTCGAACAAGGCAAGCACTTGGGTGTGACCGCCGTAGCCATCCGCAATCTTGAAGAACGCGCTGTCTGAATCTCTGGTCATCAGCGGCAGAGACTCTGGGCTTCCCTGCTCCGTGACGGGCAACTCTCGCCCAGAATCGTCGTATGTTGCTAACGTGCTGCACAGGCTATAATTGCGCCCACGCATGGCTCTCGCTCCCGGCACAAAACTCGGTCCCTATGAAGTTGAGTGGCTCCTTGGCGCGGGGGGCATGGGCGAGGTCTACCGTGCCCGCGACACCCGCCTGCAGCGCGATGTTGCGATTAAAGTCCTCCCAACTTCGCTGGCACGGGACGAAGACCGTTTACGCCGCTTCGAGCAGGAGGCCAAATCCGTAGCCGCGCTCAACCATCCCAACCTGCTTACCGTCTTTGATGTGGGAACGCTGCCTGACCCGACGAACGCAAGCGGTGCGGCCGCCTCGCCCTACATCGTCTCAGAATTGTTGGAAGGTTCAACGCTGCGAGCCCGGCTTGCCGAAGGCGCCCTCGGGCAGCGCAAGGTGATGGACTATGGGGTGCAGATTGCCAGTGGTTTGGCGGCGGCGCACGAGCGTGGCATCGTACATCGCGACATCAAGCCGGAAAATATCTTCATCACCAAAGATGACCGGGTAAAGATTCTCGACTTCGGCTTGGCCAAACTGACGCAATCCGAATTCGATTCGCAAACGTCGTTGGCGACGGCGACCAACCAGACGGAACTCGGGCTAGTGCTGGGAACGATGGGCTACATGTCGCCGGAGCAGTTGCGGGGCAAGAAAGTCGACGCACGCAGCGACATTTTCAGCTTTGGCGCGGTTCTATATGAAATGCTGTCGCGCCGCCGCGCCTTTCATGGTGACAACACGGCGGATGTGGTCAGCGCCATCCTGAACCAGGAGCCCGCCGAACTGACTGTAACCAATAAGGAGATCTCACCGTCTCTCGATCACATTGTTCGCCATTGCCTGGAGAAGGATCCGCTGCTGCGCTTCCAGTCGGCGCGAGATCTCGCATTTCAGCTGAACGTCATGCGGGAGACGCGCAGTTCCACCGCCATCACAGCAATCAGTCATGGCGAGGATCCGAAACGATCGCGTTCGTGGATGGCGGCTGCGTCGGGCGCGGTGGCGCTTGTGTTGCTTCTGGCCGGAACTTGGTTCCTAGCGCGGTCTACGGCTCATCTGGAACCACCAAAGTTCACTCAACTTACCTTCCAGCAAGGATTCGTCGAAGCGGCGCGCTTTCTGTCCGACGGCAAGAATTTCATCTCTGCCTCTCGCTGGGGTTCCGATGCAGATGTGGCACTCTTCACCGGAACCGTGGAGACACCCGGGCTTCGTCCGCTCGGCATTCCCGTTAACTCCCTGCTCTCGGTCTCTTCCACCGGGGATCTGCTCGTGCTCCAGGATGCCCATGCGATCGGCCCCGGCTACGTTCGGGTTGGCCGACTAGCTCGCTTGGCGATCTCAGGTGGCGCACCGCGGCCATTGCAGGAGAACGTGCAATACGCCGATTGGGCGCCCAACGGCACGGATTTCGCGGTCGTCCGCTTCGCTCCCGATCGCCACGTCTACCGGCTGGAATATCCGTCGGGGAAGGTTCTCTACGAAACTCCAGGATGGATCAGCCATCCCCGCTTCTCGCGCGACGGTAAGCACATCGCCTTTCTCGATCATCCGGTTTTCGGGGATGATCTGGGAATGGTTGCGGTGGTCGATCTGGAGGGGAATCACAAGCAACTCAGCGGCACCTTTGGTTCGACCCAAGGGTTGGCGTGGTCGCCGGATCAGTCGGAGATCTGGTTCAGCGCGGTCAAGAATGGCATCTACCGCTCGCTGTACGCGACCTCAATGCGCGGACGGGAGCGGCCCCTGCTCGCCGCTCCGGGAAATGTCGATATTCAGGACGCGCTTCCCAACGGTAACGTTCTGCTCAACGTAACCGACGAGCGTCTCGAACTTATGGTGTTTACCCCCGACCATCCGGAAGGCCGCGATTTTACTTGGATGGACTGGGCGTATGGAGCGCGATTTTCGGCCGACAGCAAGTCGATCCTTTTCGGTGACCAGCACAGCGGAGATTCGTACGGAACATTTCTCCGCAACCTGGATGGCTCTCCCGCGGTGCGCTTGGGAGACGGCGATCCCATGGATCTCTCGGCGGACAACAAGTGGGCGATCAGCCGGTTGCCTTCCAAACCCAACCAGATTCTCCTGCTGCCTACAGGAACGGGAGAGTCGCGCCAACTCACCCACTCGAACATCAGCCACCTGTATGGGCGCTGGTTGCCGGATGGGCGAATCGTATGCGTGGGAAACGAGACCGGGCATCCCGAACGCACTTACCTGGTTGACATGAACGGCAACGAGAAGGCGCTCACTCCCGAGGGCATCGTCGCCCGTGCGGTCACTGCCGATGGCAAGAACCTGGTCGTATCCGACCTCGATTTGACTCAATTTCAGTTGTTCCCCGTGGATGGCGGGCAACCGCGGCCGCTATCTCAGCTGCAAAAAGGCGACACCCCACAGGATTTCACTTCGGACGATAAGGCAATTTTGCTGCGGCGATCAGGGAAAGACGCAGCGATCGAAATCTGGCGGCTGGAGTTGGCGACCAGCAAGCGGACGCTGCTCCACAGCCTGAGTGCTCCCGGAGCGCGGGCTGTCGCCAGAGGACTGAATGTGGTCTCCTCCCGCGACGAAAGAAGCTACGCCTACACCTACCATCCGGCGCTTTCGACGGAATACCTGGTGCAAGGAATTCACTGAAGAAAAGATCGCTACACAACCCGCTTGCGTGGTGCTGGATCAATCACCGCGTAATCATTGATGATTTTGTTGGCGTCCCCGACGGGATTTGAACCCGTGTTACCGCCGCGACAGAAACAAACTGGATCACGTTGTAATTACAAGGCAGCGGTCGCGACGCAATGCCCTGCAAGGAACCGATAGGAACATGAAGTAAGCTTGGGAACTTGTACTGTTCTTGTACCGCCGGCTCGTGGTGAAATTTACCAGCAATTCGTTTGCATTATGCCACTTTTGATCCGTTTGGAGTCCGCTAGGTCGCACTGATTTTCTTTAACTTCCGAATAGGCCGTCATCCGCGGACAATTGCTTTCCCACGTCCCTAGATTGTTTTCGACATTAAGACTTCTTCCGTCACTTTCTTGAAACCAAACTCTTCTAACATCGCGTCGCTTCCACTCAATGGTAAGAGTTTTGTTCCCAGATGGGTTGCCTTTCGGGATTGCGATTCTGCGCAGGCCACCATCAAAGCTGGCCGCAGCGCTTCGAGCGCCACAGGCTCCAATGCAGCGGCGACGATTTCAGCAAAACCGGTGTCGATCCGAATCGTTAGCCCTTAATAAGCTACACACATTTTCCTCGCGGCTGACTTTGACCGCGAAGTCGAAATCCACAGTTCCAAAGTATTGCCGCCACATACTCAACTGCTCGGGCGGATAACGGTGCTCAGAGAGCGTGCGGAAGTTAGTCGAGCGGCTTAAGCTTGCGAAAGACAGTGAGATTTGCGGTGGTGCCGAGAACGTCTTTGAGTTCGGGCAAAGTAGCGATTTTGTGGCGCAGCGAGTGCTTGCGAAGGACTTGGGGGGCGAAGGAGAGGGGTCGCATAATGTTATAGTTCCGATTAAATGTACTAGCAACTCGGAACTATAACACAACCAACGGTTCAGCTAGAATACTAATCTTGCAGGGAGACTCGTCAATGATTATAGGATTAGACGTATACCAGACTTCCGCCACCAGGGGTGTTTTAACTCTTTCTTAATGATCTATGTACGACTACAACTGAACAGTTGTTCTTCGTCAATCCTTAGACCGGGAAGCAGCAAAACGATCCTTCGATGGCTTCCTGACCGGAAAAACACTCACCGCTACTCAGATTCACTTCGTGAATGTCATCATCGATTACCTGACGCAATCGGGATGGATGAGACCGTCTCAGCTTTACGAGTCGCCATTTACAGATTTCAGTACGCGCGGAATTGAAGGAATGTTTAACGACGCCCAAGTAACGCAACTGCTCTCAATACTCGACAGCATCCGGCAACGCGCTGCGAGCTAGAGAAAGTGCCCGTTGAACTTCTATGTGCGAGCTGCTCGCCCAGAGAAAACCAGTTCCGGCGACAGACAGAGACACCAAGCGTATAATATGATTAGCATCAGGAGCGCCCGAAAGGGCCGCCAACCGGCGTTGGAGACGCACGGTGGCTGAGCCAAGCTGGCTCGATGTGGCGGGAGGTATATTCCGCAAACAGACTCTCCAGCGAGAACGTCGCCGCCTGATCATGGGCGGCCTTTGTTTTCTCGTCCCATCCTGGTGCCCGACTCCGACCGAAAAAGGAGAAGAGGGCATGTTCGGTGAAAACCTCCAACTGATCACAAAGCAGTGCCGCCTGTGCAAGCGGTGGTTCGCGCTGCGCGCGGATCCAGAGGACATCCAGCGACACTTGAACGTCATGTTCGTGCAGCACGCATTCACGGATCGCAGGGGCTAGGTGCACCTCAGCGCCGCGGATCGAGAGCTGGGGTGGTTGTCCAAGCTCTGCGACGATTGGTGGCATCTGCTTTGTAGCTCAAACCCACTCGACTTCAACTAACCCGCACCAGTCAGAAAAGGGAGGAATCAGCGTGACAACCGAAATCAAGAAACCGCTCGACGAATCCGATCTCGCGAACTTCACGGGCACGGAGAACTGGCATCGACACTGGCTCAGCAAGGTCGCTCTACACGGACGGCGTAAAGCATGTGGCGCGACGTTGCAGGTCACGGACAACACGCAGTCCGGCAAGCAGACGGTGCCGCTGGTCAGGAACCGGACATTAATAAGGAGGATGTCCGAGGACCGGGCGCCCACGCAATCCAGACGCGAACTGCGGTGGTGTGCGGCCCGTGGGTCGAGAGAGCGCCCTCCATAAAACGCACTCGCCGAAAAAATGGCCACCAGTGGACATGCGGAGTTTACGCTTGTCTCACATGCCCTTCGGCCTACTGTCCGCCTCCAGCTGCGGCAGTCTCCTGCTTGACCTCTGACTCAGTCTGATCTGCCTGCTGCTGTTGGTCTTGCAGAGTTTTTGCCGCAGTCGTATCAGATGGCGGAGTGGGAACATCCGAGGGTTGCGTGCTAGTGTCCGGCGCCTTCGGCATACCGCCCGTACCCTGCTTCTTGGCCATTTCACCCAGACCGTTGGTGAGCTGCTCCTGGAAGTGGTTGTACATTTCCTGCAAGTCGTCCACCTTGACGGCTACTGTCAGTCCCGACGCGCAGTCTGACTTCTTCGTCGCCGCAACGCTGGCATTTACCGTCTGGTCTGCATCTGGAGTGTCCGTGAGGCGGGTGATGACATCGCCCGAAGTGAGTGCGCACTCTTGTCCA
>JBEKUD010000244.1:0-6235 GCA_049515395.1 Candidatus Sulfotelmatobacter sp. | reverse complement strand
CCAGCTCGGACTCCCGCCTATGGTCGTGCGGTCGGCTTAATCCGCCGAACCGCCGGATGCGGACCCGCATGTCCGGTGGTGTGGCAGGGGAGGCGGGGCGACCCGTCCCCCTATGCCGATTCGCTTACTTCTTTTCGCTAGGATCGTCGGCCGGGTTGATGTAGTTGAACCGTATCGGCGAGGAGCCGTGGATCTGGATCACAGTCTCCCCGGAAGCTGCGGCGTAGTGATGCATCGTGGGATCGAGGTAGGCAAAGCTGCCTGCCCGCGAAGCTCATCATCTTGCCAGCGTCGAACTGATCGCCCATACCGACTTTGAGAGTGCCCGACAGCACCGTCACGTTCTCCCGTTGGGGATGGGTGTGAGGCGCAACTTTGTAACCGTCTGGCATTTTGAGGCGGATCGTGAAGTCGCCGGACGAAGCCATTGGGTCACCTTCCAGAACAGTCAGTTGGGCTCCGGGAGGCAGGAAGGGTGGAGCGGGGCCATACTTCACTTGGTCGGGCGTGAAGGCGTTTTGTGCAAGTGCCGGATGCGCTGCGAACAGTACAGCCATGGATAAAGATGCAACGAGTAACGGTAGTTTCATCGAACCTCCTACAAGCGGACCGCCGCATGATAGTCAGTGTCGGGCGTCCTCGCAAGAGGTCGGCTACGCCTAACTGACGTAAACAGGGCCGATTTCCCTTCGTCTATGGAGGCACCTGCATGTGCAGAGATTTCAAAGTTGAGATGCGAACCCCTAGTGAATTCGTGGTCTGGTGTGAGGCTCCTTTTATTCCTTCTCTCGAACGATGAGAAAGCAAAAACTTTAGCCTGTTCAGTCCACAAGCTGAGTACCGCCCGGCGGAAGGAGTGGACTCACTGACGAAGAAAAAACAGAAACAGAAGAAATGGGTATCAAGATCGGTTACCTAGCGGGTTACCCAGCGGTACTCGTGTAATTAGCCGATCCCCCAACCGCCGCCGTAGTGTAGGGGCAGGAGGGAATTATGTCTTGGCTATTCTGGCAACAGGTGGGGGGCCTCTTTGGATTTCTCTGCCACGTGCTTCCTTGGTGCTTTGTCTCGATATTGGTCATCGCGATATCCAAAGAATTCTATGAAGAAATTCCGACCCAAGCATTGGAAGATTTCCCTCCTGACCTTGAGGCCAATTCGCCAGCGATGAACTAGTGCTCCAGCCCCAGTTTGCTTGTGCGGTGGAAACAGAGATGCGGTATCTGCGAAAAGAAGTCATTTCAGGAAGCTGAGGGTATTGAGACCTAGCCAGAAGGGCTCAGGACCGCCCCAAATGGCGCCTTCATTGTCATTACAGGGGTGTTCCAGAGGGGTCGGTTATGCTGATTTACATGTCAGCGGCGGTATTCCTTACGGCTCGGAGCGACCTCTTCCGAGAACCCAAAAGTCCGCGATTTCATGCCCGTATTCATTGACTTGACCGTTTCGCAGACATAGGATTCTGCTCCAGTGATCGGCCAAACCATCTCGCATTACCGCATTATCGAGAAACTCGGCGGTGGTGGTATGGGAGTAGTGTATAAAGCCGAGGACACCGAGCTTGGCCGCTTCGTTGCCCTGAAGTTCCTTCCCGAAGAACTAACCCAAGACCCTCAGGCTCTTGAACGATTTCGTCGTGAGGCTCGTGCTGCCTCTGCACTCAACCATCCCAACATTTGCACCATTTACGAGATTGGGAAGTACGAAGGGCAATCTTTCATTGTGATGGAGTTTTTGGACGGACTGACGCTCAAACATAGCATCGGCGGGCGACCGTTGGAAACCGACCTGATTCTATCGCTCGCCATCGAGATCGCCGACGCGCTCGACGCAGCCCATGCAGAAGGCATAGTCCACCGCGACATCAAGCCCGCCAATATCTTTGTGACTCAGCGCGGGCACGCCAAGGTTCTGGATTTCGGACTGGCGAAGGTCATGGTCACAGCGAGTTCTTCGAGCAAAGTTGCGTCTCTGAACACGCAGACGGGTTCGGTGACGCGGATCATCTCACCAGCCCCGGTTCTACGCTCGGCACGGTTGCTTACATGTCGCCGGAGCAAGCGCGTGCGAAAGAACTGGATGCGCGTAGCGATTTGTTCTCCTTTGGCGCTGTGCTGTACGAGATGGCAACAGGGATGTTGCCCTTCCGTGGCGAGAGTTCTGCGGTCATCTTCCGGGAGATTCTAGATCGTGAGCCAGTTCCTGCGGTACGGCTGAATCCCGATGTGCCAGCCGAACTGGAACGGATCATCAAGAAAGCGATGGAGAAAGACCGCGAACTACGCTATCAGGGCGCGGCGGAAATGCGGGCTGATCTATAGCGGCTGAAAAGGGAAACGGAATCTCGGCACGGCGTACCGGCTAGTTCGGGGTCAGTGTCGGTCGCACAGGAGAGCGCATCTCAGAGCGCCCAACCACAGTCGCCAGCATCAGGTTCCTCGCCTGCGCTTGCTTCATCTCCGTCATCGAGCGCCGTGAAGGTCGCCGAGGTTCCCGTAGCGGGCAGGAAACTGTGGAAGCTTCTGGTTCCCGTCGCTGTAATACTTGTCGCTGCAATCGGGGGAACATTCTACTTCCGCTCGCGTTCGGCGACACCAGCGACGAAGGCTGCACTGCTCACCGAGAAGGATACAGTGGTGCTGGCGGACTTTGACAACAAGACAGGCGATACCGTCTTTGATGATGCCCTGAAACAGGCGCTCGCAGTGGAACTGGAGCAGTCTCCCTTTTTGAACGTGCTCTCCGACAGAAAGGTCAGCGAGACCCTACGGATGATGGGCCGCCCCGCAACTGAACACATCACGATGGACGTGGGCCGGGAGCTTTGCCTGCGAACGGGAAGCAAAGCCCTGCTGGGCGGAGAGGTATCGAACTTAGGCAGCCATTACCTGATTAATCTGAGTGCTGCGGCTTGCAGCAATGGAGACAGTTTAGCCAAAGCACAGGTCGAGGCCGCAAGCAAGGAAGATGTTCTGAAGGCATTGAGTCGAGCCGCTTCTAGTCTACGTGCGAAGCTGGGAGAATCGTTGTCCTCGGTGCAGAAGTTTGATGTTCCCATTGAGGCCACGACATCCTCGCTCGAAGCCCTGAAAAACTACAGTATGGGCATCATAATCGGGAAAGAAAAAGGAGACGCGCCCAGCATCCCGTTTCTGAAGCGAGCCGTTGAACTCGATCCCAATTTCCCCATGGCGTATGCGGCCTTGTCGATATCATACGGGAACCTCGGGCAGCCGTCGCTTGCTCTTGAATATGCAACGAAGGCGTATGGATTGCGCGACCGGGTTACAGAACGGGGAAAGCTGCGTATCTCTGCGGATTATTTTTATGCCGCAGGAGAACTGGAGAAGGAGGCGCAGACCTATGAACTGTGGGTAGCAAACTATCCCCGTGATTACGTTCCGTTTGGCAACTTGGCCGTAAATTACTCTTCCATAGGGCAATATGAAAAGGCTATCGAAGAAGTTAAAGAATCAGTGCGGCTTGAGCCTGACGACGGGGCTGGTTATGCAAATTTGGGAGGGAACTACCTTTTTTTGAACCGCCTGGATGAAGCCAAGGCTGCGTTCGATGAAGCATTGGCGCGGAAATTAGACAGCGGATTTCAGCGATTGTTCATGTACTATCTTGCGTTTCTTCGGGAAGACGCTGCGCAGATGGACCAGCAGTTGGCTTGGGGTGCGGGTAAGCCCGGAGACGAAGACCGCCTGCTCTCGGCCCAGTCCGATACCGAAGCCTGCTATGGGCACCCTAGCAGAGCACGGGACTTTTCTCGCAGAGCCGTGGACTCGGCCATTCGCGCAGACTCAAAAGAGACGGCGGCCCTTTGGCAGGTGAATGTTGCTCTACGCGAGGCGGAGTGGGGCGACACTGCTTCTGCGAAGCAAGGTATCGCGGCGGCTTTGGCGTTGTCTTCGGGGCGGGATGTGAAACTGCTGGCAGCCCTCGCACTTACTCGAATTGGCGATATTTCCCGAGCCACGACACTGGTCGCGGAATTGGAGAAAAGCTACGCAACGAATACCCTACTGAAGCTCTACTGGCTGCCGACCGTCAACGCTGCCATCGAACTCAACAAAGGCAATTCATCGCAAGGTCTGGTATATCTGGAAGCCGCCGTACCCTACGAACTTGGCGGTCCACCGCCGCTGCAAATGGGAACACTCTACCCAGCCTATCTTCGCGGCCAAGCCTACTTGCTGGCACACAACGGAATTGCGGCAGCCGCTGAATTTCGAAAGCTGCTGGATCACAGAGGCATCGTGCTGAACTTTGTGACGGGAGCATTGGCGCATCTGCAAATCGGTCGCGCCTACACGATGGCGGGCGATACCGCGAAAGCAAAGAGCGCATACCAAGATTTCTTCACCCTCTGGAAAGACGCCGATCCCGACATCCCCATCATCCTGAAGCAAGCCAAGGCGGAGTACGCAAGGCTGCAATAAGGTTGCAGTGAAAAGTCGCGCTTGACTTTGCCGACGCTGGGAGTATTGTAGGTGCGTTGTGCCAAGCCCATTTTGATCCTCCCGCAGGCTTGGCTGCATTGGCTCTCGGGCCCCCCGACACCGTTGAGCGAACCGAAAAATCCCCATATTGGTTCGAATCTTCAACGCAAGGAGCCCTGCTGTGGCCACGACTACTATCCCCATCCCAGAATTAAAGATCGAAACGGTAAGAATCCCTGAAGAAATTCTTGTCCGCTGCACTGGAAGGATCACATCGATTAGCGCGGACACGTTAAAGACCACGATTCGCCGCCTCATCTGGGAATCGAAGCGCGTCGTGTTGGATTTAACCGATGTGAACTACATGGATGGTTCGGGTCTCGGTGCACTGGTGGGGGTGTACCTGTCCGCCGCAAGGCAAAATTGCGAAATGAGGATCATCATTTGAAACAAAGATTGGCGGAACTGTTTCGAAGCACGATGTGGCTTCAATATTCGAGGGACTTGAGTTTACAGAATGACCCGGAGCCCAAAACCGAAGGACACATGCGGTTTCCGTTTCTAACCGCGCCCGAACAAACGACCGCAAGTTGGCGGCCTGGACGCTAGGTGTATCGGAATTCTCGCCTGCTTCGGAGGACACTGTGATCACGGCCATGTCTATCGCAGTCTCATACGCTGCTCAATCCCAGGCCAGATGATTATGAACTTGAGACCTCGGGTCTGCTACGTATTGTCTCTTCTGAGAATTCACAGCCCGGACTGTAAGCACTGTATGGCCCGCCTAACCTGCGGGGATGAATTGCGAAAGCGGTTGGAACAGTTGAGCGGCTGGAGGCCGCCACGTGCGCAGGAGACTGAGGACGATAGAGAATCTCCTTCGAAGCGAAGGTGGACGATTTAATCGGGGTGACACAAAAGTGCCTCACGCCTGCGGCTGATTTAACGCTCCACAAGGCGCACAAACCCCGAAGCGCTAACCGAGGTTTTCAACTCCAATGCTCCCGCCGCCTGGCTTCAGACGGGTCTCTTTGCTATCGAGGTAAGTGGGCTTGATTTGACTACTGCAGCCTTTCAGGCGAATCCACGTGACCGCCTCAGTGGTCATTCTAGCAGTTGAGGAGAACCGCATCGGAATTAGATAGCTGAAATGTGGCAGCAAACAGAGGCTTTCGGTGTTGTCCCAAAGTGCCGCCGCCGACCATCTGGTGGATCGTCGAAGACTGGCCTGAAGTCGAGAGCTAACTATTCGCCGAGAGCCCACCGCTTTTCATGGACTGTAAGATCCGTTCGCCTCAATCTGTTCCGCACACAATCGACCGTTACGTTCAATTTGTGTGGCCCGTGCCGGAGGGTCAAAACGACGACTCACTTGTCCGCGAGTCAATCCCATCGAACGGCACCCAATCACGGTCCATTCTTTGCGGCAAAGCGTGCAGCCCTGTGACTCGCAGTTTGTCGGCAACGTCGCCAACCGCCGGAGGCTTGCTGAAGTGCGACATTACCACACGGGACTTCGTTATTGCGCTGCGATCTGGCCTATTCAGAAGGTCCGTGGGCCAGGGGCGAAAGGTCGCCAAAACTAGAAGCTCCGCACGGGGCCTTTCGGGCGAATGGGCTCGGATACCGACTTCAGGTTGGGTTCGTGCGGATGACGGCGCCTCTGTCGGAATCATGGCGTCCCACGATTCGGTCGATAAATGCAAGCGCAATCTCTCGCGAACAATCTGATCGTGCGATTGCGGCATTAGAACTATATTCAGCAGATGCGGGTCGTTGTAGGGCCTAAG
>JBEKUD010000243.1:0-6325 GCA_049515395.1 Candidatus Sulfotelmatobacter sp. | reverse complement strand
CGACTTACAGGATGCGGAGAGCGGCTTGAATACCGTATGCGCCACAAGGATGGAACATGGCGGATTCTGGAATCGGTCGCCACCGCGATTCAAAATGAAGAGGGTCAGACCGACAGACTGGTCATCGTCAATCGTGATATCACGGAGCGCAAGCGGGCGGAAGAGACGATCGCGCACAATGCTTTGCATGACGCTTTGACCAATCTGCCGAATCGCACCCTGTTTCTGGATCGCGTGCGACATGCGCTCGCATTATCTCAGAGGCACACAAGCTATAAGTTTGCTGTGTTGTTCATTGATCTCGATGAATTCAAGGTCTTCAATGACAGCCTGGGCCACGCGGCAGGAGACGCCCTTCTAATACAAATTGCCCGCCGTTTGACTGTTTCCATCCGAAGTGCGGATACGATGTCGCGCTTGGGCCGAATGGGAGATACAAGCACTTTTGTGAGTTTTGCGAGGCTTGGCGGCGATGAGTTCACCGTCCTGCTGGAGGACATCAGTGATTGCGGCGACGCCATTCGAGTCGCCGAGCGCATTCAGGAGCGATTGGGCATTCCCTTTGTGGTGGGGGGACAGGAGGTGGTTACGACCGCCAGTATCGGCATCGCCTATTGCTCGGCCTCATACATCAATTCAGAAGAGTTGGTACGCGATGCCGAAATAGCGATGTACCGAGCCAAGCGGGAAGGAAAAGCACGCTGCCAGGTTTTTGACGCCGCGATGCACACCGTCGCGGTCAAGAGATTACGGCTCGAAACTGATCTGCGCCGAGCACTGGAACTGGGCGAATTCCGAGTTCACTATCAGCCCATTTTGTCGCTGCAGAGCGGAAAAATTACTGGCTTTGAGGCACTCAGCAGATGGCAGCGACCGGAAGGCCTCCTCTCGCCTGGTCACTTCATCCAGATCGCTGAAGAGACTGGAATTATTCTGCCCATGAACCGCCAGTTGCTGCGTGAAGCATGCTCGCAGCTTCGTGCATGGCACTCTCAATTTCCTTGCGATCCACCGTTGACGATGAGCGTTAACATCACCCCAAAGGAGTTTGCCCAGCCGGACCTGGTGGCTCAGATCAAAGCTATTTTGGGCGAAGTTGGAATCCCGCCAAAGAGTATCAACGTGGAGATCACGGAAACCATTGCGATGGCAGACCCACAAAAGTCGAGTCTAGTTCTCTCAGAACTCAAGGCACTGGGAGTTCACATAAGTATTGATGATTTCGGAACTGGGTACTCTTCCCTGAGCCGTTTGCAAGGATTCCCGGTAGACTCCTTGAAGATTGACCGCGCCTTCATTTCTAAAATTGACACCGACAGCGAAACAAGTGAGATCGTACGCATTATCATTATGCTGGCTCACAACCTTGGGCTGAAGGTTGTAGCCGAAGGTGCTGAAACGGCAGAGCAGGTCAGAGTGCTTAAACAGCTGAAGTGCGAGCTCGTGCAAGGGTACTTCTTCGCCAGACCCGGAGACCAAGCCGCTGCTCAGGCGCTTTTGATGAACACCCATACATTGGGAGCACAGCCGTCACCTATAGTAGTCATTTAACATGGAAAGTTTTTCACCTACTTAGCATTGGAGTACACAGCGTCGTGCCTCGGAAATCCCCTGAATCCACGAGCCCGTGCTCGGGCGGTTCGCCACATTCCCACCTTCTAGCCTAGGTGCAGACGATAGATGCCGCCGTCGAAATCAACAAAGGCAATTCATCGCAAGATTTGGTCTATCTGGAAGCCGATGCGCCCGACGAACTGGGTAGCCCACCACCACTGCAAATGGGAACACTCTACCCAGCCTATCTTCGCGGCCAAGCCTACTTGTTGGCGCACAGTGGAACTGCCGAAGCCGCTGAATTCCAAAAGTTTCCAAAAGTTATTGGATCACAAGGTCATCGTGCTGACCTCTGTGACGGGATCGTTAGTTCATCTGCAAATCGGTCGCGCCTACGCGATGGGAGGTGACACCGCGAAGGCGAAGAGTGCATACCAAGATTTCCTCACGCTCTGGAAAGACCCCGACCCCGACCCCGACATTCCCATCCCGAAGAAGCGAAAACGGAGTACGCGAAGCTGCAATAACCGTCCGGGATCAAAATAGTGGTTGGCGATGACTAAAGGGAGGGCTGCCATGCGTCGAGAACGAGCACTCAAGGTTGTGTTGATGTTGGTGGGATTGCTTTTTTCGGCTCTAGTTTATCCCCTGACGATGTTTGTGAAGCGCGAGCCTGGGTTGGCGATGATGCTTAGCCTTTATGTCACACTCGGCATTTTCTTGCTGCTGGCAGCCCGTAATCCATCGGCGAATCGCAGCCTGATTGCTTTCACGGCATGGTCGAGCTTCGCCCACGCCGCGCTTATGGCGGTGCAGGCATTCCGCAATCTGATCGCGCGCGGAGAACTGCTGGGCGTGGCTGCGCTCGTCATCATCGGTGTAGCCCTGATCGTGCTGACTCCGGCGAAGTCAGTCGAGCGGGCATCGGCAGCCGTTGCTTAGGCTCGCACGCGGGGAAAATGCCGACCTAGAAAGGCGTACAAAGGACTGGACTGCAGGCGACCGGAAAATCTGCCGGAGCTTGCAAAGTCAGGGTGCACTGAATATAAGGATGAAGGGGCGAATTTAGCGCGATCGCAGTTCAGCAGGAACCAACCTCTTGTCTCCTTCACGCCGCGTATTCCTAAAATCTTTTAGCCGATCCGGTCTGGTCTTGTCGCTGGAGAGCGTCCTCGGACTCGCGAATCCCAGGTGGCTGCGAGCTCAGTCCATGGAGGACGAGAAAGACGGTCCGAAGAAAGAGCTCTCTGAAGGCAACGACCTGGGAGTGAGTTTTCTGAATGTGGCTCGCGAATCCGGCCTGAGCGTGAAGACGATCTTCGGCGGCGAGCACAAGAACAAATATCTGCTCGAGACCACTGGTTGCGGGGTCGCGTTTTATGACTACGATAACGACGGATGGCTCGATATTTTTCTGGTGAATGGCTGGCGGTTGGAAGGATTCCCGGCCGGCAGCGAACCCACGTCCCATCTTTTTCACAACAATCGCGATGGCACTTTCACGGACGTGACCGCCAAAGCTGGAGTAGCGCATTCCGGCTGGGGACAAGGGGTGTGTGTCGGCGACTATGACAATGACGGTTGGGAAGACTTGTTCGTAACGTATTACGGCAAGAATGTTCTCTATCACAACAACGGAGATGGAACCTTCACCGACGTAAGTGTGAAGGCGGGCGTGGCGGGCAAGGGCACACGGTGGAACACGGGATGTGCCTTCCTAGATTACGACCGAGACGGACGCCTCGATCTGTTCGTTGCCAATTACATCGATATGGATCTGGCCACTGCGCCGGTACCGGAGTCAGGTCCGTGTCTTTACAAAGGCGTGCTTGTCGCATGCGGCCCGCCGGGACTGCAGGGTGGGAAGAATATTCTTTACCACAACAACGGAGACGGGACATTTAGCGACCTCTCGGAAGCGGCCGGAATTTTTCGCGCGAACGGTACGTACGGATTGGGCGTGCTCACCGCCGATTTTGATAACGACGGCTGGCCTGACATTTACGTGGCCAACGACTCCACGGCCAGTGCGCTTTATCACAATAAGAAAAACGGAACGTTCGAAGACATTGCGGTCGAGGCCGGCTGCGCTCTCAGTCCTGACGGGAAGCCGCAGGCCGGTATGGGAGTATCCGCCGCAGATTATGATCTGGATGGCAACCTCGATCTGCTGAAGACAAACTTCGCGGGCGACACGCCTTCGCTCTATCACAACCTTGGCGGAGGGAACTTCGACGACGCGACGTTCACCGCGGGGTTGGGGGCGCACACGCAATTTCTGGGTTGGGGTTGCGGATTTTTCGATTTCGACAACGACGGCTGGCCTGACATTTTGATCTGCAACGGCCACGTCTATCCCGAGGTCGAGCAGCTGAAAACCGAGGCGGGCTATCCTCAGCGGAAATTGCTTTACCGCAATCTGCGCAATGGGCATTTTGCCGACGTTTCCTTCCAGGCGGGGTCGGGGATCTCGAATCCGGCGCCGTGCCGCGGATGCGCGTTCGGTGACTTCGACAATGACGGCGATATCGACGTGGTGGTCAACACGGTCAACGATTATCCGCAGTTATTGCGTTGCGATTCCAAGGTGGAGAATAACTGGATCAAGATTCGCACCATCGGAACGAAGTCGAACCGCAGCGGGATTGGAGCGCGGCTGACTTGCACGACGCATCCTGCTGGGGAAGCGAAACCGCATCAACAGATTGACGAAGTGCGCAGCGGGGGCAGTTATATCTCGCAAAGCGATTTGCGAGTGCACTTTGGATTGGGGAAGGCCGAGAAAGTGGAGGTGCTCGAAATCCGCTGGCCCAGTGGTCACCTCGACACGCTGAAAGACGTGAAAGCGAACCAGTTGATTTTTGTGAAAGAGGGCGAGGGAATCAGCCGGACGATGCAGTTCACGAAAGATTTCAAATTGATGAAATAAGCTGGAGGAAAACTTCCTGAGTGAACCACAGAGGGCACAAAGTGACACGAAGAAAACGTAACTAACCGAGGCGGTTCACGGCTTCTTCGCTTCCGGCGGGACTGCCGCACCAGTTCCCTCTTTCACCGTATGAATTGCGTCTACGGCGAGATCGGCAAATTTTTCCACCAGACCACTCGGCCAACGCATCTCTACCCATTCAATTCTTGCGGCCGATCCCAGGCCGAAGTGCACTCGCATATCGCTATTGGAAACGTAGCTGGAACCGCTGCGCACTTCATCGACCAGAACCCGGTTGGCGGTCTTCACGGAAACCCGGGCACCGATGCCGTCACGATTCGATTTCGTCCCCACGGTGCGAATTGCGATCCAGTGATTGGGGTTGCGAAACTGGTTCACCAGCAGGCTGGGTGCGGCATTCATATTGCTGATCACGGCGGACATGCGACCATCGTTCCACAAATCTCCCACTGCGAGGCCGCGCGACGAAGCCACGGAGCTGATGCCGGATCCGGCTGAGGCCGAAATGTCGGAGAACGTGCCGTCCCCGTTATTGTGATATAGGATGCGCGGCTCTTTGTAACTGCTACCCAGGTGCTGGCTATCGACCTCGGGATAAACGTGGCCATTGACCAACATCAAGTCGGGCCAGCCGTCATTATCGAAGTCAAGAAACATTGTTCCCCAGCCCAGGTACTGGGTATACAAACCAAGTCCCGCCGAGGAAGTGGCGTCGGTGAAGGTGCCGTCGCCGTTGTTACGATACAGAGTGGAAGTATCGTCGGAGAAATTTGTCTTGAAGATATCCAGATGGCCGTCGCCGTTGTAATCGGCAATGGTTGAACCCATGCCTGCCTGCTCGCGACCGTCTTCGTTGAAGGCAGCTCCTGCAGTTACCGCTACGTCAGTGAACGTACCATCGTGGTGGTTACGATAAAGGATACTGGGCGTGCTGTCGCAGGCGATGAAGATATCGGGCCAGCCGTCCTCGTCGAAATCCAGAGTGGAAACGCTGAAGGCGTAATGTCCGTCGGTTCGATCGATGTGGGCTTTCGTAGTGACGTCTTCAAATGTGCCGTCGCCCAGGTTGTGATAAAGAATATTCTTTGCGCCGGGTAACCCGCGCGGGCCGCACATCACGGGAACGCCCTTCCATATGCAGGTGGGTCGCTCGCCCGGTGCAGGCGCGGTCGCAAGATCAAAGTCCACATAGTTTGCCACGATGAGATCGAGCCGTCCGTCTCGATCGTAGTCAACGAAGGCACAGCCTGTGCCCCAGGCTTTTCCCGATCCAGCGACTCCAGCCTTCTCTGCCACTTCAGTGAAAACGCCGTGCTGGTTGTGGTAGAGGCGGTTCTGGCCGTAGTAAGTGACGTAGAGATCCTCCCAGCCATCGTTGTCGTAGTCTCCGACGCAGACGCCCTGTCCCCAGCCCGTTTCGTTCAGGCCGGCCTTCGCGGTCACGTCGGTGAAAGTGCCATCGTGATTGTTACGGTAGAGATGATTGCTGGGCGCGGATGGACCGCGAGATGCCCCAAGCCGGGTCCCGTTCACTAAGAAGATGTCGGGCCAGCCATCGTTGTCGTAATCGAAGATGGCGACGCCGGTGCCCGTGGTCTCGATGATGTACTTCTTGGTATCGATGCCGCCGAAGATTTCCTGCGTTGTCAGGCCAGCTTTCTCGGCTACATCAATGAAGTTGGCGATCGGCTCAACGGGTGAGGAAGGCTTGACCTGTTGGCCTGGGCTGGAGGCCACGAATGCCGCCAGAGTCGTGGCGAAGGCGAATTGACGGTACGCCAGAGAAAGACGGCATCGAAATCGAAAGCGCATGTCTCAGCT
>JBEKUD010000242.1:0-6347 GCA_049515395.1 Candidatus Sulfotelmatobacter sp. | reverse complement strand
TTTCGACCTTGGCCGTCCACGCCAGATGATCGTACCGCCGATTCGACCTAATTTTCATTCCTATGGGTGGGCTGCAAGCCCATATGGAACTCATTTGAGAAATTGCCCGATCGAGGTCAGTGTAACCGCGATTTATCAACAACTACGGCGATCTTCTTGATCTTTAACTGACGACCTATCCGTGCGGCATTTTCATGCCCTTAGTTCCGTCTCGCCCGCCGATAGCGCCAGATCACCGAAGTAAAGGCAATACAGTTCATGACTTTGATTCAGATACAGTTTTTGAAGTTCGTGAACGGGCAACCCATCAAATTCTTGAGTGTCCAACCTTGGTGGCAGTACGAGCGCAACATTATTCGTAGCCCGTAGGGTTCTCTCCAGTAGTTTATCCGCGGGTGGCCTTGTCGAAGAGTCGATAAACCTATGCACGTGGTCTAAGGTAAGAGTAGCCCACAAACCGCCCAGCGTGCAGCCAATTTGCGGCGTTCTGAGTGGACATGGCGATGTTTCAACAGTTATCGCGCGTTCGTATCTTCATTGACATGACAAACCTCAGGTCCTAAGATTTCAGCCCAATGATCGACCAAACCATCTCGCACTACCGCGTTACTGAGAAACTTGGCGCCGGTGGAATGGGCGTGGTCTACGCGGCCGAGGACACAAAGCTGGGCCGCGCGGTTGCCCTAAAATTCCTTCCTGAGCAAGTTGCCACCGATCGGGCCACGCTGGAGCGGTTCCGCCGTGAGGCTCGTTCAGCCTCGGCTCTGAACCATCCCAACATCTGCACCATTTATGAAGTAGACGAATATCAAGGTCGCCCCTTCATCGCTATGGAATTGCTCACCGGCGTGACGCTCGCATACCGCATTGCAGGCCGGGCGCTTCCTACCGAAGAGATCGTCGCGCTGGGCGCTGAGTTGGCCGATGCGTTGGACGCCGCTCACTGCGAAGGCATTATTCATCGCGACATTAAGCCGGGAAACATCTTCGTAACCAAGCGGGGGCAGGCTAAGATACTTGATTTCGGACTCGCCAAGGCGGTGGCTCCGCGCCCGCCAGCCGAGGGCGAAACCGCGCTTTCGGCGGCGCCCACTCAGACTTTGCAGGAGTCGCTCACCAGCCCGGGCCTGGCTCTGGGCACGATTGCCTACATGTCTCCGGAACAGGCGCGGGGCGAAGAACTGGATGGACGCACAGACATTTTTTCTCTCGGAGCGGTGCTGTATGAGATGGCGACGGGCAAGCGGCCGTTCGATGGACCAACTTCCGCAATAATCTTCGATGGAATCCTGCACCAGGCACCGGCGCCGCCAGTCCAGTTGAATCCCCGCGTGCCCAAGGGATTAGGGAGCACCATCAGCAAGGCGCTGGAGAAGGATCGTGGAAAGCGATATCAATCGGCCCGCGAACTGGCCGAGGATCTCAAACGACTGCAACGAGAGCTGGTCTCAGGTACAGTCGCCGCGGTACCAGTTACTCAGGTGATCCGGAAGCCGTTTGTCGTGGTTCCAGCTGTGCTCATGATTCTGCTGCTGGCGGGCGGTGTAACCTGGCTCGTCCATCACAATGCCAGGGTCCGCTGGGCCAGGGAGCAGGCGATCCCAGAAATCTCGCGCCTGGTTGAGAACGGGCAATACGTCTCTGCTTTTAACCTGGCACAGAAAGCGAAACAATACATCCCGAGCGATCCCCTTCTCGCCAAGTTGGATCGGGACTATTCAGTCGTCGTTTCAATCCGAACTACTCCCCCGGGCGCCGACGTCTTCATGAAGGCCTATGCCGACGTGAATGGCGTGTGGCAGCGGCTGGGTAAAGCTCCACTCGATAACGTGCGGCTGCCGTTCGGATATATGCGCTGGAAGATTTCGAAGCCAGGGTATCGCACCGTGGAAGCAGCCGCGGGTACACACTCCGCAATCAGCTTTACGCTAGATCCCGAAGGCAGTCTCCCGCCCGAGATGGTGCATGTCACGGGGGGACATTTTCAGTGGGGAAGCACCAAAGCCGTCGAGTTGCCCGATTACCTGATGGACAAATATGAAGTCACGAATCGCGAGTTCAAGAAATTCGTAGACGCCGGAGGCTACAAAAAGCCCGAGTACTGGAAAGAGCCATTCGTGAAAGGCGAGCGCACTCTGACCTGGGACGAAGCCATGAAAGAATTCCGCGATCGCACCGGGCAGCTGGGTCCCGCGACTTGGGAGCAGGGAGATTATGCTCAGGGGCAGGACGATTTTCCCGTGGGCGGAGTGAGTTGGTACGAAGCTGCGGCTTATGCGGAGTTCGCAGGAAAGAGTCTTCCCACCGTCTATCACTGGTATAACGCAGCAAATGTTGAGATTTTCTCGGACAGCGTGAGGTTCAGCAACTTTGCAGGCAACGGGCCGGTTCGCGTGGGCAGCCTCGGCGGAATCAATCCGTATGGGACCTATGACATGGCAGGAAACGTAAAAGAGTGGTGCTGGAACCGCTCTGGGGACCGCCGCTACATTCTCGGCGGTGGTTGGAATGAAGCCATGTATATGTTCGTCGATGATGATGCCCAATCTCCCTTTGACCGGTTGCCCACTTACGGATTTCGGTGCATGAAGAATCTGGGCGATCCTGGAGCCAACGCGGAAGCTCTGAGACAGCCGATCGAGCATTTGACGCGGGACTATAACAAGGAGAGACCTGTCTCAGACCAGGTTTTCGAGATTTATAAAAGGTTCTATGCCTATGACAAGTCGGACCTAAAGCCAAGCCTAGAGTTGACAGACGATAGCTCCGACAACTGGACAAAACAAAAAGTCACCTTCAATGCTGCATACGGAAACGAGCGAGTCATCGCATACATGTTCCTTCCGAAACGCGTCCCTCCGCCGTACCAGACCGTCATTTATTTCCCCCACTCGGGGGCGCACGACCTGAGGTCGAGCGAAAATCTGGATATGCGCCGCATAGACTTCATCGTTAAGAGCGGCCGAGCGTTATTGTATCCGGTGTACAAGGGCACTTATGAGCGACACGTCGAGAGCGACGAAGGAGGATCTACTATCTGGCGGGATGTGACCATCGAGCAGGCGAAGGATTTCTTCAGGTCGCTTGACTACCTGGACACTCGCGCCGACGTGGACCAGGGGAAATTGGGCTTCTACGGCTTCAGTTGGGGAGCCAGTTTTGGACCTAGAGTGCTTGCCCAAGATAAGCGCGTTAAAGTTGCGGTGCTGGTGGGAGGAGGGCTGCCCTCCGAACCGGAACCGCCTGAGGTCGACCCTGTCAATTTTGCGCCTCGGGTGACGATCCCGGTTTTGATGATCAATGGCAGATATGATTTCGATACTCCGCTGAACACATGCCAGTTGCCCTTGCTACGGTTGCTGGGCACGCCTGCAAAAGACAAGCGGAACGCGCTGTTTGATACGGGTCACGTCCCGCCGCGAAACGGGATCATTAAGGAGACACTCGACTGGCTGGACCTATATCTCAGTCCGGCCAAGTAACCTGAAGGCCGCACCCAGATGCTTGCCTACAATTCTGGGCGAGTGACGGGCAGGGTCGAAAATCCCGCCGCTGCCGCCCGCCCCGGTCTCATGCTGGGTTGACTTGAACAGTCAGCGGTTCGACGCGATAGCCGAGGCTTCGAAGCTGCCGGATCATACGCGCGGTGCGTGTTCGCTTCAACCTTTCGCACACGACCTGGCCGCGTTCCTGGTAGCGGACCCCTCGGTGCAAGATAATCCAGATCAGCCGACAGAGGCGATTGGCAATTGCCCCGATAGTTTGATTGTGTCCCAGGCGTAGTACGAGGCGGCGATACACGATCTCGAAGATGCTTCCTTTCGTCCGGACCGCAGCGTTGGCGCATTGATTGAGAATGCGCCGCATTTGGCGGTTGCCCTTGGGGGAGCGGTGGCTGGTGGATACTCCCGCGCTCTCGTCATCTCCGGGGCACGCTCCCACCCAGGAAGACAAGTGCTTCTGCGAAGCAAACGTCGCGGCTTTGGCACCCACTTCGGCAATGATCTGCTGCGCCGAGGCCACTCCTAGACCGGGCACCTCAGCGAGCCGCTGCACTGCCTCCTGGTGCTGGATGAGAAGACCCGCCATCTCCTGCTCCAGCTTGACAATCTGCTGCTCGAGGAATTGCAATTCCTCCAGTACCATCTTCAGGAGCCGGCGGTAAACCGGGTTGAGCTCCGTGCAGGCACTCAGCGCGTCGCATAATTGTGCCGGCGTGGCACGCAACTTCTTATCGGCCAAACCGGCCAGAGACGTGGGGTGAGGCCGATCTTTACAGCATCGAAGTGATCAAGTGTTCTGCGCCATATAGATTCTTCAGCAGACGTGTATCCCCGGCGACACTCGTCAGCGATGACCAGATCGAAGGTTTCACTTTTTCCTTTGCTCCTTCCGGCCATCCCCCGATTGATTACCCGCCAAACTTTCGGGCCATATCGACCGACAGCCGCAGGCAATAGAATCCGTTTAGCATCCAGAGCGACTCGTACATGCTCCGACTCCCCAACCGAGACGAACCTATAACGTCCACGGTGGAACGCCTAGCAGGCGGATGCGGCAGATAAGGAGTCTGCAAATGAACCCATCAGAAATTGAAACGGGCCGGGAATGTGGCTCTCGCTGCGAGAGTTGCAGCCATTCGACAGATGACTTTTACATTCTGAGAGACGGAAGCATCGTGTGCGTTGACTGCTCCGAACTTTGGGAGCACGACACAGCGAAGCAGAACTGAGGGGGCAAAGTGAAATCAGAGACAATCGCTACGGCGATTCCTGCGACCACTGAGCCTGAACTGGGTGAACCGCGAACTTGACTCATTCTAGGGGCACAGAGGCGCCGCGCGCAAATCGGAAGCGACAATTGAACGGAATACTGCGCTCAGGAGTTTTTTGGCGGCTCGGAAGGAGAGATCGTGGGTGGACTGGGAGGGGTAGCGGACACTCCCGAAATGCTCGATACGCTAGACCATCTGGGCATCGAGTTCGTGTCATTTCGCGAGAACCTCGATACCGGCGGACCACCCGGCAGGGCTGTCATCGTGATCGTCTCGGCGGTGGCGGAGTTCGAGCGTAGCCTTAATTATAGAGAGGGTCCGCGCAGGGCTGAGACGTGCCAGGCTCGAAGGTCGCGTTTTAGGTAGGAAGCCGATTGAGATTGATCGTCCAGCCTTGCTCCGCGACCGTGCCCGCGGACTAAGTTTGGCCCAGCTCGCAAAGGCTTACAAGATTTCACGGACGGGCGTGGCGAGGGCTTTGAAGCATTCCGAGGGCCCGGCGTGCGTCTCCAACGCCGGTTGGCGGTCCTTTCGGGCGCTCCTGATGCTAGTAACTATCATCCGCTTGCCCCGTTATTCGTGATAGGGAAGCGAGAATCTAGCTACCCTGTGTTTCTTCACCAAGGATCGGCGTGCCTTCCAAAAACGCAAATCAGGCTGATAGCGATTTTTGCATACTATTTTCGCGAAGTGCTCACATGCTTTGGATCTGGGTCACTCTACGTGGAGCGGCAGAATTTGACGATGCGAGTGAGAGGCGCAAAGATCAAAATCAGAACTACGACCGCGAGCTGTCGGTAACGCATCGTCCGATCGCAGTCCCAAGATCCCATGAGGAAGATTATCAGCTACAGAATGAATTCATCGTGGCGAACAAATGACAAGTTGTTCATGTTCCCTCGCGAGGCGCTCCAACGTGCATCAACCTTAGTAGTATGAGGAGGTTGCTCTCATCTTCGTTTGTTCCTATGGTCTGCCGTGTACTGGTCTCCGCTAACTTGTTGGTGGGAGGAGTTGTGGCGATTGGACAGGAACCGTCAAGGCTGCCAGATGCGCCAAGCGCAAGTCAGACTCAGTCGGGTTCAACCAGCGTTGCGCAGAGCGAACCGCAGCATCAACCGAGCAAGAATCACATCTTCTGGATAATCCCCAACTATCGCTCGGACGAAAACGCCGCGGAGATCAAACCGTTGACGACTGCAGAGAAGATGAAAGTTGCATTGGACGACTCTTTCGATCCCTCAGCGTTTCTGGTGGCTGGTATTTTCGCCGGGCTATCCATGGCTCAGAAGCAGTACAGCTCGTTCGGAACAGGAGCGCAGGGATTTGGCAAATATTACGGAGGAGCATTCGCAGACCAAGCAATTGGCAACATTATGAGTGAAGGGCTATTTCCAGTCGCTCTGCACCAGGATCCCCGATATTTTGTGAAAGGCACAGGAGGATTTTGGAAGCGAACTGGATATGCGATAAGCCGGGAAGTTATCACTCGCGGCGATGATGGCCGCAACCACTTCAACACATCCGAGCTGGCCGGAAATGCTGTGGCCGCAGGCATCTCCAACCTCTACTA
>JBEKUD010000241.1:0-6347 GCA_049515395.1 Candidatus Sulfotelmatobacter sp. | reverse complement strand
TAGCCCGCTCCATGGCGGTCTTCGAGTAGGAATCCATGCTCCGCATGGTCTCCTACTCTCACCGCCTGAAAAGCGGACATTTCATGTGCTAATTCAACCGGACATATCATGCGCTACCGACATCCATGAACGTTTGGCCTTGACATCCCAATCCCGTAACTGTAAGGTTACGCATTATGCGAAACCGTTCGGTTACACATTCCTCCGAAGCCACTTTCCAGGCCCTTGCCGATCCCACCCGTCGCGCCGTCCTCGATTTGCTGCGCCGTGGCAGCCAGCCCGCCGGAGAAATCGCCCAGGCTTTCCTCGTCTCCCGTCCCGCCATCTCTAAACACCTTCGTCTTCTCCGCCGCGCACACTTGGTACGAGAACACCGCGAAGGCCGTCACCGCGTCTATCAACTCAATCCCGATCCGCTCCGCGCCGTCGATTCTTGGATCGCTCAATACCGTGCTTTTTGGAAAGTGAACCTGCCAAACTTGAAAACGTTCGTCGAAGCCGAGTACGCCAACGAAAACGGTCCGGGCCATGAACCGAAATCGAATACCAACACCCTAAAAGGAGATCGCTGAAATGAAACCCCTGCGCATCACGCTCTCAATAATCCTGCTGCTTACCGCGACGGCGGCACTCACCCAAACCGCCGCCCAGAAATCTCTCGATCAACTCAAGACCCTCACCGGATCGTGGGAAGGGAAGAATGCTCAAGGCAAGCCCGTGCAGGTTTCCTTCCGGGACACCGCTGGTGGGTCCGCCCTGATGAGCGAAATCATGGGCAAGGGTCCCGAAGACATGATCTCCATGTTTCATCTCGACGGCCCCAACCGTCTCGTCCTCACGCACTACTGCAGCGCCGGCAATCAGCCCCGCATGGCCGCTACGGCTTCGCCTGATGGCAAGACCATCACTTTCAATTTCTTCGACGCCACCAATCTCGAGAGCCCGGACGCCGGCCACATGCAGCGCGTCATATTCATCATGATCGACGCCAACCATCACACCGAGGACTGGACCTTCGCCGCCGGCCAAGGCAAAGAGATGAAAGAATTCTTCGACTTGAAGCGAAACGAAGTCGCCCAGAAATAATTGCTGTCAAGCGAGATGGACCGGCAACGAAACCGCGGCCCCCACTTCTCGTGCCGTTTACGGGAAGTGGGGCCTCCGAAGCGACCATAAAAAGAGTCGACCATGACCAGCACTGCCAAATCCGTCGTCACTTTCGACAACGATTCCATCGTCGCCGAAATCCACATCGCCGCGCCTAATGTAATGTCCCGGTGCCGTTGGTGCCCCTGGCAAGTCCATTGGTCCTTCGGCCCGCAAAGAGCGCGGTGCTCAGGATGACGAGGGGCGGTTATACTGTGAAAATGTCTGGGGATCTACACAAGACCTTTTACCTCGAAACCTTCGGCTGCCAGATGAACGTGCATGACTCCGAAAAGGTCATTGGCACGCTGGTGCACGAAGGATACCAGCAGGTGGAAACGGTCGAGCAGGCGGATTTGATTCTTTACAACACCTGCTCCATCCGGGATAAGGCGGAGCAGAAAGTTTTCCATCGTCTGGCGGACTACAAGAAGCTGCTGGCCCAGGGCAAGAAGTTTGGCGTGCTCGGCTGCGTGGCCCAGCAGGAAGGCGAAAAGATTTTCGAGCGCGCCCCGCATGTGTCGGTGGTCTGCGGATCGGCCTCCTACCGCAACCTTGCGCAAATGCTGGTGCAACTCGAAGCAGGGAATCAGGCTGCAGCGCAAGAGTTGGGAAGCCGGAAGCCCGAAGCCCGAAGCCCGCTCCGCATCACCGGACTCGACGATCGCGAAACCGACAAATGTTTCGAGACTGAATTCACCGCCCGCACCAACCCGCATCGCGGATACATCACCATCATCGAAGGCTGTGACAAATTCTGCGCCTACTGCGTAGTCCCGTTCACGCGCGGAAAAGAACGCAGCCGCACCTCGGAGTCGGTCCTCGCCGAAGCCCGCCAGATGGCCGATCTCGGCTACACGGAAATTCAACTGCTCGGTCAGAACGTAAATTCGTATAAAGATCCGGCAGGGAAGAAGAGCTTCGCGGAATTGCTGGCCGCTGTAGGAGAACTCCCAGGGATTCGCCGAGTGCGCTTCACCACTTCTCATCCCCGAGACTTTGGACGCGACATCGTCGACGCGATCGATGCCATCGCCACGCTCTGCGACCACGTGCACTTGCCCGTCCAGAGCGGCTCAGACCGCGTGCTCAAGGCCATGCAGCGTCTCTACACCTGCAAGGAGTATCTCGAACGCATCGCCTGGATGAAGTCGGCAAAACGTCAGATCAGCATCACCAGTGACATTATCGTCGGCTTCCCCGGCGAAACCGAAGAAGATTTCGCCGAGACTTTATCTTTGCTCGACGAAGTCGGCTACGACGCCGTCTTCACGTTCAAATATTCGCCGCGTCCCAACACCCCGTCACTCGCATTAGAAGATGCGATCCCGGATCAGGAGAAGTCCCGGCGACTGGAAGTGTTGATGGCCAGGCAAAGAGAAATACAAATCAAACGCTACCAGAAATATATAGGAGATACCTTAGAGGTAATGGTGGAAGGCAAAAACGACGCCCGTCGACAGTGGATCGGCCGCACGTCCCACAACAAAACCCTGAACTTCACCGCTCCGGCCGAATCCTCGCTCAAACCGGGAACATACGTAAAAGTAAAAGCAACCCAAAGCTTTCCCAACAGCCTCCTAGGAGAATTGGTGATATAAAGGGCGAAGAAGCCTGTACTTAAGGAAGAAGCGGCGTTTTCAGGAGCTCCCAATGGAAGTAGAAATGACCATCCGTGGCCTTTTAATGGATCCGGTGACGAATACGCCTATTGTGATTTTGAAGGATGTGGCGGGGGAATCGGTGTTGCCGATCTGGGTAGGGGTTTATGAGGCGAATGCGATTGCGCTGGAGATGGAGAAGGTGAACACGCCGCGGCCGATGACGCATGATCTGATCAAAAATGTGCTGACGGGGCTGGAGACGCAGGTGCATAAAGTTGTTGTGACGGAACTGCGCGAGGATACGTTCTATGCGGTGATCTGGCTGGAGCGCGGCGGCGAGGTAGTCAGCATTGATTCGCGTCCGTCGGATGCGCTGGCGCTGGCGTTGCGAGTGGACTGTCCGATTTTCGTGGATGAGATTGTGTTGAAGAATGCGAAGCAGGCCGAGAATTTATCGGATCGAGTCAGCGCCGAAGAGCTGCGGAAATATCTGGAAGGGTTGAACGACGAAGATCTGGGGAAGTACAAGATGTAAAACGGCTAAAAGCCGTCAGCTATCAGCGGCCACTAAGAAACCAGAAGAACACCCACAAGACCCCCAACCAAGCAAACGCACTGTGATGGCTTCAGCCTCACTTTACATAATACCTGTTATCGGACATTAGGTCGGTCAGCAATCCCTCCGAATTTGCCCCGCGACAATGCCTCGAGAAATCGCGGCTTCGTACGCGACGGACAGCCGAGGGCGCCTATCCCCACATAGGCACAATCACTAACCACAGGGGAAAACAATTTTGGGATGGAACAATGTGCCGGCGACGCGGGTAGCGATGGCGAGCAGTTCCCTTTGGCCGGCGAAGACCTTGACCCGGGGGGCGCGGGAAAGTTCGGGAAGATTGACCGGACGCCCGCTACGAATGCGCCCGGCGGTTGCTTCGTCGGCTGTAACCGAAGGAAGTTGCGGGAGGAGTTGGCGCGGGTGGATGAAGAGCGAGGATATGGTGTCAGCGCCAGCTTCGAATTCGCTCTGGACGTTACCGCTGATGTCAGTGACCGCGGGTTCCTCCGCTACGCTTGCCTTTCCCTTCAGGAAAGGCAAACTCCGGTCGGAATGACAATTCGTTATTTTCTGAATTTCGATCCTCTGAGCCTCGATTCGCTTCTCTTCAATTTCCTGGATGGTGTGGGCTTGGGTGATATCGAACTCGGCGACGGAGGTGCGGCGCAAAGATTCGAGATGGGCTCCGCAGCCAAGACGCTGACCCATTTCGTGGGCGATGGAACGCATGTAGGTTCCCGAGGACACGCGGGCACGGAAGTGGGCGCGGTCCGTCTCGACGGCCGTGATGGTGAATTCCTTTATCTCGATTTCGGCGGGTTGCAGGACAACCTCTTTTTGTTTTCGTGCCAGCTTATAGGCGGGGATGCCGTGGATTTTCTTGGCGGAGAATGGCGGCGGGACTTGCTGGATGAAGCCCCGGAACCGCGCAGCGAGATTTTGCAGGGCTTCTAGATCGAGGGGGAGGCCCGGGGCTGGACAGCCGGGAGCCTGCCCTGAGCTTGCCGAAGGGGCGGCTGTCCCCACATGTGCTTCTAAAGGCTCGCCATCCGCGTCATACGTATTGGTGGCGAAGCCGAAGCGGATCACGCCTTCATAGATTTTTTCGGAGGCGATGTAAAACTGTGCTAGGCGTGTGAATGATCCGGTAACGAGTGGAAGCACGCCGGTAGCCAGCGGATCGAGCGTGCCGAGATGGCCAATCGAGCGCTGCTGCAGAATGCGGCGCATGCGGTCGACGACGTCGTGGGAGGTCCACCCCGCGGGCTTGTCGATGATAATAACGCCATTCATAAGGAAAATAAGATTTCGTGATTGCGTAATTTTGCGATTGCGCTGCGCGGTCAGGCTTGCGGGGTTAAAGCCGGTGACCTTCTTGTAAGATTACAGGTTACTAGGTTAACAGATCTTCTATGCTGCCCATCCGTGACGACCAGCCCCGATACAGCACTCCGTTCGTGACCAGATTTCTTATTGTTCTGAACGTGGTGATTTTTTTCTTTGAATGGACGCTGGACCCGCGAAGTTTGAACGTGCTGGTACATCAGTTCGGAGTAGTTCCTTACCATCTCGCGGTATTTCTGGGAGGCTCGCCGAGGTATCCTCTTCCGGCCATCGTAATTCCCTTCTTCACCTCGATGTTCTTGCATGGGTCATGGATGCATGTGATCGGCAACATGTGGTTTCTTTATATTTTCGGCGACAACGTAGAGGACTACCTGGGACACTTCAAGTACCTGGCGTTTTATGTACTGACGGGGATCATTGCGATGGTGACTCAAGTGGCGATCAATCTCCACTCGACCGCGCCTACGCTGGGCGCGAGCGGAGCGATTGCGGGAGTGTTGGGGGCATACTTCATTTTGTATCCGCGAGCGCGAGTGTTGACGTGGTTCTTTGTGTTTGTGGTGTGGGTGCCGGCGTGGATCATTCTGGGATATTGGTTCGTGCTGAATTTCCTTAGCGGGACAGCCACCGCACTCGATGTGCGGGGACAGAACATGGGAGGGGTGGCGTTCTGGGCGCACGTGGGCGGGTTCGTATCGGGAGCGCTGCTGGTGAAGATGTTTGGCGAACGGACGCTGCGGTATCCGTACGCGGTGGGGTAAGGGCGACAGTGGTTGGGTCGCGGATGCGAGTTGGATAGTTCCTCAGGTTTGATTGTTTTCGTGAATTCCTGGCGCAAGAACGCGCATCCAACGAATCTCCCGCCAATTCAGCTTCGGTGATCCTGAACGCGTCTCTTGCGTGAGACTCTCAAACTGCAAGAATCGGGTTATTTCTTAGGCCGCGACTCCGGAGGGACGAGGCCGGCCACGCGATAGTAGACGACGAGTTGACCGTAGTGTTCGCCGGAATGCTCGATGAAGCCATAGGCCATGTCCAAAACGCGGACCTGCTGGTGAGCGAAGGGATCGACAAGCAGATCGGACATTCCCTTGTCGCCTTTGGCCTTGATGGCGACCGCGCCGTCGGCAAAAGATTTCTTCACGAAGGCGACGATGTCGGCCTTGGCTTTGTAGTCAGCGCGCTTGGGATCTTCTTCGGGAGGCATCTTTTGCCCCATGGCGGGGTTGGTGAAGAAATAATTCGCGCCGGCCGCGTGGAGGAGCTGCTCGGCGAAGCTGCGCTGCGCGGGCGCGGGCTTGAAGTCGTATTTGTCCTCGGGAAAATCTTCTGCCATGGCAATGAGCTTCCGGCCAATGTCGTTCCAGGCGGCGAGCACGGCTTGCGCAGGGCTGTCGGCGGGCTTTACAGCGGCGTCTTTCTTGGTGTCCTGGGCGTGAGCGGGGAAGGCAAAAACCGCGGCGGCCAGCATCGTTGCGGTCAGAAGCGCTTTGTGCATGGTGTATACCTCCGGCGGGGCTAACCGGAGGACTGATTCTAGCCTGACTTTCTTTCCGTGTAAAACCGCGGCCTCGGTGGTCTCGGTGGTGGGCCTTAAATTCTTACCGCGGGGGACACAGAGGCACAGGGGGAGTGTCCGCCGCGAACGGTCAGATTCCGCACGATCAAATCCCGTGGGGACGCTGGAAGAT
>JBEKUD010000240.1:0-6391 GCA_049515395.1 Candidatus Sulfotelmatobacter sp. | reverse complement strand
CGGGGCTTCGGTGGGGTGTGATGGGCCCTAGCCTACAGTGGCATTTGGGCGGCGGGCCCGGCGGAATCCATCACTTTGTGGAGCATTTCATGGATGGCTTCGTGGGCCTAATGAGGAAACTCGAAATGCCCGACGTCACGCCGGCACTGATGCAGACGGTTATCGATGGCGTGCTGAAGGAAGCAAACGGCCAATCGGTCGAGCAGCTTGCTCAGGCGGAGAACAAGATGGTGTTGGAGCTTCTCGCGCTACGCGCAAAGGCAGGCAGAACACTTCCATAAAACACCGGACCGGCGCGAAACGCCGGAGAACATCGCATGCAGTTGACGATTTTGCGATCGTTAGCCCCTGCTTCAGCCCTCCTTGCGGATGGTGGACGGAACGCCGCATCATTAGGGAGTGACAACGCCACGAGAAGTTCTACTTCGAAAAGCTGGTAGTTTCGCTCCACTTGAACGTGCCTGAGCGCCGAATCCTTGGCTCCGATTCCGTTTCGATGCTTCGAACAAATAAGGCGTTTCCACCCACTGCAAAGACTTGGCAACCGGGCGAACCAGTTTTTAAAGGATTTTTTCTTGTTGTGCGCCCTAGCGGAAAAGTGCGATTCGCTTGGCAGCGAAGCAATCCAATCAATCCCCACGAACTAGCGGAGCAAGGCAGTTCGGACTATGACAGCAGGGTTGACGCGGTATCAAAATTCATGCAATCGCGATCACCAATCACCATTCACCATTCACCATTCATGAAGCGAACCGCGCTCGGTTCGATTCGACTTTGGGGTAATGTTGTGTGAAACTCTTGAGGACTCGATCATTAGCATCCGCATGAATTATGGTGAACTCGGCACCTCGTTCTTTGCCTCGCCCGCTGTCTTCCCAGCCGAGCGTAATACTCTTGGATCTCACCATCGCACTATTGGGCCTCGCCTTCCTGGTCTGCCTACTGTTCGGCTTCGTCATCTTCATCAACGCGCATAATGCCTTCAAACGCGTGCAGGGACAGCCCCATCACGCCACCACCTTTCAGGTGACTCGTCCCTATTATCAGAAAAGCGCGGGCATGCATGGGCCCGACGTGGCGGTTTATGCCAGTGGGATGGTAGAGGGCAAGAAAGAATGGATGAATTTGCTTCCCTACCTCAAACATGTTCCGCGCGATCAGGCCGAACTCAATGATTCGGTCCCGCCGGGCACAGTGCTTCCGGTTTACCTGTTTCCCAATCTCAAAGGGCAATCCCGAATCCAGGTGATCGACGTTCTCCCACCGGGCGAAGCAGACAGAAGAACGGAGACGTGGCTGCTGCGGCGCGCGCCCGTGGCTCTCGCCGTCCTGGGTGCTCTGATCCTTCTCCTGGTGCGAATCCGCCGCTTCTGCGCCTCGCCCGCGACTCGGCAATGAGCGCCAGGGCGTGACCAAGGATCGCGGCGGCGGAACGACGGTGATCTTAACCTCACCGCCAACTCCACGGGTTTCATTGACTTGCCCGTTTCACAGACGTAAGATTCTGCCGCAGTGATCGGCCAAACCATTTCGCACTACCGCATTATCGACAGGCTCGGTGGCGGCGGCATGGGTGTTGTGTACAAGGCCGAGGACATAAAGCTGCACCGCTTTGTCGCCTTGAAGTTCCCGCCTGACGAGATTGCTAAAGATGCGCAAGCTCTAGCTCGCTTCCAGCGAGAAGCGCAGGCTGCCTCCGCCCTGAACCACCCCAATATCTGCATGGTCTTCGAGATTGACGAGCGAGAGGGTCAACACTTCATCGCCATGGAGTTTCTGGACGGAGTGACGCTGAAGTACCGCATTGCGGGGCGTCCGATGGAAACCGAATTGGTTCTATCGCTGGCGATTGAGATTGCCGACGCGCTCGACGCAGCCCATGCGGAAGGCATCGTTCACCGCGACATTAAACCCGCCAACATCTTCGTCACCAAGCGTGGGCACGCAAAGATTCTGGACTTCGGTCTGGCGAAGGTCATGGTTACAGCCAGTTCTTCGAGCAACATTGGGTCTCTCAACACGCAGACGGGTTCGGTGGACGCGGATCATCTCACCAGCCCCGGTTCTACGCTCGGCACGGTTGCATATATGTCGCCGGAGCAAGCCAAGGGCAAGGAACTGGATGCTCGAACCGATCTGTTTTCGTTCGGTGCAGTTCTGTACGAAATGGCAACGGGAGCGTTGCCATTCCATGGTGAAACTACTGCACTGATCTTCAATGCCATATTGAATTCCGATCCGCCTCCTGCGATTCGTTTCAATCGCGATATTCCGCCCAAGCTGGAAGACATCATTAACAAGGCTCTGGAGAAAGACCGCAATCTCCGCTATCAGGGCGCGGCGGAAATGCGAGCCGACCTGCAACGGCTAAAGCGAGATACCGAGACGGGACGAGCCAAAGCTGCGAGTTCAGGCACGGTGGCGGTGGCACAGGAAAGCGGCTCTCAGGTCGCTCACCCGCCGTCGCTAGCATCCGGCTCTTCCCCTGCGTTGGCTCCATCTCCGTCATCGAGCGCAGTGAAGGTCGCCGAGGTTCCCGTCGCGGGCAGGAAACCCTGGAAGGTTCTGGTTCCCGCCGCCGTTGTACTTATCGCTGCTGCAATCGCGGGAGCGTTCTACTTCCGCTCGCGCCAGACCACGCACCGCCTGACCGAGAAGGACACCATCGTTCTCGCCGATTTTGCCAACAGCACGAACGATCCCGTTTTTGACGACGCACTCAAGGCTGGACTCAGCGTTGCCTTAAGCCAGTCGCCATTTCTGAATGTGCTCTCTGACGACAAGGTGGCGGAAACGTTGCAGCAAATGACGCGCACATCTGGAACCAAACTGACCCCCGAACTCGCGCGTGAGGTTTGTCTGCGGGCGGGCAGCAAGGCCTATATCGCCGGCTCGATCGGAAGTTTGGGAAGCGAATACGTTTTGGGATTGAAGGCGGTCAATTGTCAGAACGGCGACACACTGGCGCAGGAGCAGGTCATGTCCCCCTCCAAGGAGCGGGTCCTGGATGTTCTCGGCACTGCCGTCTCCAAACTACGCGCTGAACTGGGTGAATCGCTGGCCACTGTGCAGAGGTTTGACATTTCCCTGGAACAGGCCACGACGTCATCGCTGGAAGCGTTGAAGGCATACAGCCTTGGGCAGAAAGCCGATCGCGAGCAAGGCCCAGCTGCGGCTTTGCCGCATCATCAACGCGCGATTCAGCTCGATCCCAACTTTGCCATGGGCTACATGGCTGTGGGCAGCGAATATTTCAGCCTCTCCCAGACGGGACGCGCCAACGAATACCTCGCCAAGGCGTTCGAATTGCGCGATCACGCCAGCGAACGGGAAAAGTTGGCGATCACTGCCACCTATTACCTGGACGTCGGAGAGCTCAAGAAAGCGGCGCAGGCCTATCAGGAGGAGATTGAGAGGTACCCAAGGCGCCTAGGCGCTCATCTCAATCTCGGCGTCGTGTATGCCGAGCAAGGACAGTATGAAGCGTCAGCGGAGCAGTCGCAACAAGAACTTCAGTTGAATTCCGACAACGTGGCGCCCTATGACAACCTTGCCGACGCCTACATTGCACTGCAGCGATTTGATGATGCTCGCAAAACGATCCGTGAGGCTCAGGCGAAAAAGTTGGATGACTACATCACACGCCTGGCCGTATATATTCTCGCATTCTATTCCTCGGATTCCGCTGCGATGGCGGAGCAAATGCAATGGTTCAACGGCAAGCTCGAAGAAAACTATGGGCTGGCGTTCGGCGCCGATACCGAGGCCTACCACGGGCGCGTGGGTAATGCTCGAGGACTGGTAAAGCTTGCGGTCGAGTCCGCCATTCGCGCAGACAGCAAGGAAAACGCGGGCGTGTGGATGGAAAATATGGCTCTTTACGAGGCCAGGGTCGGCAATCGCGAGCGAGCGCGCCAAAAGGCGGCCGAGGGACTCAAACTCGCCCCCGCAAGCCTGGGTGTGACCAGCGAAGCTGCACTCGCTTTCGCCATGGCCGGCGAAACAGCGCAGGCTGAGTCATTGGCGAAGGAACTGAATTCGCGTTATCCGTCAGACACTCAAATGCAGTCGCTGTGGTTGCCCGCGATTCAGGCGCAATTGGCGCTGGAATCGGCAAAACCGCAGGTCGCCGTCAATGCTCTGCAAGCTGCGTCCAGCAACGAGTTGGGCCAAATCACGTTCATTAGCAATCTGTCTTGCCTCTACGACATTTACATTCGCGGGGAGGCCTACCTCGCTGCAGGCCAGCCTAGCGCGTCGGCCAGTGAGTTTCAGAAGATCATTGACCACAGCGGCATAGTTTGGAACTGCTGGACGGGAGCGCTGGCCCATCTGGGAGTGGCTCGTGCCAACGCCCTGCAGTCGAGAACCTCGCAGGGAGCGGATGCCGATGCCGCCCGCGTCCGTGCGCTCGCCGCCTACAAAGATTTCCTCACCCTCTGGAAGGACGCCGACTTAGACATTCCCATCCTGCAGCAAGCCAAGGCGGAGTACGCGAAGCTGGAATAGGGAGAAAGTCCTGCCTGCTGGCTCACTGTCTAGCGATAGTTGTTGTGACCAGGCGATTTCACTCTTTGAGATTGGCCATATGGGCCAGAGAGCGCTATGGGGATGTTACGCCATCCAACGAGCAGCAATATTGCAACCCAGAATGTCGCTTTAACACGCGCGCATGCTGTCGAAGAACTCTTTGTGCTTGGCGACGATCTGGTCGCGCACCTGGTTGTCCACGTCCAGTGACCAGACCCCTTCATCATGCGTACCTCCCAACACAATTCCATCATGTCGCGAAAACATATACAGGTCTCCGGGAATGACCGAGTACTCGATCTCCGGCTGTGGCAACAGAAAAGTTAGCTGCCCTTTTACCGGAGTCAGTTCCTCGTCCTTAAACAACGCTTTCGCGCCCAATCCTGTGCAATTGAAGACCAACCTCTCTGGTAACCGGCTGATCTCTGCAGTTTCGTGAAACTCGCGTACCTGAACCTTGCCTCCAGCCATAAGAAAATCCTGCATCAGCGCCGTCAAATAAATAGGAGGCTCGATGAGCATGGTGTCGAATGTGCGCACGAATTCATAGCCAGCGAAGGGATGCTGTCCTGGCCCGAGGTCTCGAAACTCCGGCGTCAACCGGCCCGCAAGTCCCTGCCGGCTGAAGTCACCTGTGTCCGGGAACGCGGAATGCCCGAGCCGGAAACTGCTCGTCCAGCGCACACCGTAGCGAGAGCCGACCATCGTCTGAAAGCGAGCGAATGCGAAGTTGCACGCTTTCGCGAACTGGTCGTTGAAGGCAGTAGTGCGGAATTGGTCCTGGAAAAGGGTAACCGGATACCAGAATCCGCCAGCGACATTGGAAGTGGTGTTCGGAGGCAGATCTTTCGCGTAGATGGTGACTTGAAATCCGGAATCCTGTAGCAGGCGGGCCGTGGAAAGCCCTACGGCGCCGGAGCCTAACACGGCGACAGGACCGCCATGTCCAGGCGCGCCGAGATCGACAGCGAGTTTTGCTGTTCCCCACGACAACGTTATTCCGGCGCCGCCGTGTCCGTAGTTGTGAACCACCAGACTGTCCCCGATCTGCTCTGAGCGGACGACGAACCCGGAGCGGCGGTAAGGACGCAATCCGCAGATCGATCGTATGATCCGATCGGCCGAAACATTGACCCGCGGCAGGCACAGAGGCTGGGATGCGGTTGCCTTGACCAGTTTTTTCGCACAGGACGACAGAACGGTTGAAGCACTCGCGATCGCGAGGCCTTTCAGAAGTTCGCGGCGATGCATAGTGACGCGGGAGGCCAGAACGCAGAGGAGACTATCACATTCCCAATCATGAAACCACGTGGGGGAATCAATGGAATTCACAACAAGGTTTCTGCCAACTCAACTTTTATTACCAGGCGATAGCGCTCATCCTATTAAAGCTTCGCACCGCATAAATGAAAATGAGCACCGATTGGCCGGTTATGGGGATGTTTTCCCAGTTGAGCGACTCTAAACAGGACTAAACAGGACAAACAGATTGGCCCTAATATTTGTATCGGCGCTTGCAGTATTGCTAGCACAGCGACTTATCGCCAAGTGAGCGGGCCAATGATGTGTCCCGTGATCAAGCTGGAGACGACCATGCTTTCCTCCTGCATCTCCGCAGGATTATCTCTCACATTGATGCACCTCTTGCAATGACTGTCGTAACCAGGCGACACTCATTGACCTCCGAGCGGCTCAGAACGTGATCCTCTCGACGAGGCAATTGCTGCTCTTGAGGGAATAAAAGCGGTCCCTTCATTGGACGCGACTCTAATGGATGATTGTTGTAATCAGGTCGACCGAAATACTCTCACCGCACCGCGACGCATACTTCCTTCGGCGACGCCGGCGTCACGGTCGCAAA
>JBEKUD010000239.1:0-12559 GCA_049515395.1 Candidatus Sulfotelmatobacter sp. | reverse complement strand
TCGTTTGAATCAGCCAGATGTCGAACGTGCCGCTCCGATTGGAAATAAACGCAGCGAAGTTCCCATCTGGCGAAATAGCAGGATCGCTTTTGGCTCCATTGAAGTTGGCAAGCCGTGTGAACTGAGCACTGGAAAGTGGATTTCGGACCGCTGTCCGGGGGCCATTGGCGGCAAACCACCCGCCCAATCCCGCCACCAGCAACGCCACAAAAATCCACAGCACCCAGGTGTAACGGTTCGGCGCGGCCACGGGGGACGGAGTTGCTCGCGAAGCGCTGGAATCGGTGTAACGTTTCAGCCGCTGCAAGTCGGTGCGGACATCTGCAGCGTGCTGATAACGCAGCTGCCGGTCTTTCTCCAGTGCTTTGTGGATGATCTCTTCGAGTTTCGCCGGAAGCTTGCGATTCAACTCTGCTGGTGATACAGGATCCCGATTCAAGATCGCGTCGTAGATGGCCGCTTCGCTTTTCCCCCGAAACGGCTGCGTTCCCGTCGCCATCTCGTACAGCACCGCCCCGAACGAAAACAGGTCCGTCCGACTGTCGAGGTCCTCGGCCCGCGCCTGCTCCGGAGACATATAGGCCACCGTCCCCATGGCCGTACCCGGCTTGGTCTCCATGGGCGTTTGGGATTCCGTGAGGGTTTCCTGCTCCGGGTGGTGCATGACTGACACCTTCGCCAGACCAAAATCCAGGATCTTGGCGTGTCCTTGTTCGGTCACGAAGATATTTGCCGACTTGATATCGCGATGCACCACTCTTTTCCCATGCGCCACCGCCAGCCCATCAGCAATCTCGATCGCCACTGTCAGCAGAGTGTCAAGCTCCATGGGCCGACCCGCGATCAGCCGATTTAGCACCGTGCCTTCCAGGTACTCCAACGCGATATACGCCCGTCCGTCTACTTCCCCGATGTCGTACAGGGTACAGATGTTGGGGTGGTTCAGAAATGAGACAGCCTGCGCCTCCCGCCGGAACCGGGCGAGTGCCTGCGCATCATCGCTAACGTTTTCGGGAAGAAATTTCAGCGCGACAAAACGGTGCAGACGGGTGTCCTCAGCCTTGTACACCACGCCCATGCCCCCGCTGCCGAGTTTTGACACGACACGGTAGTGTGAGATGGTCTTGCCTTCTAAGGCTCGATCATCTCTTTCTCGAGCTTGTGCCGGAGAATCCTCCTTCGCCAGCGCCTTGGCTGCTACTTGCAAGGCAGGTGCTTCCATGAAGCTGTGAGCATCCTTCTCGAACGCCAGCAAGGACTCTACTTCGGCGCGCAGATGCCTGTCCCCAGCACATCGCCGCTCCAGGAACTCGGACCGCTGCTCCTCCGCAAGCTCTAAAGCCTCCTGCACGAGCTGCTCGACTCGGGATTGACTCTCAGGCCCCAACCCGCTTGCCTCCACTCATTTCCCGCAGCAGCCACAGTTTGGCCAGCTTCCAATCCCGCATCACCGTTTCAGGTGAAACCTTCAGCACTCCAGCCGTTTCTTCTACACTCAAGCCACCGTAAAATCGCAACTCGACAACCTGACTTCTCCTGGAGTTAACATCGGAAAGAGCCTTCAAGGCCTCGTCCAATGCGACCAGGTCGGGACCGCGCTCAGGGGATACGACCAATGCCTCGTCAAAACAGACATGCCAGGCTCCTTTGCCCCGCTTCAGATATTGTTGGCCGCGGGCCCAGTCAGTAAGAATGCGACGCATCAATTGCGCACAGACGGCGAAGAAGTGGGTGCGGTCCCCCCAGCTTACTTCCTTGAAAGCGACCAGCCGAAGGTAAACCTCATTGACTAACGCTGTCGCTTGCAGAGTATGGTCGGGTTGTTGCCGGGCCATGTAACGCTGGGCCGCTCGGTGCAACTCCCGGTAGACCAGAGGCGTCAACCGATCCAACGCTTCTTCATCCCCGGCACTCCAGGCCCGCAATAATTGAGTGATCTCGTGAACTGAGGGTGGCCCCATTGACCCCTCGCGTAAGCCTACAGCCCTGACTGGTCACAAAGAGTAGCACAGCTGGATGGACCCATTCCACAGAATGAGTTCCCCCGCGTTCACTCTCCACCGACAATTTTTTCTTGGGGGCATTGCAGTTTTTGTCGGCGGTTCTCGTTATAGGAGGTAGAGCGGGGAAGAGGGCAAGCGACTCTCGGACCGCCTGTAAAAGCTCGACAAGTTAAGGAGTGTTCCAAAAATCTCTGGAGGCGACTATGCACAGCAAAACTTTCTTCTGGTCGGTAGGGGCGTGGGTTCTAGTGCTCGCGCTAGGGACAAGTGCGGCGGCGCAAGGTCGAAGCCGCGAGCACTTTCGCGGCATTATCAACGACTTCACACCTGCACACAACGCGCAAGGCAGTCCCAGCGGTCCGTGGGAAATGCACGGGGTCTGGCGCCTGGACTTGAGTTGGGATGGCAGCACGGCAGACTTTTCGGCTGCTTTAACCATGGAAGATTCCGACTACTGGCTTCTGATTAATCCCAACCCTCCTGCCGATCCCGACTCGCCGGCAACGCGAACTCCGCATACTCATCACATCACGATGGGGGATGCACAGGTCACGTCGGATCCAAGTTCAGTGGCCAGTGGCTGCCCCACTGCCAGCTACAAGCCTCCCACTACGACCGGTTTTATGGTCACAGGGTCCGCGAGCGTTACGGGAAATGGAGGCTACCCGCCATTTGCCCCTCAGGGTCAAACGTCACCGCTAACGGTTTGTGTAACGGGAGGAACCCAGGTCGGATTTTCGAACCTAACGTTGGTGTTCGGACTGCCGGCGAGTAGCCACTTCGGCTCGCAAGCGATTAACGGCGCCGTTCGCCGGAAATAGCGCCACTTAAATTCACTTCATTGCTAGATAGATGAACGCAAGCAAGAAGAGAGGAGAGCACCATGGTTTCCAAAATGTGTAGCGTCGCTTCAATGATTGTTCTTGCCACCTTTGCGCTCAGTTCCGCTGCCTGGGCGGCGACTTGTTCAAACGAGTCTCTGAGTGGCACCTACGGGTTTCTGCACGGCGGCACAGATAGCAACGGCACCCCTGCCACCGCCGCCGTGAGCCAGGTCACGTTTGACTCAACCACAGGCACGTTTACCGGCGAGACCACAACATCCCATGACGGCGTGATTGCCACCGAGCCTCTCACCGGAACATACGCAGTCGCCTCGAACTGCACCGGCACGGGTAACCCCACGGGAGGCAACCCCTTCTCCTTTGTGTTTACGTCAACAGGATTTCTGGCCGTTCACCTTTTTTTCGGAGGGATTCGCCGTGAAGCAAGGCTCCCCGACCTGCAGCAATGCCGGAGTTACGGGTAGTTTTGGGTTTGAAACAACCGGCGTCTTCCTCGCAGGGGCGCCCGCCACAGCGGTGGCGTTCATCGGTGAGTTGAAGCTAACGGTCAATCCTTCTGGAGAAGGAGTGATACGCGGACACGTGGCGGCTAGCGAGGATGGCACGTTTCCAACGTTCGCAGAGGAGCCCGTCACGGGTTCTTACAGGGTCGGCACGGACTGCAGGGGCAGGGCTACCATAACGCCGAGGGGGCTCTCCGAAATGCACTTCAGCCTCGTGGTTGTGGACTGCGGGAAGGAAATGCTGGCCATTGAGACGGACGCGGACGCGGTTGTCAGCGGTACCCTGCAGCGTTAGTTCCAGCAGAAAATGTCGCTGGGTCTAGTGTCTCCGATTCCGTCCGAGCTTCAAGTCATCTAGCCAACGGGATGACCTACAGCGCAACTGTCGGCCTTGCTACAGAGAGGCTTCGTTTGCGCCAATGTTTATGCGGGGCTGAGACGGCACTTCCGGCATTTTTGGGATATGGTAAAAATTCTACAAAGTACTTCTCAGCCCCGCAATGAGCGTAACCTCTGACGGGCACGGATCTCGCGTTCCGTGCCCGTCGTTCGTCACATGCCCGTCGTCTTTCAGTTCCTGCAAATTCAGCCCGAGTAACCGAGTAGCCGGACGGGATTGCTCCAGTCCAGCCCTCTAAGAACTGGGCATGAGAGTTTCCCCTCACCCAGCTCAAGCCCTTCGAACGCCTCCTTAGCGGAGACGCGGTTTCGATACAGCAATACGCTGGTCGTGAACCCCGTTATGGCACTCCGGATGAAGCAAAACGCGGTTCTCGAGGCTGCGCGAGCCACCCATCACGCGGGGGACGTAGTGATGAAGGCGCCATCCCGTGGTACGGGTGACTTTTGTATTGCACAACCGCTGCTGCTGCCACTTCCGCCGCACGCCGCCAAGCCGACGCATCCTACGACGGCCAGAAAACAACGCCTAGGGACACGACTGCATAGATACCTCCAGAACAAATTAGGAACGAAAAGCTAGGACATTGCCGTTCTGCCCTCATTGATCGAGAGCAAGAGAGGGGAAAGCCTGATCCTACGCCTTCATGTCAACCAAGTCACCATATTCGATTTTGGGATATCAGTTCCGATAGCTGTACAAGCTGCCTCGTAGCCTGCGAGGTAGCCACTGAAGACCAAGAACTACGTTCGGGAATATCGACTTTTTCTCAAGTGCCTCAAACAGGCCCGGGAATCGGCTGGCTTGACACAAGCGGAAGTCGCCCGTCTCATGTCACGGCCTCAATCCTTCGTCTCCAAGGCGGAGTCAGGGGAGCGGCGAGTGGACTTCATCGAACTGCGACACTTCGCCAGAATTTACAAGAAACCGCTGTCGTTCTTCGAACCGTAAGAAATTATGCCCGCCTGCCATCGAAATCCGCAAACCACCCTCTGGAATGCCTCGGAAAGCATTTGGGGCCATCTGGGTAGTTCTGGCCCCTTCCGGCTAGGTTTCCTAATCCCGGGGATTTCAGTGGCAAGTTCTATTTAAGGTTTACGTGCAGATGATCTGAAGTGCCAGATTGGCTCAATTCCAGACGCATCTGCTTCGGGTTGCCGTTATCTATGCAATCATGTGGCCTCTGAAAAGTTATCGTCAAGCAAAACCCAAACCTACCAAAAACTAGAAAGAACTTTTGACCTAACATAGTTGGCGCTCGATCGCTACCCTTTGCTTAATGTCATCGGGCTGCTCACGCTATGGCGGTCCGTTTCGGGACCACCACTGATACGCGGCCATTTCGACATCGGCTGGCCGCCAGCCCTTCTTCGCGCCGGTTGCAGCGCAAGTAAACGCCACACCAAGATCATTGAGACTGGCAGCAACTGCCGAGAGAAGCGGAAGGTAGCAGTGGGCGTACTCTCCCAAATTCGCATCACGTCCCCGCCCACTTCGGTCGTAGATCGCCAAACGGCTGGCCGGGCCGGTTCTGGTTTGCTGGCCGCTCCGCTGTCTTCTAAAGTGACAGCATTTGATTCGCTTGTCGTCAGCGTGAATGTAGTCGAGTGAATTGAAGAAATATGAACTGTGTCTATCAACGGCAGCGCCGCCCTCTGGGCAGTTTTGAGAGGAGAGAGCGCAGTAAAGGCAATCGAATCAAAGGGGTTTAGATACTACCAATGAAGTACCGCGCCCCTGCTGAATACGTTAGCGTTCCGATTGAAAAAAGTCCACCTGCGGGAAAAGATCTGATTCAAAAATATGGAGCGGGAGACGGGGGTCGAACCCGCGACATCGACCTTGGCAAGGTCGCGCTCTACCACTGAGCTACTCCCGCTCGTCCCTTCATTGTAAAGCACTTCCACCATCTCGGCAAATCTACTGCACCCGCAATGAGCACCCGCTATCGCTCGATTGCGAACCATCAACGATTCCCAACTCTGCGAATGTACTGTTCCTGCGCCTTGCGTGCCTTGGCGTGGATGTAGTGCATCGTCATGTCCTTGCTGCTGTGACGCAACATGCGCTGAATGACCTCTGGCGATGTTCCATTCTCTGCCAACCAAGTCCCCAACCCATGTCTCAAGGAATGGAATCCGAACCGGGTAACGGGTTCTCCATCGTAGTAGTATCCGCCGTCCTGCTGCTCCAGTACCCCGGCAATGATTGCCGCAGGACGAATGTAGTCCAAGACAATCATGCTGCCGAGACGGGGCTGCTTCCCGTCTTTCCGGTACGAGGGAAAAAGCAAATCACCGTCCTTAGCAAACATGGTTTCCTGCCGCCAGACCTCCAGCACAGTCGCAAGTCCCTTGGTCATCTCCACGGGCTTGCGACTCATGAGGGATTTCGGGGGGCCGTACCCTTTTCCGTTCCACTTGCGCCGGATGCGGATTTTTCCCTTTATCCAGTCAAAGACATCCCACGACAGCGCCAATGCTTCGCTGATTTGTCTTGGCTCAGCGTGAAATGGAGAATCGACGTTCTCCGTTAGTGTAGATTCCGCCCCTTCGGGGCGGGGATTTTCAAGGCATTGGGGGTCTATCGTCCGATGACTCATGTGCGGTGCGGTGTCAACCGCGCGAGAGTCCTGAGCCTCAGTGGTCACTGCAAAACCGAGCCATATTCTTTTTTCTGCCCGTCGCCCCGTTTCCCAGCGAAAAATGTGGCGCCAGGATCGCTTCAGAGCGACGATTGGCAACTCGGTGGACCTGGAGCATCCCCCAGTTCGTCCCTCGTTGGGATGACCACCGAAGAGATGAGCTCCCGCGCGGTCGACCATCGGCTCGATGAGCCCCGCCAGATTATCCCTCAGCATGGTTGCGTCCCCGCAGTGCCCGCTTCCGTTTCATCTGGCGAAGTTATTGTACCTGCAGAGCCGGACCGCGCAAACATCGAGGGCGTTGCCTGCTGCCGACGAAGTTGCCGTTGCCGGCGAGCTTCTTCCAACTTACGATCGCGCGCCGCATGAATCTCCGCCTGTCGTCCCGCCAGCATATCCTGCGGCGTCACATACCCGATCGCGCTGTGCAGTCGCACCGTGTTGTAGCGATCCACGTAGTTCTGAATCAAGCGGCGCGCATCTTCCACCGTCAGCGGCGTGAGCGGCCGAATGCATTCGCTTTTAAGAGATTTGTGCCAGCGTTCCAATTTTCCGTTCGACTGCGGATAAGACGGAGACGTTCGCACGTGGGTCATACCGGAGATGCGAATGAACTCCTTAAAATCGCGCGCCAGGAACTGCGGCCCGTTGTCCGAGATAATCCGCGGTTTCGCCTCCGGGTACTTTTCCTTGGCTCGTTCCAGAATCACTTCAATCTCCGCTTCCTTCATCGATTCCCGCAGATCCCAATGCACAATCGACCGGCTATATCCATCCAACACACTGCACAGGTAGTAGAACGTGCCCGACAAGTTGATGTAGGAAACATCGATGTGCCAGTGCTGGTGCGGCTGCGGCGGCTGCTCAAACCCCGTCCCTTTGCGCGAAGGCTTCCCCTTCCATCGCGACAACAGTCCCGCTTGCTTCAACACTCGCCATACGCTCGCCGGACTCACCGCTACCACCTCCGCATCCAGCATCATGAACGTCAACCGCCGATACCCTTCCAGCGGATTCTGCAAATGGAAGTCGATGATCGCTTCCTTCTCCCACGGCTCCAGCCAAAAATCCCGGGGAATCCAACCGTTGTGCTCATTCACTCGACCGTAGCGCTGGCACCAGTCGTAGAACTTACTGGCCCCTATGCCCAACCACGGCGGGAATCGCCCGACGCTGATCTCCGTCTTCTCCGACCAGCGTCGGACAAAATCCACCACCTGATCCCGCACATCATGCGGCACCCAACTCTTGGTCAAAGCTCCCCAAGACTTTTTTTTAGCGCGATATGCTCGGCCATCAGTTCGGCCAGGACTTCGTCCTTGGTCTGGACTTTCTTCTCCAAGAACTCGATCCGCTTCTGCTTCTCCTCGACCTGACGGGCGGGACGTTCCTTCGCCTGGAAGGCGGAGGCTCCGTTTTCGAAGAACTCTTTCTGCCAGCGATAGAAGACGGTCGGTTGTAGTCCACTTTCCTCACAAAGCTTGTCTAAGAGGTGTCGCCTCAGGATGGCTACTTTCTCTTCTGCGGTGTAGTGCTTGCGCTCTTTTCTCATACGTTCTCTCCGCTATCTTAGCGAAAGAACGCGTTCTCCATTTCCAACTGAGGCGGGACAGATTCTCATTCCCGTGACAGCTATAAGAATCACGAGTACCTTGACAAGCGGATCGGAAATACACCGGATCACCGCAGCAGCTTCCGCACCGCTTAATTCCACCGACTCAAAGTCCGACTTGCAAGGTGCAGACACAAACTTCATGGGATTGTATTCCTCGCCACGAGGAATAAAACCCCACTTCTGACCGTGGTTGTACACTGCGCTCATCGTATTCCGTAGTTTGCTGCGCAGCCCCCGGCTTTGCTTGTCCAACCACTGTTGGATTTCCAAAGGCTCCATGTCCTTCGCCACGTGGTCGGCCCAGTGTGACAGATAGTTTCTGGCATTGCGTTCATCTGTCTCCTTGGTGCTGTCGTCCTTGTCTTCACCCGTCTTCGTCTTGCCGTAGGCCAGCCAGTGGTCGAGCACTTCTCCGAGGGTTGCGTTCTTTGGATCAGGCTTGCCTACCTGCTGGTTGAGCTTCAGGTCAGCCACAGCCAGCCAACCATCAGCATCGCTCATGCTGGTCATCACCGATCACCTTGCTGCGCTCATCCCCGGCGTCGTTGTACCAGCAGTGCAGCTTTTTCCCTTTCTTCGTGCGAAACCAACCATTACCACTCCCCTTCACCATAATTATTTCCCCTTCTGGTGACGGGGTTGCCGAGCCTTATTATCTGTCTGAGTCGCACTCTGGCCAAGGCCAAAATCCGCAGAAGGTTTGGGGTTCTCACCGATGGCGGCATCAACCTGTGACAGCTTGTAGCGCCATTGCTTGCGAGTGGCTGCGGGGTCTACGGCATGTGCGGGGAGCTTCCCTGCGCGGGTCATTGCCAATACTTGGCGGCGTCCGATGTCAAGGTGTTCCGCCACAACTCTGGCGGAAACGAAGGGTTCCGGGGTCATTTATTGAAATTCTCCTGTGTGCTTGGGGGTACTTGTTACGGCATGCAACACCCCTCTAATACGCAGGGCCGGAGCGGATCAAGAATTCAACGTAGGCGATTCTCTCCACTGCATCCACGAAAGCCTGCGGAACGACAAGCCTAATCAAGAAGGTAAGTCTGAGCGCCGTTGGTCCGTTTCCCTCTGCTGTAATTATCTTTCGCCCTGATGATTGGCCCCAGCGCGGACGCGAGACTTTTCCCAGTTCCGCCTAAGCGCCCCTGTGGAAAGACAGAGTTTATTTACCCTAATGCTCATGGCCATGTCCTCTTGGATTTAACGACGGGGGCCCTATTGCCTCGGCCAACCATCTATGCATATAGAGGGGGATGGTCGGATGGATTTCATTCAATACTACACAGTGGCAACACTGGCTGAGCGCTGGGCTGTGAGCAAGGACAAAGTTACACGGGTCTTGGAGAAGTGGAGAGGCAAGCCCGGTTTCCTAGACCTCGGTTCCCCTAGGTGCTCGGTCTCCATGACAAGCATCTTCCACATCGCTTGCAGCCGCTCTTCCAAGGACGGACCTGTGAATCGATCTGCAACTTTGCGAAAAATTTCTAATGGCAGCGCGGCTTTTGGGAAGGCGAGTTTACCAGTGAAAAGGGTGATCGCAAGCGGAGACCTTCCTCTTCTTGCATGTAATGCTGCTCGAAGGCATCTATTGGGTCATCAATCGCCATGCTTCCGATCCTCTGCTCTGCATCTTGTCATCTCTTGCCATGATTTTGCTAACTCACTGAGCCTCTCTACACTAAACGTGACCGGACTTTCCCGTAGCTCCTGCGAACAAGAATTGCCACTGTTCCCAGCGGCCAACACTGTATTCACATGCCACAAACTTCGGCGGGCAGACCCACCTTCCGCCCCCTTTCCATACTGGAGGGGTACTATCACCTGATCATCGAGCTCGATCGGGCCTGCGCCACCTCCGGGGGCCGGGTTTGCTTTTCGCCTTGCAGCCCTTTGCTATTGCGTAGAGTGCGCTCGGTGACATCTTGAATCGTTTCGCCAGTTCGCGGTAGCCAATCTTCCAGTCGCGGGAGGCGCACTCCAAGACTTTTGTGTTCAGCGCCTCACGGGCCTTCTTGAGTTCCGCCTTGTAATCGAACGGGCATCGGACATCGTCAAACGCATCTTCTTTCATCGCCTCTCTCGGTTTTCGGAGCCATTTTCGCACAAGATCGTTTATTTTTCTGAACAACCTACACACCTCTTCGTAAGTTGGCCAAAGTAGGCCACTTGCGGGTAGTGAATTCAGGCAAACCCGATGGATACTTACTTATATGAGACACATCGAGCAATCGCCAAAAAAGCCGCTCCCAGTGCTCACTGCGCACACGGGCACTAACGCAGACTTACTCCCCCACATCCTCTGGCTTTACGTCCCTGAGGGCAGCGTGATCGCCGATGTGACCTACGGAAAAGGTGCTTTTTGGAAGAAGATCGACACCACTAAGTACAATCTGTGCCCCACCGACTTACTTATTGGGATAGATTTTCGCAATTTACCTTACAAACCTACGAGCATTGATTGTCTAATCCTCGATCCTCCCTACATGCACGGCGGCCCGACGATAAAGCTTAGCCTCAACAACTGCTACCACAATGCCAACACTGGCCACGAGAGCGTAATTCGCCTGTACGCCGGGGGCATCTTGGAAGCCGCGAGGGTATTGCGGAAGAAAGGTATCTGCATCGTCAAATGTCAGGATGAAACCGAATCAGGCAAGCAGCGCTTCTCTCACATTGAACTCATCCACTTGCTAGAGGTGTTTGGCTTTTCTGTCGTTGACCTCTTTTTGATGGTGCAAAGCACCATCCCTATCACTCGTGAGGGCCCTCAAAAATCCGCCCGTAAGAACCACAGCTACGCGCTTGTGGCGAGGTTCCGCCGCTGAACACCTCTATCCACAACCGAGAACTTGTCCAATGGGCGAAATCCTACAGCGGCCCGAAGTTCCATGCCTTGTTTTGCGACGGCCCATACGGAATAAGTTTCATGGGTAAGATGTGGGATTCCCCCGGTTCCCCACAATCCCGTTTGTTGATGTAGATCGGGCCAATAAGCTTTCCGCAATGGAACGGAACTCTTAAGCGTGGATCGTTCGGTCTTGGATTTGTCTGTACAAGCAGGGAAACGAAGCGATGCAACGCCTTTGCATCAGTCTTGATTTCACGGTCGTTGGTGTGAAGAGTCCGAAACTGATGCACGACGAATATGGCGATTTCAGACTCGGCTTTCTTTGCCTCAAGGAGTGTCCCGGCGACTCCAGCAAACAATTGAAAAGGCAGTTGCAGAACCTTTGTTCGGATTTGCTGTTCCAGTTGCCATCTGGGGGCATTTTGATTATCACCTCCGAGCAGGCTAACGCCGAGAAGGCAACGACTAAGCCAGTCCATCCTACGATCCAACTTGGTGTTCTTGCCCTGACGGCGCTTCTGGTGCGCTAGGGCGATCTGGTCCTTCATCGTTGAGCCGAACCCGTCATCCGCCTTCGATTCGATGCCGATGAACGCTGTGGGGCGATCCTCGCGTCTCCACAAAGCTAGGTCGTGGTTTCGTGGGCCGGATGGACCGTAAAGCAAATGTGTCTTGTGTTCAACGATCCCATCTTCAACCACCACTCCGGTGGTCAGGTTATGTGATTCCAGAAGTCCTTGAAAGCTGGCGGGTACGACAGGTTTTCCGCTGCCCACCCACGCATTTGCGATCTCCCATGCGCTCTTGCCCTCAACCCATCCTCGATTCAGGGCTAATCGTTCAACCCGCCACTCCTCCATAGATCGGATAGATTTACCGTAGCGCGATGCGAGGGAGAGAGAATGGACGACGGGCATCCTGTCATGTCAAGGTTCAGTTTGTTAGTCTCCAGCAAAGAGAATACCAAATGTCACAACAGGCGGCTTTCAAAGAATCACTTCATGGTTCCCCGTCCGTAGGTAGAGGCGAGTAAGCGGGCAAACCAAAGCCTCCACTGAGCAGCAAGGCGTTGCTGGCGCAACCTCGCGCCAGTTGTCGTTCGGTCATTGAGTTAGTACTTGACAGCCCAATGGAGATAGCACTGGAGATTGCACGGCTCGTGCTGGAAATGCGGGACAACGGACGGAAAGCGGGAGTGAATAAGCAGAGGCTCGAACTGCTTGCGGAAACTTTCCTGCGGATCACCGGGCAGGGAACGCAATCTGATTCAGTCCCTCGTATCGCGATGAGATCGGGCGATCCGATCAGAGTGAATTAGCGTCAATCTCCACGCTTCATGACGCGGCGAACCAATGCTCCGGTGCGTTCGTGGCTAAACAGTGAGCCGACAACAAAAATACAAATTAACGAAGCACCGAGTGCGAATGCACTCGTAATGAACCGGGAGGCGAAATGGGCTATTTTGGCTTCCACAACAGCAGAGCATTGCTTTCAGGCGTTCAGTTTCCAATACCCCTTCAGCGGAGCCTTCTGAACTTTCTGCTCCGTCAACAGCAGACGGAGCGCCTTGGCAACTGCATCGGGCAGATTCGCGCTCGCGGAAACGCGGGGCGCAGAATCCAATCTTGGAACTAGAGGGGATCATAAAACGATGATCGTTACACTGCTGAATTTTCTTTTCCAGCCAGTTCTTCTAGCAAA
>JBEKUD010000238.1:0-6396 GCA_049515395.1 Candidatus Sulfotelmatobacter sp. | reverse complement strand
AATACTCCCACTTCGCCTTGTGTCCCAATCCAACCCCTCCTCAAATTCTCTTTTGAGTCGGGTTACATCCTACTTGTCTCGACGGCCTCCACTCCGGTTACATTTAGCATGGCTCGATACGCGCGCTTGACAAGCTGCCACAGTGAGCGCAAAATCGCCTGCATTCAAGGGTGAGCGCCAGCCATTTCGCTCACGCTACACGGGGGCTCAACACCGAAGCTGTCACACACCCTTATTAATCCAGCGTTCTTATTTTTCGTTCTCATTTCTTTGTCGCTGCACTCGAAAACTAGGAGGTGGTGCATGGTCGTGCCATGGCGTGAACTCTGGCAGGAGGACAACGGGCAGGATATCGCTGAGTACGCAGTGATGCTGGCCGTCATTCTGGTATTGGTGGTTGGTACGATTCGCTTAGTCGGAAGCAATGCGAACAACGCATTTTCGAATGTAGCCAGTTCAATTCAATGACCACAGGTCAGCGGGCTCAACCGAGCCTGCTGTCTTCTAACGGGAGCATCCGGGAGAGGGGGCATCCGCACTGTCAGTGCTCGGTCATTTTCTTGCCTACCTTAAGCTTTGTTGCCTCTCAGGAAATCTATCCCCAAGATGTACCCCGACAGTCAACTTCGGTGAGGAATCACGTGCAGCGGCAATTTCGCCGACCTCGATTCTGCCTTCAGGGGATGGTAAGCTTTTGCCTTTCGGGGAATCAGCAATGAACATTACGGGGCTCGGAACCGGCCATCTTCGTCTAAAGCTGAGAATCATGAGCGATGATGATCTGTGGTGGCTCTTCCTTGATCACCGGGAGGAGTGCCTTCAGCAGTTCTGGGAGGAAGTGGAGACACGGAAGGCGGCTGGTATCTTATCCAACGGCAGTCCATTCTGGACGATGAGCAATCTCGCGCCTTACAGTCAACCACAACACTCCGGTAGTGGACATTCCAACCTCATCGAACTTACCCGTGAGGAGTGGGAGACTCGCAAACGGAGGAAGATGATCCGCGTCATCTCCGCCTAGAGAACAGAGCCGTAAAATCCCACCAGCGCAGGACGGAAGCCCACATCGTGTCATTGCAACTTCGCATACTCAACTTTAGCTTCCTTCAGGATGGGGATGTCGGGGTCGGCGTCTTTCCAGAGCGTAAGGAAATCTTGGTATGCACTCTTCGCTTTTGCCGTGTCGCCTGCCATCGCGTAGGCGCGACCAATTTGCAGATGGGCTAACGATCCCGTCACAAAGTTCAGCACGATGCCTCGGTGATCCAATAACTTTTGGAATTCAGCGGCTGCGGCGGTTCCATCGTGTGCAAGAAGGTAAGCTTGGCCGCGCACATAGGCAGGGTACAAGTAATTAATGAATGTCCCTGCTAAACCCAGATCGTAAGGCGTAGCGGCTTCCAGATAGATAACAGCCTGCGATGAATTGCCTTTATGGAGCTCGATAGCAGCGTTGATGGTCGGCAGCCAGTAGAGCTTCATCAGCGTATTCGTTGCGTAACTTTTCTGCAGTTCTCCGACCAATGCGGTGGCTCGGGAAGCATCGCCAATTCGAGCCAGAGCGAGGGCCGCTCCCACTTTCACATCCCGCCCCGAAGACAACGCCAAAGCCTCTGCGATCCCTTGCTTCGCAGAGGCAGTGTCACCCAACTCCGCCTCGCGCAGCGCAGCATTTACCTGCCACAGAGCCGCCGACTCTTTGGAGTCAGCCCGAACGGCCGAGTCCGCGGCCCGCCGAGAGAAGTCCCGCCCCTTGTTCAGCCGTCCGTAATAGACATAGGTATCGGATTGGGCCGAGAGCAGCGCATCTTCATCTCCGGGCTTACCCGCACCCCAAGCAACCTGCTGTTCCATCCGCGCCGAATCCCCGCGGAGAAACGCAAGATAGTACATACCTGCGCGCAAACTTCCGCCATCCAACTTGCGTACTAACGCTTGATCGAACGCAGTCTGGGCTTGATCCAGTTGATTCAAGGCGGTGTAGGTCTCTCCCAAATTTGCAAACTCAAGCACATCGTCGGGCGAACGCCGCAATGCCTCCCGATATTCTGCAACAGCCTTTTCATGCTGTCCGGTGTTGGAATAAATCGCACCCAAGTTGACATGCGGAACGTCATTGCGAGGATAGTTTGCGATCCACAATTCGTAGGTCTGCGACTCCTTCTCTAGTTCTCCTGTCGCATGAAAGTAGTTGGCGGAAATACGCAGTTTTTCTCGTTCTGTGACCCGGTCGCGCAACCCATATGCCTTAGTCGCATATTCAAGCGCCAGCGACGGTTGTCCAAGGTTCCCGTAAGATACCGACAATCCGGCATACGCCATGGAGAAATTAGGATCGAGTTCAATAGCTCGCTTCAGAAACGGGATGCTCGGAGCATCTCCTTTCTCGCGCCCTACTGTGACACCCATACTGTAGTTTTTCAGCGCTTCGAGGGAGGGCGTTGTAGCTTCAATGGGAACGTCAAATTTCTGCACCGAGGGCAACGATTCTCCCAGCTTCGCGCGTAGACTGGAGGCGACTTGATTTAGAGCCTTCAGAACATCTTCCTTGCTTGCGGCCTGAGCTTGTTCTTTGGCTAAACTGTCTCCGTTGCTGCACGCCGCAGCACTTAGATTGATCAAGTAATGGCTGCCTAGACTCGATATCTCTCCGCCCAGCAGGGCTTTGCTTCCCGTTCGTAGGCAAAGTTCCCGGCCCACATCCACCGTAATGCGTTCATTTGCAGGGCGGCCCATCATCCGTAGGGTCTCGCTGACCTTTCTGTCGGAGAGCACATTCAAGAAAGGAGACTGCTCCAACTCCACGGCCAGCGCCTGCTTTAGAGCATCGTCAAAGACGGTATCGCCCGTCTTGTTGTCGAAGTCTGCCAGTACAACCGTGTCCTTCTCCGTGAGTGGTGCAGCCTTCGTCAATGGTGTCGCTGAGCGTGAGCGGAAGTAGAACGTTCCTCCGATTGCAGCAGCGACAAGTATTACGGCGGCGGGAACTAGAACCTTCCAGAGCTTCATGCCCACGATGGGAACTTCGGCCACTTTCATGCTCGATGACGAAGATGGAGCAAGGGCAGGAGAAGAAGTGGATGCTGGCGACGGTGGTTGGACGGCTTGAGAACTGCTTTCCTGTGCGACCGCCACCGTGGCGGAACTCCCTGATGCGCCGTGTCGTGACTCTGTTTCCCGCTTGAGTCGCTTCAGGTCGGTCCGCATATCTGCGGCGTGTTGGTAGCGAAGTTCCCGATCTTTCTCCAGCGCCTTATTAATGATGTCTTCCAGCTTGGGCGGAATATCGCGGTTGAAGCGAATCGGCGGCGGCGGATCAGAATCGAGGATTGCTTTGAAAATAAGCGCGGAGGTCTCGCCATGGAACGGCAATGCGCCCGTGGCCATCTCATAGAGCACCGCACCGAAGGAAAACAGATCGGTACGGGTATCCAATTCTTTGCCTTTCGCCTGCTCTGGTGACATGTATGCCACTGTCCCGAGTGCTGCGCCCGGACTGGTCAGATGCTCCTCATCCACCGAACCCGTCTGCGTATTAGCAGACAGAATTTTGCTCGAAGAACTGGGTGTGACCATAACCTTGGCTAAACCAAAATCCAGAATTTTGGCATGCCCGCGCTTAGTCACAAAGATGTTCGCTGGCTTGATGTCCCGGTGGACTATACCTTCGGCGTGGGCTGCGTCAAGTGCGTCCGCAATCTCAATCGCCAGCGAAAGGATCAACTCCGTCTCCATCGGCTTTCCGGCGATGCGGTGTTTCAGGGTCATCCCGTCCAAAAACTCCATTGCGATGAAGGTTTGGCCGTGCTGGTCGTCAATCTCGTGGATGGTGCAGATGTTCGGATGATTGAGGGCGGAAGCAGCTTTAGCCTCCCGCTCGAAACGGCTGAGTGCCTGCGGGTCTTTGGCTACATCGTCGGGCAGAAACTTGAGGGCGACGAAGCGACCGAGCTTCACATCCTCAGCCTTGTAGACCACTCCCATGCCACCACCGCCGAGCTTTTCCACGACGCGATAGTGCGAAATAGTCTGACCAATGAGTTGCGAGGAACTGCTCATTGGTGGAAATCTTAGGTCGAATTTGGAAGGAGGTCAATCGGTACGGAGAAAACTACTGGAGCTTCGCATACTCCGCTTTGGCATGCTTCAAAATGGGAATGTCGGGGTCGGCGTCTTTCCAGAGGCTGAGGAAATCTTTGTAGGCGGCGAGCGCCCGGACGCGGGCGGCATCGGCATCCGCTCCCTGCGAATTTTTCGCTTGCAAAGCGTTGGCACGAGCCACGCCCAGATGCGCCAACGCTCCCGTCCAGCAGTTCCAGACGATGCCGCTGTGGTCGAGAATCTTCTGAAACTCGGCTGCGGCAGCACTGCCTTGTCCGGCTGCCAAGTATGCCTCTCCTCGAACATACGTCGGATAGAGGCAGGAAATATTGGTGACGAACGAAATTTGCCCCAACTCGATGGGGGAAGCAGCAGCTTGCAGAAAGGTCAAGGCGGAAGCCGAGCTCTTTCTATCGAGCGCCAACTGTGCCTGAATTGCGGGCAGCCAAAGCGACTGCATCTGGGTGTCCAGCGGGAAGCGTTTCCCTAAGTCTTGCGCCAAAGACTCGGCTCGTGCCGTATCGCCCGCCATGGCAAACGCAAGCGCGGCTTCGACCTCGACACCCTGACTAGTGGGAACAAGCTTGAAGGCTTCTGCCGCTGACTGCCGCGCTTCTGTGGCATTGCCATAAGCCGCTTGTTGGAGAGCGGCATTCGCCTGCCATATCGCCCCAGTTTCCTTGCTGTCAGCCCGTACGGCGGAATCCACAGCCCGCTTGGTCAGTTCCCGCGCTTTGCCAAGATGACCGCCATACGCTTCGGTATCGGATGCGAGCGCAAGCCCAAAGTTCTCTTCCGGCTTGCCCGCAAACCACTGCCGCTGTTCCACCATCGCGGCGGAGTCCGAGCCGAGAAAGGCAAGAGCATATAGAGCGTTGTGGAGTATGAAATCGTCCGCTTTTTGCGCCTGCCCCTCATGGATGATCTGCCGCGCTTCATCCAAGCGCTGAAAGGCAAGAGCAAAGTTAGCGAGATTTTCGTAATCAACTAGCTGATCAGGTTCAATGCGCACGGCTTGTTTGGCATTCTCCATGGCCTTTTCATACTGCCCCTGTTCGCCGAACACTAAACCCAAACTGTTGTATGCTCCTGCTCTCCGGGGGTAGCTCTCAATCATCTCCTGCAACGTCTGGGCCGCCTTATCCAGTTCTCCGGTTGCACTCAAATAGTAGTTGGCCGCGAGTCGGAGCTTTTCTTGTTCGCTGGCATGTTCCCGCAACTGGAATGCCCTCGTGAAGTAGTCAATGGCCCGTCCCACCTCGCCGAGATTCTTGTAGTCGTTGCCCACTGCCGCGTAGCCCATGGCAAAATTCGGATCAAGCTCGATGGCACGTTGATGGTAGGGCATAGCGGCGGAAGGGCCTTTCTCGTCATCAGCCTTCGAGCCAAGGCTGTACGCTTTCAGAGCTTCGAGCGAAGACGTAGTGGCCTGTTCGAGCGGAACATCAAACTTCTGCACCGTAGTCAACGATTCGCCCAACTCGCCCCTCAGCTTCGATGCTGCCTCACCCAGCGCGTCCAGCACTTTCTCCTTGGACGCCGCCGTCACCTGACCTTGCGCCAGAGTATCTCCGCTCTGGCAATTCATCGCCTTCAATCCCAGCACAAACTCGCTGCCCAGACCGCCAACTGTTTCAGCAATGTAAGCCTTGCTACCGGCTCGCAGGCAAACCTCGCGGGCTACCTCGGGCGTGAGCTTCGTGTCGGCTGGACGAGTCATCTGTTGTAGGGTTTTGGCAACATCGCTGTCGGAGAGCACATTCAGGAAAGGCGATTGCCGCAGAGAGACAGTGAGAGCAGTCTTCAGCGTGTCATCAAAAACCGGATCGCCCGTGCTGTTGGCGAAATCAGCAAGGACAACCGTGTCCTTGTCTGTCAGGCGGTGCGTGGTCTGGTGCGTGCGGAAATAGAACACTCCCCCGATTGCAAACGCAACGAGTATCACGGCGGCGGGAACCAGAACCTTCCAGAGGTTCCTGCCCGCAGCAGGAACCTCGGCCACTTTCACGGCACTAGATGACGAGGATGGAGCAAGCGCAGGCGAGCAACCAGATGCTGACGAAGGCGCTTGGGCAACCGCAGGTTGCGTGACTCCGGAGCCACTTTCCTGTGCCACCGCCACAGTCCCCGAACCCCCAGCTATGGCTCGTCCTATATCTGTATCCCGCTTTAGTTAGGCGCTGCAACTCGGAACGCATCTCGGAGGCGTGCTGATACCGCAGTTCTCGATCTTTCTCCAGCGCCCGATTGATGATCCGTTCCAGTTCGGAAGGCACATCGGGATTCAGCCGCACC
>JBEKUD010000237.1:0-7929 GCA_049515395.1 Candidatus Sulfotelmatobacter sp. | reverse complement strand
CCCGCTGCCGGCTTGGTCGCAGTTCGTTGTAGATCTCGTTCGTTTAAGAAGCCTTCGTGAGATTCTTTGGCGACGGGCCGGCCGGAATCGGTGATCGGAAATAGACTCTTATCGTTGCTCGCAGTGCCGCTCTCCAAGGCCAGGTCTTCAGTAGCAGTGGCACCACGACTCTTCACTTTCTGCGGCACGCCCCGATGGGGCATAGACGTGGCGACAAAGATCAGCAGCGCGGTGACTATCGCTCCCGCCCCGATGATCACAAAGCGGTTCTGTTGGATCTGCTGCTTGGCTCTCTGTTTTGTCCTTGTTGCGAGCCCAGGCGCTGGGACGGTTACATCCGGAGGGAATGGCAGGTCGTTGTTTCGAGCCTCATTTACCGCTGGCTCCTGAAGGACTGCGGCGTTGCCGTTGTGTCCATTTGGATGAATCACTTTGCACCTCCTGAAACCGGAGCGACAAACGCAATCGGCGCGAGGACCGGACGGTCGACCTCTTCCACTTGGGCAACCGCGAGCAAAAGCCTTTCCTTGGATTCTTTGAAAGTAGGACGATCGAACACAACGATGCCGTCGGCTCTCGCGCCGGGCGCGAGTCTACGGGAGGTGATCCAGTAGTCTTTGATCGCAACCGGCTCGGCCTTGATCGCCTTTCGGTGCTTGTCTTTCGATGTCCCCGCAAGCTGTATCTGCGGAGGCAGTACTTCAATAGTCCGTGCAGAAGAGTTCAGAACGGCGAACGGCACGGCCATCCGTTGCTCTTTCTCGACCGCCTGTCCTACCGCAACCTGCAATTGCTTACCTTCCCAGTGTGGATTCTCAATCCGTTCCGCCATGAGCAAATCCTGCTCTTGTCTGCCAGGCTTCTCTGGGGCAGTGCTGGTTGGCTGACTTTCTGTGGCAACGTTCTTTGTTTCGCCAACCACAAACATGGGATGAGTGGACGCAATCAGGAAGCTGCGCGGGCGCTCACAGTTGAGGACATAGTCTACAGGCTCACTACGGTCTGACTTGCCTTGGCTCACCAGGCTCAGTGAGACCTCGTGGCCTCCTCTGGTGGTAATGAGGGCGTTAGTTTGGGCAGGTTTTGCGCTAGTTGCTTTGAAAAAGACCAACTGGGGCTCGGCTTCGGAATGGTCAGCCTTAAAGGCTCCTGGATCGCCCAGTACGACCGAACTGACCTCCTCCAGCACCCGCACCGAGCTGACATATCCCGGTCGCACGTGCAGGACCACGACCTGTTGCGGATCAATACTCAGGTTCACGATTCGTGCTTGCGGCAACTCGCCTTGCGCCGAGGCAATGTGGAAAGCCACGAAGCAGATCGTTATCAGATGCACCAAACTCAAACATTTGTTCATCTCACATCTCTTTTCTGGGTGGTGTTCGTGCTTTCTGGGTACATCCCCGCTTCTCGCAGGTAAGTTGTTCTAATTGTTGAAACGTATGCGACGACGTCGGAACTTCGGTAAGCAAGGCCTCGCCTGCTAATCGTGTCTTCGCCGGCGTAATAAGCGGCAGCCACGAGCCTGAGGTCGTTATGAAACCGTCGCATCAACCAGGCGAGATAACGCACACCACCCGAGGCGCTTTGGTCGAGGTTGCAACGGTCGGTCACGCCTAGCCGCTCAGCCGTGGCAGGCATCAACTGCATGAGCCCCACAGCGCCTTTGACAGAAACCGAGCAGCCTTGCCAATTCGATTCGCGCACGACAATGGCGCGTGCCAGCGCAATGGGCACTCGATAGTGTTGCGCGTAAGCCGTAACGTAGTATTCGGCTTCGATCCGTGCTGGTGGCCTGCCCGACTGTGCCCAGCAACCCGAGATCATGCAAAGCATTTCGACGATGACTACCGCTTTCATGCTGCAATCCCTCGCAGGGCCTCGGTCGTGTACTGCTGCGCGTCGTAGATCAGGCTGGCAAACCCGTCGCGCAGAAGCAGCTTGCGCCGGTCGGCCTCGGTCTTGGCCAGCAAAGGCAGTAGAGTGTCTCTCATGTCAGCTGTAATTTGTTCGGCCCCGAGAACTTTGAGCGCCTGCGCAAGATCGAGAATCTCCGAGACGGACGGCGGCTTTTCCAGGCTCCAGCCGCGTAAAGCTCTCGCGAGCCCTGCCATGCCCGCGTGAAATTCGCGGCTGGAATCTGGCGTTCTCAGCGCCACAATTTCCGCCTCACGGTCAGCGGTGGGGTGTTCGACCCGAAGATAAAAACTGCGCCGTCGCAGCGGATCGCCGATGCGCCGCTCTTCATTGGACGTAAGCACAACGAACGGAATGCTCTTCGCGCGAACCGTCCCGAGTTTTGGAATGCTGAGCGTCCAAGCGCTCAGCAGTTCCAACAACATGGCTTCGAAGGCGTGGCCTACTTTGTCCAGTTCGTCGACCAGCAGGACGCAAGGCTTCTCGTGTTGCAAAGAGCTCAGCAGCGGCCCCGCGCTGAAGAACTGCGATCCATGCAATTCGTTTTGCAGCGACTCCCAATCGACGCTACCGCACTTCGCCTTCAACTCGACGCAAAGTCTTTGCAGCGGCTCATCGAATTTGCCGATGGCTTTCTCTTCGTTGATGCCCTCGTAACACTGAAGACGTTCCACCTCTGTATTTGCCGCCTCGGCGACCGCATAAGCGAGTTGCGTCTTCCCGCTTCCAGCCGGACCTTCCAGCAGAACCGGCTTATGCAGCTTGGCCGCCAGAAAAACCGTCGTTGTTGCTATCGGATCGGCAATATAGCCGGTTCGACGAAGTGCCTCACCGACTTGTTCGGGCGATGAAAACATAGGTGACGCCTCGGCGCATTAACTGTTCTTCCATCCTGAGCAACGGGAACCTAACGCCGAACCAGATTTCGGTCAAATCGGGTTTGCTTTTGCCAGTCTTTGAGGAGCGCTGTCATCGTTCTCGCTGGCTTTGCTCGAAAAATGACCTCGATGTACAACGCATCGAGCAAACTCATCTGCCTGTGCAACGGGAGTAAAACCATGGCAGCCAGCCAAAGCTCGCAACTTTCCATCGTCCCCAGTTCCCGTCAGCCCCAGGCGTCGGAACAGAACCTGGAGCTTCCCATGAGCGTGAAAGAGGCCGCGAAATTTCTTGGAGTGAGTCCGCAGACTGTGTATCTTTGGGTGGAACGAAAGCAGATTCCCCATCTCCGCGTCATGGGTCGAAACATCCGGTTTCTCAAATCGGACCTCGAGCCGTTTCGCGCTTCCTTTCGACAGGAGATGGTGAATGTCTAAACCACAAAAGCAGGACGGGATTGTCTATGCTCGCAATGACGGGAAGGTTCTCTGGATCCGCTATCGCGATCGAAACGGTAGACGCTGCAGGGAATCGACCGGAACCGAGGACTGGCAGGAAGCCAACCGCAAGCTGCGGGAACGGCTGCAGGCCAGGGACGGCAATCTCTTAGAAGCAATTCGAAAAGGCGAGGCTCTCGGCTTTGAAGAATGGGTGGATTCTTTTCTCGAGAACTATTCGAAACCTCCCATACGGGCTGCGAAGACTCATGAAGCGAACCTGCGCTGTGCCAACCATCTGAAGGCCGCCTTCACGGCAAGAAAACTGGTGGAGATCACAGCCGACGCCATCGAAGACTATCTTCGACGGCGTCTTCGGCAGCGGGTTCGGATAAAACTGACTCAGGGTTATCGGGAAAAGGGGATCCTGAAGTCGAGCACGGTGCACCAGGAATTTCGGGTGCTCCGTCGGATGTTGAACGTGGCTGTCCGGAAAAAGCTGATCCCGGCGAATCCATGCGCTGGAGTGGAGTTTCCGGTCAGGGTGAAAGGCCTGTTCCGACCGCACTACGTGGCCTGGTCGGAACAGCGGACAATCGAAGCTCACGCTCCGGAATATTTGCGCAACATCGTCAGGATCATCACAGAGACGGGATTGCGCGTTTACAAGGAACTGATGCCGATGAAAAAAGAGCAACTCGATCTCACGAACGCGACGGTCTGGATTCCGGATTCGAAGACTCCGAACGGAGTCGCCGAAGTGCCGCTAACGCCACTGGCGCTCGAAGCGTTCCGCGATCAGATTCGATTGTCACCGTGTAGTCCGTACCTTTTTCCGAGCGATAAAAACCCGAGCGGATATCAACGGACTCTGAAAACTACCTGGGAGGCGGCTTTGCGGCGCGCCCAGGTACCGTACTTTCGCATTTACGATCTGCGCTCGACCTATGCCACACGGCTCAGTGCCGGCGGGGTAGCGGACGAGTGGGTCACGCAAATGCTTCGCCAGGGAGACGCGCAAGTCTTCAAAAAGTATTCGCAGATGAAACTGCAAATGAAGCGCGAGGCTTTGGAGAAGCTCAACCGCCGTGCCAACGAGATGCCTGCTGAAAAAGCAGGTGCGCTGTCTGGCACGGTCGCCGTGCAGTGAGCGCGATAATGGCACGGTTTTGACACGGTCGAGGCCAAAAATCATGGTTTCGAGGTGGAAGGGCGGTGGAAAGTGCTTTAGAATCAATTCTGCTAGTCATGTCGGGGCGTAGCGCAGCCTGGTAGCGCACCTGCCTTGGGCGCAGGGGGTCCGCGGTTCAAATCCGCGCGCCCCGACCAATTAACTCTCTGTCACTTCACGCTGATAGCCGTAACTTCGACGCAGTGTCGCGATCCTCGAATTCGAACGCTGTGCCCAGTTTTGTGCCCACCCAGCCTAGACATGGCCAATAGGACTGCATCCTCTGAGGGGTGAACGTAACGGCTGGAGATCGCGATCGAGCTATGCCCAGCTATGCGTGCCAATGTCCAAGCATCACAGCCCGACTCACCGAGTCGCGTCAGGAACGTGTGGCGGAGGCTGTACAAAACAAACGGACGAACACCAGCCAATCGGAGAGCCTTTTTGTGCTGTTTTTTGAGGCTGGACGGCTCGACGTGCCCACTCAAGGTCGGCGCAGTCCAGATCCAACCCTCTAGAGGCCTCGCCCCGCGCTCCCAGCGGTTTTCTAGAATTGCTCTGACCCGTGGGGTCATCGGGAGCACGCGGCGGGCAGCAGCGGTTTTTCCGTGCGTGACAAGCAGCGTCCCATTCCGCCCGTTCGTCCAGGTAATCGACTCCCAGCGGAGGCGGTAGCATTCTTCAGGGCGCATACCTGTGTCAATCAAGACGGTCGCTATTGAAGCCAGCAATTCAGACCCAGCGCCAAGATAGCGGACCTCTTCGTCGTAACTGACAACACGTTCCCGATGGCGCTCGCCAGGTAGCCGCTTTATTGTCGGCACCGACTGCAACTCACCCCACTCGACAGCCAGTCGCAGCATCCGCCGCAAGACGCGAAGAGAACTGTTGACGGTGCTCACCTGCAAACCTTTGGACTGGCGATACGCCGCAAACTCCGCAGCCCGCTCGCTCGTTATCTCGTCCAGTCGAAGGCTGGCCAAGGCTCTGCAGTTTCGGATCGCTCGCAGACCAACTCGGTAGAAATCGAAATTGACGCTTACCACGAAGCTTCCCACGCCGTGGTATCGATTCTCGGCACCCTGTTCAACGTAACCGCCTCCTCGCCTTATTCGCGGCCAGCTTCGCCAACTCAGCCAACCCACGGTCCTGCCCAACGGCAAACGGATTCCCGGTCTGACCCTCGATCATCCTCGGCAACTGGCCTTGCGGCACGCTCTGCTGCGCTTCTCCCACATCGCCGCCGAAAGCACCTTTACCACCACGGAACTGCATCCCCAAACCGCCGAGGCCCTGGGTTGCTCCACCGCTGACTACCACCTCTCCTCTTTGCGCTACGATCTCTGCAAGCTCAGAGCCAAAGGTCTGGTCCAAAAGATTCCCCACTCCCGACGCTGTCGCCTCTTACCTAACGGCTATCGCATCTGCTTGGTTTTTCTGAAATTGTTTGAAAGGATTTACGCCCCACTCACCGCCGGTCTGCTCCGGCTTTTCCCCGGCGGCGTCCAAAGAAAATACCGGTCCACTCAAGAGAGAGATGGTCCAACACACGAAGAGGTAATTTACAGTATCGCGAACAGGCGGGACGGTGTACGATAGGCTGCTTTTGAAAGAAATTTGGGTAAGAATTAACATGCCCGATCCGGTCACCAAGACACTTTTTGAGCACTACCCCCTTTTATTCACGAACTTTTCAGGCTTCTTGGGGAACAAAACAGGAAACCACACGATTTTCGATCCAACGCTTGTCAGAGTAACCATGGTGGTCGGTGCTCCGCTAAACAGCGGTCTTAGGCCAGTGACGATTACGAAGAACGCTGCGACTGGGGACACTATTTAAGTTCACGACCGACAATCTTTCAGGGTGCAAAGTCTTCGTCGATAAAATCGGCGCTACTAATGACCTAATCCTGTATCACGCAAACGCGAAGGCCCAATCGCCCCCCTCTAACTGGGGAGGTGTGCGCCCTTCGTATGAAACACCAGCGGCTGCCCAGACCCTAGATGCCCTGCATGCAAATGCAGTGCTTGGCTATGCGGGGGCGCCCCATCATCTTGCCCCGCTAGTCCCCGTGGGTTCGGTAAATAAGCCCTTATATAATCAGAACGCAAACAATTTAACCCAACGAAAAAAGGATCAGGGACGCCTTCGTGCACCCCAACTCAATGAATTGCCTGATCCGAATCGAGTGGATGCACCGGAATTCGTTGGGGGAACAGTTGTATTTGGCTTTTACGTGATTGGCTCGGGCTGGGAAATTTATTATCAGACCTGGGGCGATATTGAATACAAACGCCCAAAAACCGCGGTTCATGCCAAGCTGCAGTTTGGCCGCATATACCCGTTTCCGTTTACCAGAAATCTTTAAGGGTTTCAAAAAGCCCACCGACTTCTCGCGCCCGCGCAACAGGGGCAGACATTTTCACGCATTCCTGCCCGTAGGTGCAAGTTCCGAAAACGCGTCGCTCCTAGATCGATGTGCTTTTTCTCAGTACTGTTCCCTGGATCGCGCAAGCCTGGTCTTCCCCGTTGGTTAACCTGGTCGTGTCGTCGGGAACAGCCAGCTATGCGGAGAGAAAGCAAAAAGATTTAAGCGCGGACGCAGCCCGTTCGTTCCATGATGGGGGCCATCGAGAGGTACTGGAGATTTCGATTCCATCTTTTCGGCTTTCCAGAATATAAGAGGCTCCCAGTGAAACAACAAATCGAGGTTTACCGATTTATTAAGGAAAGCTTGTTTCCTCGCGTGCGCAAATTGGCGAAGTCCAATTGGGATAAAATCGCCAGAGTTGGAGACGCACTCGTCCTTCGGCGCAAGCTTTTGTATGCGGACGTTAAGCGGCTAATGAAGGAACGAGCGCGCGTCGGGATTCCAGACGAAGCAGTGGAATGGCACCGAAGTTGGCTTTAGCGGATGCTGCCGGTTCTGCATCGCTGGGGTAAATTAAGAAAATCGAGGCGGGCGCACCGTGAAGAAGAAAGACGAATTGGCGAAAAAATTATCAGAGCTTGAAATGCACTTTGCCAAATCGGGGCTGCGGCTTACCGATGGTTCCAGCAAAGTGAAAGCCATGGCCCTCGTGGGTGGGGTCAGAAAACGAAATAACCTGCCGCCCGATGCGCCGTCGAGCTAGGCCGTAGTCGAAAATACTGGTGAGGGAACTAAATCGGCTGCGGATTATACGCCGGCCAAATCATCATAATGCGGATTGTTTTTGTGGGAGGGGCATCGAATCCGCGAAAGGCTCAAGATTCTACTTATGTGAGCGATCGGCCAGCGACCCCAATTTCTCCAGATATCCTCAGCTTCCGGTCGCTTCCTGCGCGTGGATTGGGCAGCGGGTTGAAACTCAACTTTGCCCGCAATATACATATCGCGCGACTTTGATAATGTCCCCATGCGGCGACATTAGAAATGTCCCCTTATGGCGACGTTACGACAATAGAAATGTCCCCTAATCTGGAGGTCTCCACAGGAGGCCAGATTGGGAAGGACAGCCATGAGCAGCAAGGAATTACGACGA
>JBEKUD010000236.1:0-6434 GCA_049515395.1 Candidatus Sulfotelmatobacter sp. | reverse complement strand
ATCCTCATACCAGCGGAATCCCCGTTGTTGCTCCTGCGCCGCTTCGCGAGCAAGAGCCAGCGCATACTTGCGGCGATAGTTGGCGCAAGCCACTAGCATTACATCGAGCAATGCCATCGGGCCGACGTAGGAGTCTCCGAAATGGCAAGTCTCGACTGAAACGATCACGTTCTCATGCGCAAAGCGAGCGATAGGCGAGACGAAGGTATCCGTAATTCCTATGCAGTACGCCCCCTTTGCTTTGGCCTGCCGCATACCTTCGACCGTCTGCCGCAAAGCTCGATGAAAGCTAATGGCGACCACCAAGTCCCTTTTGCCTGTGGTGCGAACCAGATGGACTACGCGACCGGGACTTGTAGCAGAGAATACAGGCAAGCCCAAAATTACCAGATGATGTTCGAGATAGAAGACCAAGGCCGATGCTAGATCGCCCCCGAGCAAAATAATGCGTCGCGCCGACCACATGCGTTGGGCGAGCCTCGCCAATTGCTTCGTATCCAGCGTGTTGCGGAAACTGGTGAAGTTCTTCTGGTCCTGAGCGAGCGAGTCGCGGACGTGAGACGGAATGTCGGAATCCCTGGCAGCACTTGCCAGCATGGAATCCAGCGATGTGGCATGTGCAATCGTCAGCTCGTGCAGGTACCGGCGAAACTCCGGATAGCCGGAAAACCCCATTCCGCGTATGGAGCGCAGTGTCGTGGCCGTATCCGTCTGTAGCCTTTCCGCCAACGCCCGGATACTCAGAAACAGGAAGCCGCGCGGGTCTTCCAGTACGGGCCGGATCAGCTCCTGTCGCTTTGGAGAGAGACGATTGATCTGCTCGTGCCAGCTCGGAGTAATCGAAAGCCGATTTGTTGCGCCTTTGGCCACAAAAACCGTAAGCATCAAACAGCCATACGACAAATGTCAAGTGGTTGTCACATCTGTGACATTTGAAAATCTGTTTTTGTAGTGCGGTTTTTGCAATGCGCGACCAACATTTACTCCTTGACAGCGTTTGCGACAGTTAACTATAAGGCGGGGATGCAATTGTAGTGTCACATCCGTAACTGATCGCGGTCCCAAAGCGAGGGCGGCATGATGAGAAGCGAGCGGTCAATCGGGTTGATGATTCTGGCTCTTTTGTTCGGAGTGGCGCTGAGCTGGGCGCAAACTTCCACCACGTCGTTGCGCGGAACGATTGTCGATCCCAAAGAAGCTGTGGTTCCGGGTGTAGAAGTGACACTTGTGAATCCGGCCACCGGCTTTTCTCGCAAAACCAAAACAGACGATCGCGGGTTCTATCAATTTTTGGAAGTTCCGCCGGCTACCTACACCCTCACCATCAAGGCATCCGGGTTTGGCACCCTTCGCGCGGATAACGTTCGTTTGCTGGTGAACACGCCCGCCACTCTCAATCAAACGTTGCGGGTCCAAACGGTCGCGGAGAAAGTGGAAGTGATGAGCGAGGCGCCGCTGGTGAATACCCAGGACGCCAGCATTGGCCATGCTTTCACTGCAGACCAGATGACCACACTCCCGTTCGAGGGCCGCGATCCGGTGTCCATTCTTAGCCTGCAGCCAGGCGTGCTGTACACGGGCAATAGTACGGACATTAATCCGGACGCGGACAGCCGCAGCGGAGCGGTAAGCGGAGCGCGCAGCGATCAGACCGATATTACGGTCGATGGCTTGGACGACAACGATCCCGTTCTAGGGTATGCCTTTCAGGGGGCATTACGATCAACCCTGGACTCGCTGCAAGAGTTTCGCGTCACCACCACCAATTCGAACGCCGAGGCCGGCCGCTCCTCGGGGGCACAAGTGTCCTTGGTGACCAAGAGTGGAACGAACCAATTTCACGGATCTCTTTATGAATACAACCGGTCGAAAATCGGCGAGGCCAATAGCTGGTTTAATGAACGCGCCGAGCTTGAGGCGGGCAATCCGAACGTACCTCCGCATCTCGTGCGTAATACATTCGGGGGTTCAATCGGCGGGCCGATCATCAAGAACCGGCTGTTTTTCTTCGCCACGTACGAGGGGCAGAGGACGCATGAAACGGCAATCGTTACGAGGTTTGTGCCCACTGCCAGCTTCCGCAATGGCATTCTGACTTATCAATGTGATAACGGCCAGAACCCGACTTGTCCGACCAGCGGTCTGTTCACGCTCGATAAAACCGACCTCGCGAATCTGGACCCTGATTGCTTGGGACTGGGAAACTGCCCGCAAGGGCCCGGGGTTGATCCATCGGCGATTGCGGTCTTCAACAGTTATCCGTTACCGAACAATCCGACGGTGGGCGATGGCCTGAACATTTCAGGATTTACTTTCTCAGATCCGACCCCCGCCAAACTTGACACGTACATCGTCAAACTCGACCACAACCTGACCTCGAACGGAAACCATCGTCTATTCTTGCGGGGGAACCTGCAGAACGATCACCTGACAACAAGCGGGTCACAATTCCCGGGCCAGCCTCCGAACCAGATTTCGACCAATAACGGGAAAGGCCTGGCGGTTGGCTACACAAGCGTCATCAGCAATTCCTTGATCAACAACCTCCGTTACGGGTACATCCGCGAGGGGCTTGGCCAGACAGGACTGGAAACGCAGGGATACATCAGCTTCTACGCGGGCGGGATCTCTAATCCGGTAGGAGAGGCGCCAACAACGAACGTACAGGTGCCACTCCACAACTTTGTGGATGACGTCAGCTGGACGAAAGGGAAGCATACCCTGCAGTTCGGCGCGAACTTGAGGATCATCAACAACCTTCGACAATCCAATGCACAATCGTTTATCACCGGCTCATCGAACCCGACGTGGCTTGCTGCCGGAGGGATCTCCGGAACCGGAACTAGCCTGGATCCCGGCGCTCCCCAATTCGCTACCCTGGGATTCCCGGAGGTTTTAGGTACGTACGCGTCTAATGGACAGGGATCTTTTTCTGCGGCCTACGATCTGGCGGCGAGTGCCTTGACCGGCATGGTGCCCGAGGTGACGGCAGATTACCAGGAGACCAAGAATTTCACACTCTTGCCGGAAGGCGCAATGGTTCCGCGCCATTTCCGCGCGCATGAGGCCGAGTTCTACGCCCAGGATGCTTGGCGGGTCAAACCCAATCTGACGCTGACTTTTGGATTACGTTACAGCTTGTTGCAGCCGCCGTACGAGACCACGGGTACTCAAGTTGCACCGGTTCCGGGCATCAGCCAGTGGTTTCGGAATCGCTATATCGGAATGGCAGAGGGACAAAGCATCCAGCCGTTGCTGAGCTTTGCGCTGTCCGGCCAGGCCAATGGTAAACCGCCGATCTGGAACTGGGATTATAAAAACGCAGCTCCGCGTTTTGCTTTCGCGTGGTCACCCAATTTTTCGAAACAGAGTTGGTTAGGGAAGATATTGGGTGAGTCAGGAAAGAGTTCCCTTCGCGGGGGCTACGGAATCTATTTCGATCACTTTGGGGAAGGAGTGATCAACAGTTTCGATCGAATGGGCTCGTTTGGATTGACGAGTATAATTGGGGATCCAGCCGGTCTAGTCACTCCGGATCAATCGCCGCGTTTTAGTTCTCTGTACCACATTCCGACAACATACAACGGTTGCGGTGCTCCCCCCTGTCTGCTGCAACCGCCGGCACCGACGGGCGGTTTTCCGTATTCACCGCCGTCGACACCGGAGACCGGAGGAGAGGCGATCAGCTGGGGACTGGACAACGGATTAAGGACACCGTACTCCCATGTGGTTGATCTGTCTTTCACTCGCGACCTAGGCCGGGGATTTGTCCTGGAGACTTCCTATGTGGGCCGCTTCGGGCATCGTTTGATGCAACAGCTGGATGTGGCGCAGCCAATGAATTTGCGGGACCCCAAATCGGGCACGGATCTGTATACCGCCACCAGGATGATCGCGAACGCGGTGCAGCAAGGCGTGCCTGTCCAGAACTTGAATAAGATTGCGTACTTTGAGGATCTGTTTCCGCTCAACGCACACATGCAGGTGCCGGTCAACACCTCCTGCGTGCCCGGAGGAAGTGTAACCCCTACCGATCCGACAGCAACCCAGAACATGTACGAGATCTTCGCTTGCAATGGCGGCATTGACATGACCACGGAGCTCATCCAGGCTGACTGGTATTGCGATCCTACGGGTGCGACGTTCCCGGCTTGCGCCACCGTCAATGGTGTCACGCAGCCATTCCAGTTCTGGGCTCCGCAGTTTTCCTCGCTGTATGTGTGGAGCACGATGGGCAATAGCAGCTACAACGCGCTACAAGCGAGTCTGCGGCGCAAAATGGCGGGCGGGCTGCAGTTTGACTTTAACTATACGTATTCCAAGTCGATCGACTTGGGATCGGACGCGGAGCGCGTGAATCAATACGAAGGTGGTTCGGGTGTCGCCGGCGGTGGGTTCGCCAGTTACATCATGAACACCTGGTCACCGAATCAAAACCGTGCGGTGTCTGATTTTGATGCGACTCACCAATTCAATGCGAACTGGATGTACCAGTTGCCGATCGGAAAAGGAAAGCATTTCGCCACCCACGGCCCGCTCGACGCCGTCGTCGGCAATTGGGAACTCACCGGAATCTTCCGGATGACCAGCGGTTTTCCGACAACGGTGAACGATGGGAATTATTGGCCCACGAACTGGGAGAACACGGCCAACGCGATCCTGATGGGGCCGAAACCGGAGAGCGGAACGTTTCTGGTAAACGGCAGTCCCAACCTATTTAAGAATCCCAGTGCGGCGATCGGTGAGTTTCGGTACGCATATCCCGGCGAATCTGGAGAACGAAACCTGATCCGTGGCGCGGGTTACTTTGGCATCGACATGGGGCTGGGAAAGACGTGGAATATCACAGAGTCTTCTGTCCTGCGATTCAGTTGGGAAACTTTCAATATCACGAACTCAGTTCGGTTTGATGCGGCAGCCCTGGAACCCATCGCCGGAAGCAACGCCGAGGGGAATCTGAGCCTGTCGAACAGCTCAAGCTTCGGCAATTACACGTCTACGTTAACCAGCCCGCGAGTGATGCAGTTCGCTCTGCGCTACAGCTTTTAGAGAAAAGGAACCGATGAGACGCGTGGCGCTTACTATGCTTGGACTGTGTTTGCTGGCTGCCGGAGCAAATTCTTCGGCGCAACAAGAACTCACTGAAAAAGTCGACCGAGTCTTCGCAGAGTGGAACACAACCAGTTCGCCAGGATGTGCCCTTGCCGTCGTGAAGGACGGCCACATCGTTTACGAGCACGGTTACGGGATGGCCAACCTCGAACTCGACATCGCGATCACCCCTCAGTCGGTGTTTGATATCGGCTCGGTCTCGAAGCAGATCACCGCAATGGCCATCCTCCTGCTGGCTCGAGAGCACAAATTGTCGTTAGACGACGACATTCGGAAGTACCTCCCCGAAATGCCGGACTATGGGTCGACAATCACAATTCGCCACATGCTGCACCATACCAGCGGGCTTCGCAACTACGACGATTTATTTGACCTTGAAGGGATACCAGAAGCGGATCTCACCACGGATCGCGACGCCATGGATTTGATCGTTCGCCAGAAGGGCGTGAACTTCAAGCCCGGCGAAGAGTTCCTTTACAGCGATACGAATTTTTTCTTGATGTCGCAGATTGTGAAGAGAATTACCGGGCAAACGCTGCGCCAGTTTGCCCAGGAGCGAATCTTCGGACCGTTGGGCATGACGAGCACGCACTTTCACGACGACCACACCATGATCGTGCCACGGCGGGCCACGGGATATGCGCCGCGCCAAGGGGGTGGCTTCGAAATCGACATGAGCAACTTCGAGCAGGTCGGCGACGGGTCAGTCATGACTACGGTGGAGGACCTTGCCAAGTGGGACCAGAACTTCGAGCATCCCTTAGTCGGCGGGGTTGACGCCATTCGTCAGCTGACTACGCCAGGAACTCTGAACAACGGACAGCAGATTCCATACGCATTGGGCCTCTTCCTCGATCACTATCGCGGGCTCAACTGGATTCATCACAGCGGCGAATGGGTAGGATACCGGGCAGCGCTGAGTCGCTTTCCGGATCAGCACTTTTCGACTCTAATTACTTGTAACTGCGTGGGCAGCATGAGCCCAATGACGATGGCTCAGCGTGTCGCAGACATCTACCTGGCGGACGAATCTGCACGAGTAGAAAAGAGGCCCTTTGCAACGAACTCTTCGAATGTGCCGGTGACTAACCTCAAGCAGTATGTGGGGACGTATTGGAGCGAGAAAACCGGCGCCTTGCGAAAGTTCTTGTTGCGCGACGATAAATTGATCATGGTCGCCGCTGGAATGACGTACGATCTGCTTCCCCTCGGCGGCGGGCAATTCGAAGCCCTGGAAGCGGACATCGAACACAAAGACAGGTATATGTTCCACGCCGTAAAGGATGGCAGTAATTTCCAACTGGAGGCCTTGGAAGGGGGCG
>JBEKUD010000235.1:0-6471 GCA_049515395.1 Candidatus Sulfotelmatobacter sp. | reverse complement strand
CGCTGTCCGACGTGCGGTCTGCACTTCAATCGCGAGCCGGGATATTTTCTCGGTGCCATGTACATCAGTTACGGCTTGGCCCTCGCCTTCAACGTTGTTCTTGGCGCTGCCCTCTGGGCCCTGACCGGTTGGCGTTTGGACGGGATTGCAATCTGGGCGGTCTTGTTGTTCCTGCCATTCGTCCCCATGCTGACGTTTCTTTCACGTGTGCTTTGGATTTATCTCGATCAAAAGATCGATCCAGAACCCTTCTAGGAGATGCTCCAGTCAATGAACGAAGAGCATTCTTGGGCTCGCTGGCGTTGGACCCCAGTCAGCGATTGGTCGTTGCTTTTGTCGAGCGAATGCAGTTTCGCGTACTCTGCCTCGGCTTCTCGGCGATTCCCTCATGTGGTTCGGGAGTCTACGTACTCTTCGCAAGGAAAACGGTGCTGAGAGGTTTCAGGCAGCACGTCCGCGGTCGCCCGCCGCGCGTTCTCCGAGCAGTAACTCGATGTGCTTTCCCAGCGCCAATTCCACATCGTTCTTGGCTGCCTCGAAACTAGGTGCGTGAATTGTGAGGCCCAGCGATTCGACGGTGGCGTTCCAGCCATCGTCCTCAAGCCAGAACTTACATTCGAGAAGCAAGCAGGGCCTGACTCCGAGTTTCACACTGTGAGGTTGCATGGGCACAAAACCAAAGTGATACCGCTGCGTATTGTACGACACGCGCTAGCTGAAGCTAAACCAGAACCGCGTGTGCCGCACGTTTATTGCAGCCTCGCGTACTCGGCTTTGGCCTTTCTCAGGATAGGGATGTCGGGGTCGGCCTCTTTCCAGAGAGCGAAGAAATCGTGGTATGCACTCTGCGCTTTGCCGGTGTCCCCTGCTATGGCGTACGCACGGCCGATTTGCAGATGCGTCAGCACTCCCAGTGGAAAATTCAGCGCGATCCCAGGATGGTCAAGCAGTTTCTGGAACTCGGCAGCTGCAGCAGCGCCGTTGTGCGCCAATAGATAGGTCTGGCCGCGCAGATAGGCGGGGTAGAGTGTTCCCAGTGGACTGGGTGAGGGCTCCCCCAGTTCATAGGGCGAAGCCACTTCTAGCAACACCAGTGCTTGGGATGAATCGGCTTTGTTGAGTTCGAGGGCCGCTTTGATGCTGGGAAGCCGATAGAGTCTTAGCACAGTATTGGTTGGGTAGTTTGTCTCCAGTCCCTTGACCAACTTCTCGGCTCGGGCGGTTTCGCCAATGCGAGCCAGAGCCAGCGCTGCAAAGACCTTCACGTTTCGACCCGGGGCCAGTGTTAAGGCTTCCGTGACGTCTTGCTTCGCCACCGCGATTTCCCCGAACTCCGCCTCGCGCAGCGCAGCATTCGCCTGCCACAGAGCCGCCGCCTCTTTGTTGTCGGAGCGGATTGCAGAATCCACGGCTCTGCGTGTGAAGTCCCGCGCCTTGTTCAGCCGTCCGTGGAAGGCTTCTGTATCGGACTGAGCCGACAGCAGCGGGTCTTCGTCTCCGGGCTTCCCTGCACCCCATGCTAACTGTTCTTTCATCTGCGCGGAATCTCCGCGGAGGAAGGCAAGATAGAACATCATCCAGCGCAGTCCGCCGCTGTCCAGCTTGCGGGCTAGCGCCTGATCGAAGGTAGTTTTGGCTTCATCCAGCCGGTTCAAAGCCATGTAGATTTCGCCCAGGTTTTCATACGTCGCGACCACGTCCGGGTCAAGCCGCAGTGCGGCCTGCCATTCCGCGAGCGCTTTCTCGTATTGCCCCATGAAGACGTAATTCGCACCTAAGCTCCCGTACGGGTTGGAATCGCGAGGATAGTCTGCCCTCCATAGCTCGAAGGTCTCCGCCTGCTTCTCCACTTCTCCAGTTAGGCGAAAGTAACGCGCAGATATGAGCAACCTCTCACGCTCCGTGACCTGGTCCCGCAACTCGTATGCTTTGGTCGCATATTCAAGGGCGAGCGATGGCTGGTTGAGATTGCTGTAGCGACCGGCCAATCCAGCATAGGCCATCGAGAAATTGGGGTCGAGTTCAATCGCTCGCTTGAAAAACGGGATGCTCGGTATTTCCCCCTGCTCCTGCAATATTCTGAGACCTATGCTGTAGTTCTTGAGGGCTTCAAGGGAGGCCGTCGTCGCCTCGACGGGAACATCGAATTTCTGTACCGAGCGAAGCGGTTCTCCCAGCTTGGCACGAAGACTGGAGGCGGCTCAGCTTAAGGCCTTCAGAACATCTTCCTTGGTCGCGGCCTCGACCTGTTCGTTGGCCAAGGTGTCCCCGCTGCTGCAAGCGACAGCGTTCACGTCCACCAAGTAATGGCTGCCCAGGGTTGAGATTGCTCCGCCCAGCAGGGCCTTACTTCCTGTACGCAGACAGAGGTCCCGGCCTACATCTACTGTCACCCGCTGGTTGGCAGGACGGCCCATCAGGTGCAAGGTCTCGCTGGTCCTTTTGTCGGACAGCACATTCAAGAAGGGAGATTGTCCCAGTTCCACGGCAAGCGCCTGCCTTAGAGCATCGTCAAACACTGGGTCGCCCGTGGCATTGTTGAAGTCCGCCAGCACGAGGGTATCTTTCTCGGTGAGTTTTGGAGACCTATGGAGATAGAAGATAACGCCGACCGTAAGAATCGCGATTGCCGACAGCCCGGCAATTATGGGCACTGCGGTTTTCCTGATCAAGCGAGGCTCGGCGTTGCGGAGAACAGGCAAGGGCACAACGTGAATGTCCAGGCGGGAATGGAACTCGGCACCGCCTTGGGCGGCCATCTTTGGCTGCTCACCGGGAACGGGTGTCTGCGGTACGGGCGGCTGGGCAAAAAGGCTGGCGTGTTTTGTTGGGCGGGTAATCGTGCTGGAAGCTATAAAACGATACCCACGACGCGGCAGCGTCTCAATATAACGAGGATTCTCCGCATCGTCCGCCAGCGCGGCGCGAATTTGGTTCACGCAGAAGTTGATGCCGCGGTCGAAGTCCACGAACGTGTTTTTGCCCCAGAGGCAGTGCCGAATTTCCTCCCCGGTTACGATTTGTCCGGGCCGTTCTGTCAGCAGTAGGAGGACACGAAAAGGCTGGGGATGTATCTTTAGCGAAAGTCCGCCCTTGCGCAGTTCGCCGTTGGCGGCGTCCAACTCAAAGGCGCCGAAGCGAATCACCGAAGGCTGACCAGCTGGCGAAGCCACCGAAACTCCAGTGGAACAAATGGGAGTGATTCTACCACCCTTCCTTACCCCGGATGCACCTGGCGACAACGCCCGCCCCCTAAGCCCTGAAGATTCCGAACGATAGGCTCTAACACGATTCTAAGATTTCCTGTCATTGCGGATTTCAAATCTCACCAGTAGCTTCGTCATTCTCACGGATGCCCGCTCGTTTAGATGGCAACGTTCGCGGGAGCGCGTTTTAGCGGGCATCGCGAAGCCAAAGGGAGGAAAACTATGAAACGCACTCTGCTGATCGCGGCAATGGTGGTGGCGACAACGTCATGTGCAATTGAGCTGTCTGCCCAGGAAATTTCGTCTTCCAAAGCAAAACACCAAGTATACAGAGTCGTTGTCCTGCCACCCGATGGTGGACCGGATAGCTTTCTCGCTGGCTACATTTTTTATGCGCCACTGACTGATCGGGGGACCATTGGAGTGTTCGCGGACACTAGTACACCGGGTGTCTTCAATTCCTATGCTTGGACCGATGGCAAGCAAACCGACTTTCAGGCTTTGCCGCCCCTGCCCAATTTGACCGGCACGAACACTTACATAAATTGGATCAACCGATGGGGATTGGCGGCCGGATATGGCACCAGGATAAATTCGGTCACATCGGCATCGATAGACAATGCTGCTATCTGGAGTCCGGACGGCCATATTTTTGAGCTGAGCACGCCAGAGGGCGACCAGAGCCATGCAGTTTGGGTCAATGACTTCGGCCAGGTATCCGGCTGGATTGCGAACTCAACCGTGGATCCGTGTTCGTTCGGCGTTGGCCTTCAATCGCAGGGCGTTGTCTGGGAGTTCGGTAGCATGCGCGCCCTGGGAACTCTCGGTGGTACCGATAGCTATGGAGAGTTCATCAACAATCTTGGACAAGTCTCCGGCCATTCTGAAACGAGCAATACCGCCAACGCCGACACCGGCTGCCCGCCGTTCGATCCGTTCATCTGGGAAAACGGGAAGATCACCGATATCAACCCCGGCAATTTTGGCGGCGCCGAAGGCGGAACAAACTTTCTGAACAATCGAGGCCAAGCCGTGGGATTCGGCACTCTTTCGGGCGAGGTCGTCTCTCATCCCTTCCTCTGGAGCAGAGGGAAACTGACGGACCTATTCAATGTGGGCAACTTGGGAGGACCACTGAATTCAGCCTACAACGTCAACGAACTGGGCCACGCGGTCGGAGTTAATTCTAATGCAGACGGTGCGATCCTCGCCGTTCTGTGGCGCAACGGAGGATTTACCGACCTCTTGAGCTTGAGTGAAGATGGGGATGACTGCAGCGAGCCGTTCCGCATCAATTCCTGGGATCAGATAGTCGGAGTCTCGTTCTCCTGCGAAACCGGGGTGGAGCATGCTTTTCTTTGGGAAAACGGCGAACTGGAAGACCGGCTCTGCACGAGAATCTGTGAAAACGTGCATTCTACGCGGCTTTCTGGGAGGCGCCTATTTTCGCTCCGCCGGCCGCCCAAACAACCCATTCTCGCCAGAATGGCCGATAAACCGGGGCCGTCGCTGTGGAAATGGCGCTCCGAGGGCGGAATGATGGAACGTCTACCACAACGGTTCTGCCCGCCCTCGGAGCTTGGAAACCCGCGAAGGACGCGGGTTTCCACATTCCCACAGCGACGGCGACTGCGGCTGTCAAATTGGACGCAACCGCCAAACCCGCGCAAATCGAACGTTTCTACAGATTCTCGTCCAGAACCGGAAGACCTCAACCAGCTCATCCCCACCGACTCGGGCCTCGAGTTGGAGTCGGCCAACTGGATCAGCGATGAAGGGGTAATTGCAGCACAGGCCGTTCTGACGGAGGGGAGTGATAGTGGTGATTCGCGGGCCGTCTTGCTGATTCCAAGTGGCGAGTGCGATCGTGGCGCCCAAGCTGAATCCACCGCAGCCCCTAAGAATGCAACGATTACGTCAAAGTCCGGCGACCCAACGACAGGGACGCCGAAAAAGAGCGCCCTTGTTAAGACTGCGGACGGGCGGCTGAACCCCACGCTCCTGCGCCCGTTTGCCCCTGCAGTGTTGCGGAGCAAAGCGCAAAACTAGCTCTGAAGGACGGGGCGAGACACATTAACGTCACACGAATGAGCGCGTCCGTCAGTGACATGGGTCACATCTTGATGTGCGGTGATGGCCCAGAGCCACAAGTTGATTTTCCGTAGTGCCTGCGAAGTCTCGTTTGAGGTGCTCAACGCTTATCACCGCTGGGACCGAGGAAAGTGCGGAGGAAAACCACAGCAGTCGCTCTGCCAAACGCAGTTTGGGCGGCAGATCGGGTTCAGCCGCATGGCTGTCGCTGGAGCGCGGTTGAGAAAAACGGCTGCTGCGATCCATAAGGAAGTGGCCCGGGAAGTAAACCAACTGCTCGGCCGTATCTTTGCACAACGCCGGAAGGACGGCCGGACCGATCTGGAAACGGTCGAGTCGGCCTTGTGAACGGCTCTCCACCAAGCCGGCGCCGCCGCCTTAAGCCAACTGCTGCAATTCGAAATCCCGGAGGCGGATCAGCGTCAGTTGCCGTGCCGATGCGGCCATCACGCCCAATACCAGGAAATCCGCTTCAAAACCATCCTGACGGTCGTCGGCCCGGTGCGCATTGCCCGCCCCTACTATTTGTGCTCCCAGTGTCACGTTGGCCAGTTTCCGGTGGATGTCGAACTGGACATCGAAAATACGGAGTTTTCTCCCGGGGTGCGCCGCATGCATGCTCTGGTGGGCCAAGAGGCTCCCTTCGATCATGGTCGGGAGCAGATGCAGCTACTGGCCGCTTGGGAGGTGACCACCAAATCCGTGGAGCGTATCGCCGAGGCCATCTATCGTTTGCGGAGAAGCTGAAAACGGCTCCGCCGCCATAGAGTTCGTTCGTAGGGTAAAGCCTGACGTGGTTTTGCTCGACTACGCAATGCCCGCGATGAATGGGCTTGAAGCAGCCCGAGCGTTGAGCGTTATCGCCCCTGAGTGCACCATACTGATGTATACGATGTTTGCGACTCCCGAACTATCAGAATTGGCTGCCGCTGCCGGGGTTCGCGCTGTTCTCTCCAAAGACGTAAATGGAATCGGCGCGGTCATGGATGCGATTGAGGCGGTCGCTTCTGGCAATGCCCAATCTCTTCGTGCGACTGGCTGACCCCGAAGCCCAAAGCCCAAAACGCAGACTGTGCAGAAGCCAGATTTGCACAGATTAGGTTGTAAGCTTTCGTTGACTTCCCATCCCAGCACTCCTAAAGAAGCCAAAGCCGAGTACGCAAGGCTGCAATAA
>JBEKUD010000234.1:0-6480 GCA_049515395.1 Candidatus Sulfotelmatobacter sp. | reverse complement strand
CGGGGCTGGAAATGGTGACGGCGTCCGGCGAAATCATGAATCTATCGCGCAAACGAGACGGCGACAAATTTGCCGGATCGGTGGTTGGGCTGGGGGCGCTGGGCGTGATCACAAGGGTCACGCTCGATATTCAACCAACCTTCATGATGCGCCAATATGTTTATGAAAACCTGCCGCTGAAGGAGTTGAAGGATCATTTCGATGCGATTGAATCCAGCGGATACAGCGTGAGCCTGTTTACTGACTGGCAAAAACAGCGCGTCAACGAAGTCTGGATTAAGAGTCGCGTCGAAGAAAGTCAGGCATTTCACGCCACGCCGGAGTTTTTCGGAGCGAAGCTCGCCACGCGCAATCTCCACCCGATTGCGGAATTGTCAGCGGAAAATTGTACCGAGCAGATGGGCGTCCTCGGTCCTTGGTACGAACGATTGCCTCACTTTCGCATGGGTTTCACGCCAAGCGCAGGCAAAGAACTGCAGTCCGAATACTTCGTGCCACGGCAGCATGCAGTCGAAGCCATTCTGGCGGTGGAACGCCTGCGCGATCAAGTGAGCCCGTCGTTACTGATTTCTGAAATCCGCACAATCGCCGCCGACACCCTATGGATGAGCCCTTGCTACGATCAGGACAGCGCGACCATCCATTTCACCTGGAAGGCGGACTGGCCCGCGGTAAGCAAGCTATTGCCCGTGATCGAGAAAGAACTGGCTCCGTTCAATGCGTGCCCCCACTGGGGAAAACTGTTCACCACGTCGCCAGCGGAACTTAGCCGCCTCCACAAGAAGACGCCTGACTTTATTGAGCTCAGCAGGAAGTTCGATCCGCTTGGGAAGTTTCGCAATCAATACCTGAACCAGAACATCTTCGGCAGCTAGTTACCAGGAGTTTCGCTGGGTTCAGGTTCAGTGGAAAATTGAACGGCTCACGAAGGCAGATGAGCAAATTAACATGAACCGTTGCTCACGCAGTCGGCTGGCGTCTTTTGTGGCTCTGTTCGTGTTACTTCTTGCCAGGGGTTCGGCCCAGACCACACCAGCATTTGCCGCTGGTCAGCTATCGCGAGATCAGCCGTCACCTTCGCCACCGGGGACGGCAAACTTCACAGATACAACTTCTGCTCTGGGTTTAAAGTTTGAATACATTGCATCGCACACGTCCAGGAAATATCTGATTGAGACTATGGGGTCGGGTGTGGCTTTGTTCGACTATGACAACGATGGCCGTCTGGATATTTTCGCCGTCAATGGTGCGCCGCTCAGCGATCCCACGCCTAAGGGAACGATCCCACAAAAGACGGGGCCGAAGTATTGGAATCGCCTCTACCATCAAAAGCCAGACGGCACGTTTCAAGATGTAACAGAAAAAGCAGGGCTGCAGGGCATCGGCTACGGCATGGGTGTTGCTGTGGGGGACTACGATAACGATGGCTACGAAGATTTATATGTGACCGCTTACGGTGGGAACAAGCTCTACCACAACAATGGAGACGGTACTTTCACGGATGTAACGGAGAAAGCAGGCGTTGCAGGCAGCGGCTGGTCCACGAGTGCCGCATGGGTAGACTTGGATAGCGACGGGCTGCTGGATTTAGTCGTGCTTCGATACCTGCAGTGGGACTTTGACGATACCTGGTGCGGCGAGCGTAAAGAAGGCTACCGTGCGTATTGCCACCCGAATGCGTACCCCGCCATTGCGCCCTTGGTGTATCACAACGATGGAAATGGACACTTCACAGAAATCTCTCGCAAAGCAGGCCTCGCGAATCCTGGCAAGGGATTGGGCATCGCTATTGCGGATTACGATCGGGACGGCCGTCTCGACATCTTTGTCGCAAACGACTCTATGCCCGAATTTCTCTACCACAACAGAGGCGATGGCACATTCGAGGAGGTTGGGCTGAGTTCCGGTGTCGCCGTGGATGGCGAGGGCCATACCTATGCTGGCATGGGAGTGGACTTCGCGGATTACAACAATGATGGTCTGCCCGACCTAGTGGTGACCAATCTCGCCAGCCAGATGTACGCGCTCTATCGCAACGATGGCCACGGCACTTTTACCTACGATAGTTATCCGTCCGGAATTGGACGCATCAGCATGTTGCATTCCGGTTGGGGTGTGCATTTCATTGATTATGACAATGACGGATGGAAGGACCTTCTGATCACTCAGGGACACGACTTGGACACGATTCAACTGACCGTTCCCAACCTTCGTTATCGTGAAACTATGCTACTGGCGAGAAACACCGGCAAAGGCTTTGTGGATGTCTCGGCGGAAGCCGGAAGCATTTTCCGGAAGGCCTGGGTAGGGAGGGGCCTGGCGATCGGAGATATTGATAACGACGGCCGGTTGGATGCCGTGGTAACCGGTAATGATGGAGCTTTCTACGTTCTGCACAACTCGACGCAAACCCAGAACCATTGGTTAACTTTGCAGCTTGTCGGGCACAGGAGTAATCGGGATGCGATCGGGGCGGAAGTGAAGTTGATAACCGAGAAGGGCTCTCAAATGGCAACCGTGACGACAGCCGGCAGCTATCTTTCTTCCAGTGACAAACGGGTCCATTTCGGTCTGGGAGCGGAGACCGTCGTCGGGACGATCGAAATTCGCTGGCCCAGTGGAATTCGTCAAACGATCGAGAACGTTGCTGGAGATCAAATCCTCAAGGTCGATGAACCTTCCGCGGGATCCGACGGAGAGGGTCCTCCCAGGTGACGTCCAATAAACCATAACACTTCATCTGCGTTAGGGTTTCGTCGCGGTTGGAACGACGGCCGTTCCAGAACCTTCCGTCAGCGTGTGGATCTCATCGACGGATAACTTATCGAAATGTTCCACAAGTCCACCGGGCCAGCGCACTTGCACGGCATCGATTTTGACGGCCGAGCCTAGACCGAAATGCACTCGAAGATCGTTTTGGGAGATATAACTAGACCCGCTACGCACTTCATCCACCAGGGTTCTCGTTCCAAATTTGACTGTGATCTTTGCCCCAATCCCATCGTGATTGGAGCGAGTTCCGACGGTCTTAAAAGCGACCCAGTGGTTGGCGTAGTGCGCCGAGTTCACCAAGAGGCTGGGCCTTGCGTACACGTTGTTGATGACTACGGAAATTCGCCCATCATTCCAGAGATCGCCGACCGCTAAGCCGCGCGCCGCAGAAACCGCATTAATCCCTGATCCGGCCGTCGAGGACACGTCCGTAAACGTTCCGTTACCGTTGTTGTGATAAAGGAGTCGCGGCTCCATGTATCCGCTGCCCAGGTGAAACTTATCCACTTCAGGATAGACATGTCCGTTGGCGAGTATGAGATCGGGCCAGCCATCGTTGTCAAAGTCTAGAAACATGGTGCCCCATCCCAAATATTGCGTGTGCAGGCCCAGTCCCGCGGCGAAGGTGACATCAGAAAAGACTCCATCACCGTCATTGCGGTAGAGGGTCGGCGTGTCGTCGGAAAAATTGGTTTTGAAAATATCCAGGCGTCCGTCGCCGTTATAATCCGCGATGGTCGTTCCCATCCCCGCTTGTTCGCGGCCCTCCTCGTTGAACGCTACTCCAGCCATCACCGCAACATCGGTGAAAGTTCCGTCGCGATTGTTGTGATATAGCATGCTGGGGGCACTGTCGGAGGCTACGTAGATATCCGGCCAGCCATCATCGTCAAAGTCAAATGTGGACACGCTGAGCGCATAGCAACCTTCGGTCTGATCGATGTGAGCCTTAGCGGTGACGTCCGCGAAGGTCCCGTCGCCGCGATTCTCGTACAAAATATTCTTCGCGCGGGGAAGACCGCGTGGTCCGCACATCACCGCCACACCCCTCCACACACAAGAACTTCCCTCACCAGGGATTGGAGTGGTGGATTGATTGAAATCCACATAGTTTGCCACCATCAGATCAAGTCGCCCGTCGCGGTTGTAGTCAACGAACGCACAGCCCGTACCCCAGGCCTTTCCTGATCCTGCCACACCGGCTTTTTCGGCCACTTCGGTGAATACACCGTGATCGTTATGATAAAGGTGGTTCTTTCCGTAATAGGTGACATACAGGTCCTCCCACCCATCGTTGTCGTAATCCCCGACACAAACGCCCTGACCCCATCCCGTGGCCAACAGGCCGGCCTTCACGGTGACGTCCGTGAAAGTGCCGTCATGATTGTTGCGATACAAGTGGTTGGTGGGAGCCTCATCGGATGGAAATCCCTCCAGTGTGGTGCCGTTCACAATAAAAATGTCTGGCCATCCGTCATTGTCATAATCAAAAACGGCCACTCCCGTTCCGGTCGTCTCGATGATGTATTTCTTGGTGGCCACGCCACCAAACACGGTCACCGCTGTCAGCCCCGCTTTTTCCGCGTTATCCTCGAAATTTGCGACGCTTGGGCTGGGGATCGCTTTCTGCGCCGTCGTTTGGGAGGGCAAAGCGCGGGGAAACCATAGGATCACCAGGCTTAGCCACAAAATAAAAGATGTCTGTGCTGGTTTGCTTTCCGGGCTGCCACCGTTCACGAGTTCACCTCGGGTCGTCGAGTTGATCCTTGGACTCAGCAGAGCGCGATCTGTGGCAAAAGGCAGCAGGCGACCTCCGAAAAGATATAGACGCAAGGACGAACTCCACTACCAAGTCTCTCCGTTGTAACAGGGTAGGGTTTGATTCCGAACAGGTCAAGAAAAGGATAGCTGCTCGAACGGTCGCTACGGTCTTGGGTTGTCGGAAGGACCTTGCCAATGCGGAACGAAGAAGTCACCAAGGAGATCGCCTTCGGGGCCAAGCGGCGCGTCTGCAGACCCTTCTGCGAACTTCGCCGCAGTTTTCGAGTCGCCGGCTCGGCGGTAGGCCTGGCTTAGGAGTCGCCTTGCCTGGACGTTGCCACGATCAAGGCGAAGCGCCTCTTGCAGCTCGGCAATTGCGTCGCTCACATGGTCCATCGCAAGTTCTGTTTTTCCCAGATCGAGATGAACTCCGGCGTTATTCGAATCCATCCGCGCCGCTGCTTGAAAAGCCACTATCGCTTCTGAGGGCTTGCCGGCACGAGCCAAGGCCAGGCCCCGAAAATAGCTGATGAGAAAGTTGGGGCCTATCTTCTGCTCCGCATGGGCGAGCTCGGAGGCCGCTTCCTCGGCGCGGCCTGTTCTAAGCAACACCTGCGCCAATCCGATATAGCCGGTGGGCAACGGATCGCCTGCGGCTACAAGTTCGCTAAAGACACCCTCGGCCTCCGCGTAGTGGCCAGCGGCGAGGAGCGCCGCTCCCAGCCGCAAATGCAAAGCGTAGGACTTGGGATTGGCGGCCAGTCCATTTTGCACCGCGGTAATCGCCTCCGAATAGCGGTTCAGTTCCATCAACTCGCGGGTCAAGTTAAGCCAGTGCTCTTCCTCGGCGGGAGCGAGCGCAGCAGCCTGGCGCAGAGCATTGACTGAACACTCGCCCTGCCTCAGGTGGGCACAGGCGATGCCGGTCAAAGACCAAGCCTGCGCAGATTCAAGCGACTTTGAGTCCCCTTGAGGCAGAGATTCCGCATAAGCATGTGCCTGTTCGAGCGCTTTCTCATCGCTTCCGGCCAGCAGATAAACCAGAGCCAAATCAAATTTCAGCCATGCGGCTGCGGGTGGATGCCTGCTCAATTGCTGAACCAAGTTGATGGCAGCGTCGTTCCGGTGTATGGCCAGGAGCAGGGAAGCCACTCCGATTGATTGCGTGTCATCCAAGGGTAGGGTTACAAGAACATCGAGCGCTTTACGCGCATCTTCACGACGCCCAAGTGCGACGTATCCAGTCGCAACTTGGATCGAGAAGCCCGCATCTGCGGGCAACGGCACGCGAGATGTCTCTAATTCCTGGATGGCCTGTGAGTAATGCTGTGTCTCCAGCTGTACGCGCCCGAGATAGTAGTGGGCAAAAGAGTCATTGGGGGCGAGTTCGACTGCGCGCTCCAGGGCCTCGCGGGCTGGATCGAACTGGCGTTCGGTCCATTCGAGAAACCCTAGATTTCGGTACGCATCTTCCATGCGCGGGTCCAGGCGAATCGTGTCTCGATACTCGGCGGCGGCCGGGGCATTCTGGCCGAGGCGGGCAAGGGCGATCCCGCGAAAATTGTGAACTCTTGGATCATCAGGATGGTCGCGCTCCGCTACTGTGAACTCTTCGAGGGCATCCGCATACCGATTGTCCTTCAGCGCCGTAAGGCCCCTTTTAAAGGCATCGGCTTGGCCCGATAATCTGGCGAGCACATAGTTGGCTGGAGGAGAAAAAAAGAGAAAGAGAATCAGGAGGTGTTTCATGCTAAAGATTCTCGGCGGATCTGGTTACTTCTGCCATGCGCTGCGTTTGCTTTTCAAGCTTGTCGTGCGATTCGCGATTCAGTGCTGTAGACAGCGTGAATTCACGGGCCGCGTTATCCTTCTCTCCAAGCGCTTGGTAAACCCTCGCCAGCTTGTAGTGGACCGAACCATCGTGATCGGCAGACACGGCAATCTTGA
>JBEKUD010000233.1:0-6553 GCA_049515395.1 Candidatus Sulfotelmatobacter sp. | reverse complement strand
TGAATGCCACGTTCGCCAAGGATCCGCCGCAGGCCGGAAGCGTGGCATTTCTCAGTCAGAGCGGAGCGCTCCTGAGTGCTATCCTCGACTGGAGTCATCGCGAACAAGTCGGTTTCAGCGCGATCGTCTCGACCGGCTCCATGCTGGATGTGGGCTGGGGAGATTTGATCTACTACTTCGGCGATGACCCACGTACCAAAAGCATTTTGCTCTATATGGAGTCGGTGGGAGACGCGCGCTCGTTTCTTTCGGCGGCCCGCGAAGTCGCGCTCAGCAAACCAATCCTGGTAATAAAGGCGGGACGCTCGGAAGCGGCCTCCCGCGCAGCCGCCTCGCACACTGGATCTCTGACCGGCAGCGACGAAGTGTTGGACGCAGCCTTTCGCCGCTCGGGAGTTTTGCGCGTTCACAACATCGCAGATCTTTTCTACATGGCGGAAGTCCTCGGCAGGCAACCTCGTCCCAGCGGACCGCGGCTTACCATCCTCACCAATGCGGGCGGGCCTGCCGTCCTCGCTACCGATGCGCTCGTGGCCAACGGCGGGGAACTCGCCGAGCTTTCTCCCGAAAGCTTGCAACGGCTAGATGAGTTTCTGCCGGCGCACTGGAGTCATAACAATCCAATTGACGTGCTCGGCGACGCGGATCCCGAGCGCTACGCTCGCGCTCTTGAAATTGCCTCCCAGGATCCGAACAGCGATGGACTCCTGGTCATCCTCGCGCCGCAGGGTATGACCGACCCTTCGCACATTGCGGAGCGTTTAAAGCCGTACGCAAAACAATATGGCAAGCCTGTACTCGCCAGCTGGATGGGCGGAAACAGCATCGCAGAGGGCGAAGCCTTCCTGAATGCTGCAGGTATTCCAACCTTTCCTTTTCCCGATACCGCGGCCCGAGCTTTTACCTACATGTGGCGCTATACCTACAACCTGCGTGGACTTTACGAAACTCCGGCACTCACAGACAATTCGGAACTTAACGATGCGTCCCGCAAGCAGGTCGAGCAGATTATCCATAGTGCGCGCAATCGCGGTCGCGTTCTGCTCACCGAGCTTGAATCGAAACAGTTGTTATCGCTCTACGGCATCCCCACAGCAGAGACGCACGCCGCAGGCAGCGAAGACGATGCGGCTGCGCTCGCCACGAAGCTTGGCTTTCCAGTTGTGCTGAAAGTCTTTTCTGAAACGATTACTCACAAAACGGACGTGGGCGGAGTCAAACTGAATTTGCAGGATGAAGCTGCCGTCCGCTCTGCCTATCGTGCCATTCAATCTTCCGTAGCCGAGAAGGTCAGCCCCGATCAGTTCTCGGGCGTCACCGTGCAGCCGATGGTCAAGCTCGACGGCTACGAATTAATTCTCGGCAGCAGCGTCGATCCGCAGTTCGGACCGGTAATCCTCTTCGGCTCCGGCGGCCAGCTGGTGGAAGTATATCGAGACCGTGCCCTGGCGCTTCCGCCCATGAACACGACTCTCGCTCAAAGGATGATGGAGCAAACAAGAATATTCACCGCTCTTAAAGGGGTTCGCGGACGCAAACCGGTCGATCTGCCCGCCCTGGAGCGCCTGCTGGTACGTTTCAGCCAGCTCATTCTCGAACAGCGCGGGATCGCGGAAATTGATATCAATCCTCTGCTGGCCTCCCCAGAACGTTTGCTGGCTCTCGATGCCAGAATCGTGCTGCACGGCCCGACAGTAAAGCTCGACGACTTGCCCAAGCCCGCGATCCGGCCCTATCCCTTGCAATATGTCGCGTCCTGGACCATGGGAGATGGAAATCAGGTCACGATCCGCCCCATCCGCCCCGAGGATGAGCCGCTCATTGTGAAGCTCCATGAGACGCTTTCCGATCGCAGCGTCTACCTGCGTTATTTTTGCTCGCTCAGCCTGAGTCGTCGCGTGGCGCATGAGCGGCTCCTGAAAATCTGTTTCGGAGATTACGACCGCGAGATGGCGTTAGTCGCTGAGCTCGTCGATCCCGTCACCGAAGAGCGCCAGATCATCGCCGTCGGACGCTTGAGCAAACTGCACGGCAAAAATGAAGCCGAAGTGGCAGTGCTGGTTTCAGACAAGTACCAGAAACTCGGGCTGGGACATGAGTTGCTCCGTCGCGTGGTCGAAGTCGCCCGAGATGAAAAATTGAGCCAGGTATCCGCCGAAATGTTAACCGACAACCTGGCCATGCAGATCGTCATGAAGCGCCTTGGGTTTCGTGTTCGCACGGAAGAAGATATGACCTCGGTGCGCGCGTTCCTGGATCTATAGGCCCTGGGTAGTGACCACAATCACAGGACAAAGTGACATCACGCACCGCTGAAACCGGACAGTGGTGTAACCATGGATCTGGGTGCGGAGGTGTCATTATGACAGTCTTGGAATTCAAGCAAGACACACCCGAGATTAACAGACGATCTGGCCGGATCTCTCCAAGAAATATTCTTTACGCAACCGACTTCTCGGCCACATCAGAATCGGCTCTTCCTCACGCTGCCGCGCTTTGTCGCCGTTTTGGCAGCACGCTGCATGTAGTGCACGTTCTCTCCGATACAAGTTTGCTGCTCATGACCGGAGGGGTCGATCAGGTGAGCTTCGAAGTCCTCTACGATGACGCCCAAACCCTAGCAACGGGAAAGCTCAAACGAGTCAGCGATGGTCTCGGGAAAATCCCGAACCGCTCCTATGTGCGCCACGGGAAAGTTTGGACCAACCTCAGCACGATCATCGCGGAAAATGACATAGACCTCATCGTGATCGGAACTCACGGTCGCACGGGATTCGGAAAGCTGTTGCTGGGCTCCGTGGCGGAGGATATCCTGCGGCACGCCCCTTGCCCGGTTTTGAGCATAGGACCGAAGGTCTGCGGCCGCACCAAGCTGCAGGAATTTGTCGGCACGGGCAGTGAACTCTCGCCCGTCGAACTGGAACTGCGGCACATCGTGTATGCCACAAATTTGACGGCCGCCTCCCAGACTGTCGCGCCGGTAGCGATTGCGCTGGCCAAACAGTTTGAGGCGAGATTGACGCTCATCCACGTGATTGAGAACTATTCCCAATTGGAAATCGCGCCGGGGCCGATAGAGAACGGAGTTCGTCAGCTGCAGGCGTTAGTTCCCAAGGACGCGGCGCTGGCATATGTGCCGGAAATCGTGGTCGAGTGTGGGCCTGCATCCGATTGCATCGTGAACGCAGCGATAAAACGAGATGCCGATCTGATCGTGCTGGGAGCACGTCCCGCCGATGGCACAACGCACCTGCCATTTTCGACCGTGCACCGGGTCGTCGCGCACGCCACCTGCCCTGTCCTGACCGTGCCTGCTTAGGCCAGAAGCGCCTGCCCAATATTTTGCCGTCATCCTGAGGCGCGCCCTCCAGGCTGAAGGGCCTATGCAACTGCAAGCTTAAAGTGCCGCTAGAGGTTTCCTGGCTGTTTTGACAGAAACGGAACGAACTGTGCGCACAGAGCCTTGTGACCTTAATCACTGCCCGCCCCGGACGCGTCCGGCCACAATCAAAATGCCATTCGCTGGCTGGAGCGCTCGTGTTCAAAATCATCCACGCACAATTCATCGCCCCGGGTATCAAACGGTTCGTTCTGCAAGCTCCGCGCATCGCTCGTAAACAAAAGCCGGGCCAATTTGTAATCCTTCGCATTTACGAAGAAGGCGAGCGGATTCCGGTGACCATCGAGAACTCGGATCCCGAATGCGGCACCATCAGCATCGTAGTGCAAGCTGCCGGGAAGACAACTCATCTTCTGAATTCGCTGAATTCCGGCGATCAGATCCTCGATGTCGTGGGCCCGTTGGGGAAGCCCTCCGAAATCGAGAAATTTGGCACGGTCGTCGTCGTCGGGGGAGGCGTTGGCACAGCCATGGCCTACCCGTCGGCGGCAGCATTCAAGCGCGCAGGCAACCGCGTGATCTCGATCGTCGGCGCGCGCACCAAAGAGCTCGTGATTCTCGAGCAGGAACTGCGTGAGGTAAGCGACGCAGTGATGATCACCACCGATGACGGCAGCTATGCTGACAAAGGCTTCGTCACCGACAAACTGCGGCAGCTTATCCAGAACGGAACACGCATTGACTTGGTACTAGCGATCGGTCCGATTGTGATGATGCGGGCCGTGGCGGAACTCACGCGAAAGGAGAACATCCGCACCGTGGTCAGTCTAAATCCCATCATGATTGATGGTACGGGAATGTGTGGAGGCTGCCGCGTGCCGATCGACGGCAAAAGCGAATTCGCGTGCGTAGACGGACCCGAGTTCGATGCCCACAAAGTGAATTTTGAAGTGCTGGTGCAGCGGAACTCGATGTATCGCGACGCGGAGCAGCGCTCGCTGGCCGACTACCAGCGCTCGACAGCCGAGAAGGCCGCGGCTCAAGAAGCTGAAGAATCTTGCGCTGTGGCGCATAGGGGCGAACGATGAGTCCGATCACGAACAAATCTCTCAACCCGGTTCCGATCAAGGAGCGCATGAAGGTTCCACGGCAGCTCATGCCCGAGCAACCCGCGGACGAGCGCAACAAGAATTTCAGCGAGGTGAATCTCGGCTACAGTCCTGAACTGGCGCAGCAGGAAGCTCAGCGCTGTCTGGAGTGCGCCAAGCCGACCTGTACAGACAACTGCCCGGTCGGCGTGAAGGTGAAGGAGTTCGTCGAACTCATCGTCGCGGGAGACTTCCTGGGCGCGGCTGCGAAGATTCGCGAAGATAATGTGCTGCCGGCCGTTACCGGAAGAGTTTGTCCGCAGGAAGATCACTGTGAAGGCAAGTGCCTGCTGTCGAAAAAGGTGAAACCGCTTGGCATCGGTTATCTGGAGCGTTTTGTCGCCGATTACGAACAGCGAATGGGGACGCATGTGATCCCCAAGGTTACGCTGACTGGGAAAACGGTTGCCGTTGTGGGCAGCGGCCCGTCGGGCCTCACCGTAGCCGGAGACTTAATTCAAAAAGGCCACAAGGTACGAGTGTTCGAAGCGCTGCACGAGCTGGGCGGAGTGCTCGTCTATGGCATCCCTGAGTTCCGTCTGCCCAAACAAATTATTCGCGAGCAACTGGACTACATGCGCGAGATGGGCGTTGAGTTCGAGACCGACGTAGTGGTTGGCCGCACCGTCACGATCGACGAACTCATGCACGAAGAGGGCTTCGATGCCGTCTACATCGGTACCGGCGCTGGCCTGCCGCAGTTCATGGGAATACCCGGCGAACATTTCAACGGAGTCTACTCGGCCAACGAATTTCTCACGCGCATCAACCTGATGAAGGCGTACAAGTTTCCCATCTACGATGAGCCGATGGTCGACCTGCATGGAAAAGATGTAGCCGTGATCGGCGGCGGCAACACCGCGTTGGATGCGATCCGCTCGGCTCTTCGGCTGGGAGCGCGCAAGGCTTACGTCATCTACCGCCGCAGCGATGCAGAAATGCCCGCGCGAGCCGAAGAAGTTCATCACGCCCGCCAAGAGGGAATTGACTTCCAGATGCTGACCGCTCCCGTGCAATTTCTTTCTGACGGGAAGGGCTGGCTCACGGCGGCACGCTGCGAACGAATGGAATTGGGCGAACCGGACGCATCTGGTCGCCGCAGGCCTGTGCCGGTCAAGGGATCGGAATTTGATTTGCCATTATCCGTGGCGATCATGGCGATCGGGACTACCGCTAATCCCATCGTGCAAAGCACTACCCCGGGCCTGGGCACGGACAAACGCGGTTACATCCAGGCCGATAATGAAACGCAGCGCACTACACGCCCGGGAGTCTTTGCCGGCGGCGACATTGTCACCGGCGCCGCTACCGTCATTCTTGCCATGGGGGCTGGCCGTCGGGCCGCCAAATCGATACACGAATATCTGACAACAGGGCAGTGGTGAGTGCGGCAATCACAATCGCTAGAGTTCCTTGCGATCACTGCCTCTTTTCAATCCACGGTGTGACCCGGGTCACCAATCGATGGGACGCTTATCACTGCCTGTCCCCTCAACCGGGACTGTAATTGAAGCAGTCGCGTCTAGGAAATTTGGACGAGAACGTCTGAAGTCCTTTCAGAGGGTTCGCAATGGTCAATGATGATCTAGTGAAGTGTCCCTTGTGCGGTGGCTTTACGCACATTGATAAGCCGGAACTACTGACGGCCTTGCACGATCCCAAGATTCGCCAACAGGTTGAAAACTACGTCGCCGAGTTGCTGTCGGGAGAGCTTACCAGCGTGGTCGCCTGCAAGCCACAGAGCAAAGACTTTGACAAAGATGTTCACAACTGGAACCCCAATGTCCCCGTGTGGCGGCGGAGTCCGAAGGAATAAGCCGCTTGGGGAAACAGAGGTTGGGTGCAGCAGCACACAGATTCAGGGAGGAAGAATGATTACCAAGCAACAAGCTTTGGATTACCACAGCAGCCCCCAGCCGGGAAAAATCGAAGTCACCCCCACCAAGCCGTGCCGGACGCAGCGTGATCTCAGCATGGCTTACACGCCGGGCGTCGCCCAGCCTTGTCTGGCCATCAATAAGAATCCACATGATGCCTTCAACTACACCGGACGCGGCAACCTGGT
>JBEKUD010000232.1:0-6586 GCA_049515395.1 Candidatus Sulfotelmatobacter sp. | reverse complement strand
TTCCCTCGGTTAGCGTGGAAACTAAAGTCGCCCGATCGTAGGCAAACTTTTCAAGCCAATAGAGGGAGCGCATCAACATTCCATCTCCCAACATGCCCAGATCAGCGGCGGCATCCGGTTGCAAATCCATCACGTCGTAAACGAACGGTATTCCCCAGAGTCTTCTCAGGAGTGCAGCCGTCAGTGCCAGCCCGAGTGGCGGTGACTCGACTAGCAACAAATCTGGCCTCCCCGCAGAAAGTGCAGTCATCAGGTTGCCCATCAAAAACGTGGTTTCGAATACCATGCGCTTCGCCGAAGTTACTCGTTTCGGGATCCACGACCAGGAGCGCAGAATCCTTACGCCATTGTGTAATTCGCGTCGCCACAATGCGTGCTTGTACGAAACGCTAACTCGCCATTCTGGGTAATAAGGCAAGGTCGTGCATACCGTGACGTCGTGACCGCGAGACGCAAGATACTCGCAGCGCCATGTGGTAAGCGGTCCAATACCCGTTTCTTCCGGCCAATAATTGACACTCAAGACAAGGATTCTCATGATGAAGTTCTCCTGAGATTCTGATGGATTTCAGTCGGCTGCGCTCACGTTTCCCTTTGAAGATCGGCCTCTTATCAAGAACGCCGAGTGCCTCTCTGTTCCGCCCGCAAATAAATCGTTAGTGCGAGGACTGGTGTGCGGGTTTTATAGGCTGGCGGCTGTTACAGTGTCTTGTGTGAGTTTTTCAACACCCGCCGGCCCCGCTGACTTCCCGGTCAGCTCTTTCGTTTTCAGCACGATCATGAATTCGTAAAACGACTGCAGCGCGGAGTAATTCAGACCCGCGCGGCCATCAAGAAATCCGCGTTTGCCCACATAGAGCAGGAAAAACTTGAGCAGGGGCCGTGCCGGCATGCGGTAGAACAGTTCCTTCTGATGAAAGCGGCGCTGGTTGCGGTCTTTGGCCAGGAAAGCCTGCATCGGGCTGAACTTCTGGTTCTCGGCGCGGTTGCGCAGGATCTGCTGCGCTTCGAGCGAGCTATAGGAATTGTGCCGGTTTAGCCAGTGGGTCATCCCTTTGCTGAAAGGATAGTGGTCGAGGTAGCCGTCAAGCTCGCCGACCGGCCCATCCGTAATAGAGACCGGATTCACCAGGCGCTCGTAGCGCATTCTTTCCGGACGACACAGCCGTATGTAATAAGAGGATGCAATCGCGTGCTTGAGCCATCGCTTGCCCCAAAAGTCCCGGCGCCGCAGGCGAAAAGCAACTTTGTCGCCAGGAGTCTGCACTGCTCGCTGAATGCTCGTTGCCAGCTCAGGTGTTACGCGCTCATCGGCGTCGAGATGCAGCACCCATCGATACTTGAAAGGAATGTTTGCCAGAGCCCAGTTCTTATGCGCCGCTTCGTTTCCACCAAACAATTCCTGACTTGGGCTAGCCGATCGCTGGACGAAGCGCGCGCCAGCAGCGGCGGCTATCTCCGCCGTCTCGTCAGTGCTGCCAGAATCGTAGACGTGAACATCGTCCGACCAGTGCACCGATTCCAGACAGCCGGGAAGGTCTTGTTTTTCGTTCTTCGTGAGGATAAGGATGGAAATCAAGGTCCCTCGGAGATCGCAGTTGCGGAAGTACGTGGCTCAAGATGTTTCGAGCCGGCTTCGGAAGAAGAAAGTACAAACACAAGTAAAAGTTGTGGTTCGCAATCGCCAGAAACCGTCGTTCTTAGGCCACTTAAATTATCTGTGCTTGCGCGCCCGGAGCATGATGTTGGTTGGGCACACTAAGTCGCGAAGACCTAGATATCCCAGGCTCGATCCGCAGGTGCGTACGCTTTCCACCGACAGCCCTGCTTGCTCAACGATGTGGATAAGCGACTTTCTAGTGAAAAAGCGAACATGAGGATAGGTAGGGTCATAGTGTCTGTCAAACGCAAACAGTGCAATTCCGAGGTTTTTTATTGCTCCGTGATAGGGAACCGTACACAGCAGTACTCCGCCGAGCTTCAGCAGCCGATGGATTTCGTAAAGCGCTCCCAATGGCGAGAATAGATGCTCAAGGACTTCAGAGCACCAAACCAAATCCATCGTTGACTCATCGAACGGCAGCGGTTTCGTAAGGTCATGGATGGCAAATGAGGCCTCAGCGCACGATTTCCGAGCCAGATCAATTGCGGCCGGCGACAGGTCAATTCCCGTAACCTCGCACCCGAGCCGTGCCAAATGTCCAGAAAAAAAGCCGTCTCCGCATCCTATTTCCAAGGCTTTAGCCTTTCGGCCCGGTCCTAGACGCGACACCTCTTCTTTCATGAATCTAAGAAAAAATGGCGTGTATCCAGAATTTCCAGCTGAGTACTCCTTGGTTGTCCAACGACGGTCGTACTCGGCCTGTTCCGATAATGCCAATGACGCCGACATTGCAGCGTCAGTCTGTTGATTGCCAAATTCCATCGCAGTTTCTCCAAGAATTCATTTGTCTGTCGGAGCGCTTAGACGTCCCGCCACGTCCGGGATTTCCCTCGCCCTGATGATTCTGATCGGGTTTCCAGCAGATACGGTCCACGAGGGCAAATCCCGGGTCACAACGGAGCACGCCCCGATCACGGCCCCATCTCCAATTCGAACACCAGGCAGAACGAACGCCCGCGCTCCGACGAATGCGTCGGCCCCAACCGTTATCTTTGCTGTGAGCAATGGCGTGTCAGGATGATCGAAATCATGTGTGCCTGTGCAGAGGTAGGCTTCCTGCCCAACCACCGAACCGCGGGCCAGTTCAATTTCCCCCAAGGAATAGAGATTGGCCCGATCGCCCACGCAAGAGGCGTCGCGGAGGGTCACATGCCAGGGCATCTGAATCCGCGCTCTCTGATGGACAAAGGGACGTCCTTCAATCTTGCAACCGAAGACTCGAAGCCACAGCAGCCGCCACGCATTAAAGTGCTTTGGAGTCCACTGACAAAATAACGGCCACGTGATGCTCCAGAACAGTATTCGCAATCGCTCATGCAATGCCCAGGGGGACGCATGGCGAGAGGAGGCGTGGTGGACTTCGAACGCAACGCCGATCATGAGCAGGCAATCCCCTCGAAGTCGGCCAGGTACTGGCCGGCTATTTTCGGCAGCGTGTAGTCTCGCGCCGTCTGATATGCGCGTTCGCCGGCTTTCGTCAATTTGTCGGTATCGCTCACCAAACGTTTCAGGACGTTCGCGAGATTTGCAGCTCCCTGCTGCGAGGCTTCGTCGAAGACCCACCCATTGACACCCGGTTGTAGATAGTCGCGAAAGCACTCCAGTGACGAGACGACCGGCGGGCAGCCTTCGGCCATCGCCTCGACTGGCGCAAGAGGCGATGCTTCTCCTCGCCCAGCCAGCGACGGGTAGACAAAGATGCTCGACTCCCTGTAACGGGAGCTCAGGCGTTCCGCATCGAACACCGGCCCAGTCCAATCCACGAAAGTTTCGATGTCGCGAGCCTTGTTACGCAAACTCTGGAAATACCGCTCGCCCCCGCCTCCCATGGCCACGTCCCATGGACCAACCACTCGAAGCTTCCAATCATGGAAACCCATCGAGAGAAGACGCTGGAAAGCCTCGATCAACAAATGAATCCCCTTCTCGGGGTGTATCCGCCCGACGTACAGAATGCACTTCAACCGCAAATTGCCTGCCGGCACTCGTCCGATTTTCGGTACGAAGTTCGGAATCGTTTTCACCCTCGACGCTAGTCTCGGAGCCTCGCGGCAGATTGCTTTGTGGATCACGCTGGAAACAGTTTGTAGCCGAGCCGCCCGACCATATAGCTTCATCTGTCCCCTTGGATAGCGCTGCACGTGAACGTAGATTTTTCCCTTTCTCGCATCCGACACGAGCACGGGTAGCCAGAACGTATTTGTCACCAGGATGTCGGCTTCTGGAAGCACTTTCAAGACACGGCGCGAGTAAATCAGATCCTGCCACTTCAACCGGACCAAGGAGCTTGGCGTGTCGAATCCAGGCACGCGGACGTGACGCACGCCCTCGATGCAGTCTTCGCGCCCCATCGTCCCGTGCTGCCGAGAAACGTGAGTAACCTCATGTCCCCTTCGCGCAAATTCCTTCCCCAAAGCGAACCATATCTTCTCCACCGCGCCACCTTGGATAGGTGGAACAGGCAAGAACGCGCCTTGCACTATCGTTATTCGCATAAGGCGCTTTTGCAGAGAGCCAGAGCGTTGTGGTGCCTGGCTACTCGGCGCCGTAAGGCTCGCAGGGTAAGGAGCCCGGACATGGACCTCCCTCTCTTAGTCAAAGAGTCTCCGGATTCGTCCTGGCCAATCCAGCCGCAGCCCCTCGCGAGCTTGCCGGCCCCGGGCGCGCACTGCCTGGGCAACACCGAAAAAGATGCTTAGGCGCAGACCGCGCAATGTCGGGGAGTAGAGGTGCACTGTGCCTTCCTCATAAACGAGACATCCCAGACGGCGATTGTGCTCCTGGCCGCCTTCTCCCAAATCCATTTGCTCGACGCCGGCAGCGGACAGACTCTCCATCGCCCATGCCGTGAGCAACGATCCCACCGAGAAGCGAGCTAGGTCGGAACGGTAGCCGGCATGCTGGCAGTAAAACGTCTGCTGGTGGTGCTGTCCGACTAAAAACGCAACGGGCGATTCTTCAACGTACATGACAAAGATACGGAGCCATCCCCGATTAGCACAGAACGCAAGTTTCTGGCTGTCGTACACAGTGCCCGGCGTGCAGCCGTCAAGATGGCGCTGCCAGGTGGTGAGACGTACGGCGGCGGCATCGCGCAGACCAGTTTCCAGTTCTGCAGGGTCGGAAAAACATTGGAACCGCACCTTGTCCGGAAACGCGCGCTGCAGGATGCGAGTTTTTCTCCGCACTTCCCTTCTATTTTTTCCGGCAAGCGCCCGTGGGCGCTTGCCTTGAGGCGCCGTTAGCGGAACGACCGAATAACAAAAGGTATGGGGAACGCGGTGCTTCATCAAAAGACCCGGCACTGCTTGGATCTCGCGAAATAGTTCCGATTGCAGCGGCAAGCGTTGAAAGCAAAGCAAGTCCACGCCGCCCTCTCGGAGAGCGTTGCGCAGTCGCAGGGCCAACAGCTTGTCAATAGCTACGGACCGCCGGCCCATTCTGCCTCCTGCGATTACTTCCAATACCTTGGCTTTGGGACCACGGATGTGTACAGATGAGACAATCGTCGAAACTCTGCATTTTCTGATTCTCCCCACCAACAAGGCCTGCGGAATGCCTCGCTGGTAGACTGTGATCACGTACGGGTGAAGTATTGTCGAATCGCTGTTCAAGATGTCTAGGTAATAGTCGAGGTCGGTATTCAGGTTTTGTGTCCACTGCATCCATATTGGTCTTAGCGCCTCGACTGCCGCTAAACTGTCGGCGATTTGCGTCGAGAGCTGCTCGGATGCCTCGTCAGACGGGCAAGCCTTGGATGACTCTCCGGCCGAATGCTTGGGAAGCACAAGTGATACATCCGAAAACGCTTCCGTTATGTTCATGGGAAGGGCCGGCTAATTCGCTGAGGTGACGTTGGCCAGGACCGCTTGCAGGATTCCGGCGGCTTTCGTGATTTCAAATCTCCGCTCGAAGCATTGGCGTGCAAGTTGACGCAGGTGCAGCCTGCTCGCCTCAGGCAGATCTAAGTAGGAACGGAAGAAGTGACAGGTGCCTAAAAGGTTGTCCTCCGACACGATGCCGGCGCCGTCCGCTTGGATTTCACGCCAGATATTGACTTTGTCTGAGATTAGCGTAGGAGTGCCTGCAGCCAGTGCTTCAGCCACAGCAATACCAAAGTTCTCCTGGTGCGAAGGCAATACGAAGACCTCGGCTGCGCGTAGCGCTCCCCATTTCATGGCACCGGTAAGCATTCCAGTCCAAGTGAGCCGTGACGTAATTCCGAGCCCCTCTGCAAGGTGCTGGAGATTCCCCTGCCACCCCACCTGGTCCGGGCCGGCGACTACGAGGTGCCATTCGGAATGCTCAGCCAGTACTTTGGCAAAGGCCTGAATCAACAAATCACAACCTTTCTTAGGATGGATCCTCCCCATAAACAGCGCCAGTTTCTTGCCGCGCAGTTCGGGGTAGCGGCCGAAGAATACGCCGACTTCGATTTGCGGATTACCGGTTGGCAATGCAGTGCCGTGGTTCACTACAACTTCGTTGCAGCGATACAGCCAAAATGACTGGCGGGCCAGCACACGCTCTTCCTCGCAAGTGAAAAGTACGGCCTGAGCATCGCGCAGTACGCGATAGTCCGCCCATGGCCAGTACATCCATTTCTTCAGGTGCTTGAGAGGATACTGTTTCTTGAACCAGGGATCGAGCATGCCGTGGGTGAATACGACGTAGGGCGTGCTGGAATTGCGCAAGGCGCACCAAGCGGCAAAACTGTGAAACTGCCAGATTCCGTTTACGATGACGGCATCATAGCGGCACCGGTTGGCGCGAAGCCACGGAATGATCCGGGGGCTGAAGGCGTACCCGAGCGTCGTCGGACCGAGAGCATGAACCCGCAGAGGGCACTGATTGAGATAAGCAGCGTCCGGGGGGTCGAGAGATGCGACTTCAACTTGATGCCCTTGGCATACCAAGTTACTC
>JBEKUD010000231.1:0-6621 GCA_049515395.1 Candidatus Sulfotelmatobacter sp. | reverse complement strand
TAACCTGGTAGGAGAACCAGAAAGCCATGCCCGTGGCCAGAAGTACCCAGAAGGCACGCACGCGTCCGTGGGAACGAACCGCATTTGGAACGAGAGCCAGAGCTCCAGAGAGCAGCAGAATGCATTGGATCCAGTCGCTGAATGCCGTGAGTGCAAACGACCGAGGCAGAATCAGCGCGCCCAGAATTAGGATCGCCATGCAGGCGGCTACCGCCCTGGTCCAGAGCTTGGAATATGCGAGCAGCAAGGCAATCCTCGCAGCTATTTTAGCTTGCAGTCGGCGAAAGCCCGGATTACTGAAGTAATACGCCATGGGTCATACTCATGAGCCATGGAAAGAGGAGTTCGAGGGCAGGAGGTGAGGGAGTGGCCTTGAGTGTCCGAGCCATAAAGTTTTGCTTGCTCCCGATCTTTCTTATCAATAGTATGCGAGACAATCCCTTTGACTGACAGTTTGCCTCCCGGAGAATGACACCATTGCGCAGCGACGCTAGCCAACGTCTATTCAGACGGCCACAGGCAGAGGTTGACCCCAGCGAGGTTCGACGGACGGAGCGGTGGCTGGCGACGGCTCGGGTATTTCTTGCCATCTCGGCTCTGGCTGCAATTTACATGGATCCCACGCAGTTGGGGCACGCCCCTGTAGCCTACGGCCTGCTGGGGCTCTACCTGATCCATGGCGTGCTGGTAATGACGTTGTTGCGGCGAAGACAGGAGTCGACACCAGCCTTTCGCCTGCTCGTCCATTCGGCGGATATCATATGGCCGGCGTTTATCTCGATATTTGCCGAAGGGCCGCGAAGCCCGTTTTTTCTTTTCTTTTTTTTCGTACTGGCGGCCTCGGCGTATCGGTGGGGATTGTGGGAGACGTTAAGCACGGCGGCAGCAGAAGTGGCTTTGCTGTGGATCGAGAGCTTCCTTCTGCTCCACGTATGGGCGATTCGCCAAGATAGCCTGCCCTGGCATATCCTGGCGGGTCTGCGAGTCAACCTGAATGAGTTCGAACCGAAGCGACTATTCATGCTTTCGGTTTATTTGCTGGTGATGGGATTGTTGCTGGGCTACCTGGCGGAGCAACAGAAGCACCTGCGAGCGGAAAAGGCCGCAGTAACCCGCATGCTGGCGAAGGTGCGCGTGGACGCCGGGCTGACGGGAACGCTCAAGCAGATCAGCCAGGAAATCGTCACCCGGTATGGCGCTACCCGGTTGGTGATCGCCGCCGAGGAGATTCACAGCCACAGAATGTTCCAGGGCGAGTTGCGCAATGCCGGCGGAACCCTCTCCGATTTCGAATGGTTGGACTCGCGCCCGCGAGACGAGAAGATTTACCTGGAGGATTTTCCAGGCGAGGTCTGTTATGCCGCCAGTGAAGACCAACACTGGTCTGTGACCGCCTTGGATGCGGAGGGAGACCAGGAACCTTCGCCGCAAACCGAGCCTTTCGTACAACTGAAACAGCGGCAATCCTTCAAGTCTTTGCTCACGATCTCTTTTATGTTCGGGGGCGAATGGCGCGGGAGAGTTTTCGTCTTCGAGCCTTCCTGGAAGGGAGACACCCAAGAAGAATTACGTTCTTTGCTGGATTTGCTTCGTCAAGTGGGACCGGCGGTTTACAACGTTTACCTGATGCACCGCTTGCGCCGCCGGGCCGGGGCGGCGGAGCGCGCCCGCTTCGCAAGAGAATTGCACGATGGAGCAGTACAGTCCCTGATCGCCGTCGAGATGCAGGTGGATGTTCTTAAGCGGCAGGCGGAATCTACTCCGCAAGTCGTGAGCGGCGAGTTGGGCCGGATTCAAGGATTGTTGCGGGAGGAAGTTTTGAAACTGCGCGAGCTGATGCAACAGATGAAGTCCATCGATGTAGACTCGCGCAGGTTCTTGAATGTGGTCAATGACACCGTCGAACGGTTTGAACGGGAGACAGGAATTTCCGCACGTTTCGTGACTGACATCGACAAGCTGGAGATGCCGGATCGAGTTTGCCGGGAACTGTTACGAATCGTGCAGGAGGGGCTGGTCAACGTGCGCAAGCACAGCCGTGCCCGTCACGCCCTGGTACGGCTGGGATCGAACCCCACGCAGTGGACGCTTACGATGGAGGATGATGGCAAAGGCTTTAGCTTTTCAGGCCGCCTCTCCCAGGATGAGTTGGACCAGATGGGCAAGGGCCCCACTATCATTAAAGAACGCGTGCGTTTGATTGCGGGCGCGCTCACTGTAGAATCAAGTCCCGGCACAGGAACACGACTGGAAGTTAAGGTGCCGAGGAGTGGAGAGCTGGCAGATGAATTTTAGGAAGACACAGTCCATCCGCATTGTAATTGCCGACGATCATCCAATCTTCCGTGATGGTCTGCGAAGGTTGCTCGAGGCGGAGCCAAATCTTACGGTGTTGGGCGAAGCCTCCGACGGCGCCGAGGCAGTGAAGATGGCGCGGCAATTGAAGCCCGATATCCTGTTGCTGGATCTTGCGATGCCGAAGCATCCGGGTCTCGAAGCGTTGCGAGATCTGGCGGCCGGGGTGAACTCGACTCCAGTGCGCGTAATTTTGCTGACGGCGGCGGCGGAAAAAAGTCAGATTGTGGAGGCTCTGCAGTTGGGCGCGCGCGGAGTGGTGCTCAAAGATTCCGCCACGCAGCTACTGCTGAAAGCGATCCAGACCGTGATGTCGGGGGAGTACTGGGTGGGTCGAGAAAGCGTTTCGAACCTGGTGCAGTACTTGCGAACGCTGGTGCAGTCCTCCAGTGACGAGGCACGTCAGAAGAAATTTGGACTTACTCCGCGCGAGCTGGAAATCGTTTCTACCGTTGTGGCCGGGTATTCGAACAAAGAGATTGCCGAGTATTTCAAGATCAGCGAGGATACGGTGAAGCACCATCTGAGCAACATTTTCGATAAGCTCGGAGTTTCTACGAGGCTGGAGCTAGCGCTGTTTGCCGTAAATCAGTCCCTTCCCCTGAAAAGCATTGTGTAAGAAGGATTTAGACAATCTTCTCGCGTCCCCGCAGGATGGCACGAACGTGCCATTGGCGCGGGGTACCCAGGCTTCTATCATCTGAGTAAGAACCCCGAACTGCGAACGAACAAGGTCGGTAGATTCTAAGTGGAAAGTTGATTTCCACGGATTCATGTTACGCACGATGCAAGGAGACGGAGCCTGTGGCAAAAATTCTACAAAACGTTTGGCAAAATTTTGGTGCCGACGAGAGTGGTCAAGACGTGGCGGAATACGCTGTGATGCTGGCCGTCATTCTCGTAATCGTGGTTGGCACTGTCCGTCTGATTGGCTCAAACGCCAACAACGTATTCTCGCAGGTTGGCAGTTCAATCCAATAGTCCAAACTTCTTAGTTTTTCACCGTGGGCGCGCCCGCTAGGGAGAGTTGCCGATTTGACCGCGCCTTTCAGACATCAATCTCAATACTGACCGTTGCCGCCTTCACTTCTGCGCCGGAGCAGTTACTGCGACCCTTTGGCTACCCGGCGTTGAGTATCGCGTGAGGTAAGGGAAGAATGGTGTTAGTTCGAACGGTATCTTCTCGCGAGCCGAGGCCAAAGCGACCGGCTTGGCCTTCGCTAAATCCACCTGATCGGTCCATGGATCAAGCTTGATGCGTCCCCCTAAGGGGAGCGCTGCGATTTGATCTGTGCGCTGGGCTTCAAGTTCCGGCGCGGAAGCCAGCAGCACCGACATCCGAATGCTCTTGTTGCTCGCTAAGCTGTCGCCCAAGTGCGGTCGAATCAGGTGGGGCAAATCAGGGGCGTTTTGTTGCAATGCCTTCAGGAACAAACCTGCGCTTCCCAGCTTGTCTTTGTAGGGAGAATTTTTCAACAATTCCAACGCCTTCGTGTCCGCCGCATCTTCGTCTCCCGAGTGGCGTTTGAAATCCAGGCGTTGAAACGACTCCTCATCGGGGAAAAACAAGCGGTCGTTGAAGGCCAGCTTTGTGTCGGACGGATGTCCCAAAATAATGTGGCTAAGTTCATGAGCCAAAATCATAGCCAGCGACGCCTCATCGGGAAGCACATCCAGCAAGCCTCGGCTGATGACAATCGTGTGTCCGATGGTAAAGGATTCTAATGGAGATGTCAGCAGAACCCGGCAACGCACATCCGTCTGCAGATCGATGTTATTGGTCACCAGTAGATTGTTGACAACTGTCATCAGAACTTTGTCCACTTCTCCCGGCGGCGCCATCAAGCCGACTTTCTGCAGGTGTTCGATAGCATTGTCTTCCGCCTGCCGCTCCCACATTCGCTCGGCAACTACGGGATTTGCATCTGCTACGGCATCACTCTGATCCTTTACCGATTGCTGGGAATCCACCATAATCTGGGTAAACTCCGCATTTTTGTTCGGGCCTTTTAAGTCGTATCCCCAGAGACGAGTCTGCGCCCGGAAGTGCAATTCCCGGCCCAAAGACGTCTTCATGTCTGATTCTTCGCTGTAAATGTAGGCGGGCAACCAGGCGCCGGGACGCATGTTCAGGCGCCAACTGTCGAAGTGCAGGTAATAGCTGGTCTTAGGATGGGGGAAGTAAGTCCCATTGAAGCGAACGATATTGTAGTCCTGATCTTCAACCCAGATCCGTCCCAAGAACCGTCCCGGCGGAGCATTTTCCTTTGGCTTGACATCGATGACGAGGCACCGCACTTCGCCCAAGAATTCGCGCCGCACAAAGTTAAATTCGTAGTACTTCTTCTGGAAATCGGAATCGAGCACGACCATTTGCGCAAAACCGAGAGGCAGGAAGCGCATGGCGTAAAGGCCGGTCAGGTGGTTGAGCATGCGGTGTCCGAAACCTGGCTGGCCCATAAATGAGGTATCTTCGGGGCCATCACTCATGTCGAGCCGTCCGAGAAAATACTCGTCTTTGACAGGAGTGGTCTTACCATCGCTCTCGGACTTCAGATTCTGCAAATAAGTCTCTACCATCGGATGCATGTGGCGCATCTGTGCCAGGAAAAGATGTTCTTTCTGAACCACGCGGTCCATCACATCATCGAAGGACGCCGGGGATGGTGTGGCAAGCGAGATTCCGCTTTGTCCGTTCGCATCGTTCGAGATCGCTTGCGCCGGGGCAGAACTGGAGTCCTGACAGAATACGGGGAACGAAGACGCCGACATCAACCAGAACGACAGCAGACTCAACTGCAAAATACGCATAAGACCCTTCGGTGGCGGAAGCTATGCCAATTGAAAAATAATGTGCAAGACGACCGTGGAATCGGCTGGTTGGCCATTCCTGATCGCAGGCTTAAAACGAATCTGTCCGGCTGCCCGGACGGCATTGTCGTCTAGGCCATGGCCTAAACCTTGTACCACCCGGAGCACTCTCAGGCTGCCCGAGGCCTCGAGAACTACCTCTAGGAGAACCTCGCCCTGAATCCGCAAACTGCGTGCTTCCTGAGTATAGAGCGGGGTGGGCTTGGAGATGATTTCCGCAGGCACTGCGGCTACGGCCGCAGCTTCCGCCTGGTTCGAATGTGCCGCTGGAGCAGCCGCATCGCCGAAGCCACTCTGCCGGACCGCCCCCTGCGGCGCCGTATGAGTCCGGCCGTTGGCAGTGGCGGTTCCGCCACCAAAGCCGGCACTAGCGACGGTGCCGGGCAGTCCATTGGCACCGGTGTTACCGTTACCATGGCCTTCCCCAGTTGGCAGATCGAACGAACCCATCGCAGCAACGTTCACCGCCTTCCCTTGATTGGGTTTTGCCGGAATACCGTTCGGATCGCCGAAACCGCCAGTCTGCACCTGCGATGGGGCACGCGCTAGCGTGAGCGCAGCCGAACTCCCGCTGGAAAACGTATTTGTATTCACAACTTTAGGAATTACGGGCGCGGGGCTCATCGGTAGCGGTTCGAGCCGCTTGGCCGCGATGTTGATTGCGGGCGCCGGAGCCGCTTCTACTTTCATAACTTTCGGCTGAGGCGCAGGAAGGCGCAGCGCGTTGGCCGGCGGATCGATATTTGCGACCGATACCGGCAACGGCAGTTGTCGCAACGGCTGTGGCTGAAGGTTGACTGGCACCGGATTGCTCACCAGCTGTACCGAACGAAAAGTGTGCTCGGGAGCGGATAGGATTCCGGGATGAAGCAGGCGCAGCCACACCAGAAATGCGATCAGGCAAACCTGTGCCGCAGTGCTGAAAACGAACTCCGTCCAGGGAGTTCTCGTTTTCGGCAGCAGCGAGAAGAGAGTCTCTTCAGAGGCAGAATATCCCATGACCACGTTTACTCAACCAATGTTCGAACACCCTACTGGACTTAAAGTTTTTTGCCCTGCGAAGAGGGCAGACGACCAAGCTTAGGACCCACCGCCGAAAAGATGCACGGCAAAGGCCGTTTTCGGGCCTGCCTTGAAAGAATAACTATTTATTTATCAATTGCTTGCGCGACAGGGTCTACGTCGGAGTCCAAGCGGGCGACAATAGGGAGAATTTTACATCCCGACGACCTTTTCCTTACCGGTGTGCAACACATTGAGACCCGACGAAAACTAACAGCGTACGACTTTCGGACTCTCGATTCCCTTCGTCGCATTGCGGGTGTCGACCACTAACTTGGCCTCCCCCACAATTCGACGGTAATCGTAGTCGGAATGATCGGTGACAATTACAAC
>JBEKUD010000230.1:0-6679 GCA_049515395.1 Candidatus Sulfotelmatobacter sp. | reverse complement strand
CGCCGCCGCGATATTCTTGGCATAGTAGATAGACTGTGACTCGAGACCGGAGATAACCGTCGGTCCGACCGCTCGCGCGTAGACGTTGCCGATCGTGTCCGTGACGGTGCTGACCGTGGCTGTACTGTCATTCCATCCCACGGCGATGACGTTGAGGTCGCCGGCGACCTGCGCGGCTGTGTATGTGACCGTCACCGACGTTTCCGAGGCTTGCGGATCGGAGTTATTGCCCTGTACGTAGCTGATGGTCGACGCAGCCGACAACATAGCCGGATTGAGCCAGCACATAAGGAGCGCAATGCTACACGCCGCAAGGCGGGCGGTCTTGCTCTGCGCGAGACGCGCACGGACCAGCGAAGTCTTCATCATCTCTCTTACCTCAGTTCCGATCGTCTTCCGGCATCGTTCAACGGCAACGGCGGTCGCATCCCAGCCAACTCAGACACCGCCTCGAACCTCTGCACCATTTCACAGTTCAATTACCCTTGGACTTCGCCATGGGGCGAATGGAAATATCCGTCACCTCAGCCGTCGGCGGGAGCATGAGCGCGTGAAGAACCACCGAGGCGACGTCTTCCGGTTGCAAAAGCGCCTCTGGGTGATAGGGGCGTCCCTCTTGCCTGCAGATGGCTTCCTGCATCGGCGTGGCAGTGCGGCCTAGATACACCGAGAGAACTCGAACTCCCTTTGGATTGACCTCTTCCCGCAAGCTATCGGCGATGGCTTTCAAGGCGTGCTTTGTGGCGGCGTATTGGCCTATGTCGGGCCGTCTTGCGGTCAAGCCGACGCTGGAGTTGATGAACACGATTTGTCCGCGGGCTGCCACCAGCAGAGGAAGCAGGCGCTGGGTCGCCGCGTACGGCGCGCGGACATTGGTGGCATATTGGAAATCTAAGTCCGCAATGCTGGCGCCCTCCATTGGACCTTGTTGAATCACGCCGGCACAGTGAATCAGAACATCAAGCCTGCCAGGTCCCTCCTCCAAGTGTTGGCTGAGCGGGTGGAGAGCCTCTTCAACGGTCAAGTCGAGTTGGAATTCGGTCACCGATGAAAACGGCCGGGCAACGGCTGCGGTCGCTGCCAGCTTGGTCGAATCTCTCCCGAGCAGACACAACTCCAAGCCTTCGCGTGCGAGTGCGATCGCTATGGCACGCCCAACACCGCTACCGGCCCCGGTCACCACGGCCACGCGGCCTGCGCCGCGGCTCGCGCCAAGCTGTTTACAACCCACTTGAGCCCAAGCTATTCCATCACCTGGAAGCACTTCGTGCGTCCGTTCCATCTCGGTTTTCTCGAAGGGATGTGCTCTTAACATGGGTTGCCCGTTAAACCGAAACCAAGGCGCCCTCTTTGGCTGGCGAAGGCTTGGTCAATCCACGAAGAAGATTCAGATAGAACGTTTTCTGTCCTGCGACGAATAGGAGTATCCCGAGAAACGTAAGAAGAAGGACGGAACTCTCGAGCGCCAGTCGGGGAAGAGGAGACAGCGTCTGACCGTAGGTTAATCGTAGCCCAAAAGCTAGCCCCCCAGCCACGACACTGGAAAGCAGCGGCCGGCTCACCGTCAGCAGAATGTCCCGAAAGGCAACCACTGTGCCGTGTACGCACCACGCGATGAGCGGAAGGATCCAGAGTGTCAAGACTGCCGAGTAGGCAAACGCAACACCTCTAGGACCATAGGGCACCGCTATTAAGTAACCCGCAATCATCGTGGGCGCAATGACGAGAGCGATCTTCAGATTTCGCCCGACCAATCCAATGGAAGAAAGCAACCAGGACAATGGATTCGCTATAGCAAAGACCATGATCGTGGGACCCAGAAAGCGAAAAATGGCGGCCGCATCTTTCCACTTTGGCCCCAGGAGGACGAAGACTATATCGTCGGCAAACAGCACGCAGGCAGTCGTGATTGGCAGGGTGAGTGCCAGAACCAGAGAATACCCTTTCAGAAAGTAGCTCCTCAGTCTGATGGGATCGTCCTGGAGTCGCGAAAGTGCCGAGAACGCTACCTCGCCGACTGACGAGTTAATGTTATCTGTCGGAATGTTGACGAGCTGGTATGCTCTTCCATAGAGGCCGAGCGCATCCACTCCCCAGAAGCGGCCCAACAGGACCTTCTCAAAGTTATTGGCCACATACACGACAAGACCATTTAATGTAATGGTGCCGCCGAAACGGATCATGGAACGAACTCCAGCCCGCTTGTGTGGCATCCCCGGAACCCAAGCCGCGGTGAGCCAAAAGCCAATCGTCGCGGAGATAGGGAGGGTGACCGTCATCGCTACCAGGGACCAGTACCCAAAGCCCGCCCTGGCTCCCCCAATCGCAATCGCGGTACCCACAATCAGACTGACGATGTTGATAACCGCTAAGGCCGTGAAACGCATCTGGCGTTGTAGAAGTGCGGAGTGCTGCACTCCTGCGGCGTTGAAGAAGAATCCGGCCGCCAAGACAGTCGTCACCTTAAAGAGCCGGGGCTCGTGGTAAAAGGCCGCAATGAACGGTGCCATTGCTACTGCAAGAAGGCCGAGCAGTGCGCCAACCAGTATGTTGATCCAGAAGAGCGTAGAAATCTGTTCTTCCGTGACGGTGGTACGCTGAACGGCGGCGGACGAAAGCCCGAAATCCCGGAATAGAGTCAAGACTCCTGTGAACGCCGTGACCATACCCACTAATCCGAAGTCTTTCGGGTCGAGAAGCCGGGCCAGGATCATGAGCGAGCCCACGCGCAGGATGAAGCCCGCCACTTGGGCGGACAGCCTTGCGAGACCGCCACGGATTGTCTTTCCCTTCAAGTCCTGCATCAGGTTCTCAAAATACCGTGGATTTCATCCGGCTGTACTGTCTTTGGTGCGTTGTCCCTCAATTTAGAGCACCATCTTGCGGCAATAGAAAGCTTCCGCGTAGCCGCTGGGCGCATTGCATTCCATCCCCCGCAGCCGCATGAGGGAGAGAAACGTATCTTCGCGAAACCAGCGCTTGGAGTGTTGGGACTGGAAGGCATCTAGGATGTATCGAGCCTTCTTCTGACAGATCTCGGGCTGGAGCGGCACGAACACGCCGGGTTGTCCGAGGTCTCCATCGTACTTCGGAACTTCATATTCCAGAATGAGGTGGTCGCGAAAGGTGTTCCAGGTCAGCTCCGCTATAAGTCGGTGGTCTTGGTGTGCGTCCTTGCGGTTATGAGTGAATATGAGATCCGGGGAGACCGACTGCTTGAGTTCTTCGAAGACCTCTTTCACCTCGGCGCCCACAAACGGCATGAATCCGTCCCGAAAAGTTTTCAGCAGCGGTCCCCGCAGGCCCGTTGTGCCGGCGAACATCGTAGCCGCGCACTTCGCCTCGGCCTCCCGGACGCCGATTGCGCTGAACACTACCCAGTGAAACACGGCGCCCGGATACTGCTCGGCCAGACGGAGGATCGTGCCGCCACAACCAATTTCGATATCGTCGGAATGGGAGCCCAAGCAGAGTATCTGCAACCCTTCAGCCGCCCCTCTACCAAGGTTAAGGTGGATCATGCGCGCGCCGACATCGCCATGGCGTCGGTCGAGGCCGGTCCAGATGCCTTATGCCAGACTTTCCATGGCGCCGAACCCTGGTTCATCTCCTCGAGACGTTGTTTGTCTTTGAAAGTGTCCATGCACTGCCAGAAGCCGGTGTACTTGTACGCCAACAAGGCCTGCTCCTCAATCAGCCGCTGAAATGGCTCCCGCACCAGTTCGTCGCCGGGGTGAATGTAGCGGAAGATCTCGTTACGCAACGCGAAGAAGCCGCCATTAATCCAAATGTCGGTTCGGTTCAGCGCGGAAATGTTGGTGACCATTCCGCCGGAGCCGGTGTTGACAATGTCAAAACTCGCCGTAGGCTGCACCAGGAGCAGAGAGGCCACAGCCTGGCTCCGGCGGAATACGTCCACCATGGCAGGGAGCGGGAGGTCGCTCAGTCCGTCGCCATAATTGGCTAGAAACATCTCCTCGCCCTGTAGATGGGGCTCTACCGCTTTAAGCCGCTCACCGATGGTGGCATTGGCGCCGGTCTCCACGAAGGTGATCGTCCAGTCGTCGATATCTCGGTTCAGGAAATGGATCTTCTTCCCAGCCTGCGACCAGACGAAATCGTTGGAGACGGACTCATCGTAGTGCAGGAAGTAATCTTTGATCGAGTTACCCTTGTAACCCAGGCAGATGACGAAGTCCGTGTGCCCAAAATGGGAGTAGTATTTCATCAGGTGCCAGAGCAGTGGTCGAGTCCCGACCTGCACCATCGGTTTGGGGACGTCGTCGGCGTAGCCCCTGAGCCGCATGCCAGCCCCTCCGCAGAAAAGAACCACTTTCATAAACTCACCTCCACCTGGTTTCGACTCAATAGACGGCCACTCTCGGAATCGGCACTACGAACCGGCCGCCCCACTCCCGGATGAACTGCAGTTGCTCCATAATCTCGTCTTTCAGATTCCAGGGAAGGATGACCACATAGTCCGGCTTGGTCTCGCGAATCCGGCTCGGATCATGAATCGGAATATGGGTGCCCGGCAGGAACCGTCCCTGCTTGTACTGGCTCCGGTCCACCGTGTACTCGATGAGATCTTTCCCGATACCGCAGTAATGCAGTAGCGTCGCACTCTTGCCCGGCGCTCCGTACCCCGCAACCGATTTGCCGTCTTCCGCGGCAGTCAGGAGAAAACCAACCAGGGCCAATTTGGTCTGCTTGACTTGCCGCGCGAAGCTATCGTAACCCTCCACCGAAGCTAGCCCAGCCCTTTCTTCCTCCGCAATCAGTTCCCGAACCCTCGGCTCAATGTCGCGCGTCTGGTTTTCCGACCGGCAGGCGTAAACGCGCAGTGAGCCTCCGTGACTCATCAACTCTTCCACGTCGAACACCTTCAGCCCGTGAGCCTCCAGGATGCGCAGAGTTGAAATCATCGAAAAATACGAGAAGTGCTCGTGGTAGATCGTGTCAAACTCGTTTCGCTGTATCAGCCGCAGCAGGTGGGGGAACTCCAGCGTCAGGACGCCAGCGGGCTTCAGCAGGATCTTGAGCCCTTCCACAAAATCGTTTAAATCCGGGACCTGCGCCAACACATTGTTGCCGAGAACCAAGTCTGCGCAACGGCCCTCCGCGGCCAGTTCCTCCGCCAGTTGCGTGCCAAAGAACCGCACCAGCGTCGGTACTCCCTTTTCGACAGCCACCCTAGCCACGTTCGACGCCGGCTCAATGCCCAATACCGGCACGTCGCGCTTGACGAAATACTGCAACAGGTAGCCGTCGTTGCTGGCCACCTCGACAACGAAGCTCTGCCCGTTGAGGCCGATTCGCGTCATCATCTTGCCGCAGTAATTGTCGGCGTGTTTGAGCCAGGAATCGGAGTAGGACGAGAAATATGCGTAGTCGCTAAAAATCTTTTCCGCGCTCTCGTATTGTTCGAGTTGTACCAGGAAGCACTCGTCGCAAACGTAGACGTGGAGCGGATAGTAGACCTCGCCGCGATTGAGTTCGGCGGCTGACGGGTAAGTCTCGCAAAGCGGGGACATCCCTAAGTCGATAAAGGTTCGCTGCAAGCCCGCGCCGCAGAAGCGGCACACCTTAGTTGAGGTTCCTTGCTGCTGGGTGTTGGTCGGAAGAGTGATTGTGGCCATATGCCCTCTCGGAAGTTCGCGTCGGATTAAGCGACCTCTGCCGCCTCGACGGGTTGCCGTATCCACCGCAGCGAGCTGTCCAGCCGCCCCGCCTTCATCATTTTCTGTATGTGGCTGATCCGGGTATAACGGCCGTACTCAAGATCCGCAAAACGCAGCCCGGCCGCCCGATAAGCCTCATATAGCTCCTGCGCTCCTTTGCGGGCCGTCCACTGTGGACGGAAGCTCGGCAGAGCACGCCGGATCTTGTCACAATTGATGCGGTAGCAGCGCTTGTCGGGCCCACCGTCGGCGGCGTACTCGACATGGCAGCCCGGAACGGTTTCGGCAACGATCGCAGCCAGCTCGCGGATGCGGTAGTTCTCCTCCGTCTGGCCGACGTTGAAGGTCTCGTTGTGAATGGCGTCCTGCGGAGCTTCGAGCACGCTCAGGATCGCCGCGGTAATGTCACGAATGTGCACAATGGGGCGCCATGGCGTCCCGTCGCTCTTGATATACACTTTGCCAGTGGTGTGCGCCCACGCCACCAGGTCGTTCAATACCACGTCCAGCCGCAATCTGGGAGACGCTCCGTAAGCGGTCGCATTTCTCAGATAAGTCGGGCTGAAAGTCTCGTCCGCCAGCCGTGCCAGGTCACGCTCCACGAAGACTTTGGATTCGGCATAAGCTGTCACAGGGCTCAGAGGCGCGGTTTCATCATGGATCGCGTCCCCTGCTGCTCCATAAGTGCTGCAGGACGACGAGAAAACGAAGCGCCGCGCACCTGCCTCTTTGGCTAGTACGGCCAGCCGGACTGAGGCTCTGTGGTTGATGTCGTAAGTAAGGTCGCCATCGAGGTTGCCTAACGGGTCGTTAGACAGCGCAGCCAGATGCACCACCGCATCAAAGCCCTCGAGATCCGCTCTCGTCAAGTCGCGGATGTCTTTGCGGATTTCAGGTATTTCCTGGGCTGGTTGCCCGAACTCACAGCCTGCAAACAAATCTGTGTCCAGGCCGACCACCTCATGGCCGGCAGACCGCAGCATCGGCCCCGCAACCGC
>JBEKUD010000229.1:0-6746 GCA_049515395.1 Candidatus Sulfotelmatobacter sp. | reverse complement strand
GTCCGTCAGTGCGCAATTCGTTCTTATATTCAGTTCGGAAAGGAGTGTGATATTCGTGGCAACTTCAAGAATACTAGTAACAGGAGCGGGGGGCTTTATTGGCCATCACCTTGTGAAAAGGCTAAAAGCGGACGGGCATTGGGTCCGCGGTGCGGACATCAAAACTGCCGACTACGAGCCGTCTGCCGCAGACGAATTCGAAGTTCTGGATCTCCGGAATTACGAGAACTGTCTCTTAGCCACTCGCGGTGGAATCGACCGCGTGTATAACCTAGCCGCCGACATGGGAGGCATCGGCTACATTACCGCGCACCTAGCCTCTATCTCCCGCAACAATATCCTAATTAATGCCCATATGCTGGAAGCGAGTCGGCAGAATGCGGTTAAGCGCTTCCTGTTTTCATCTTCAGCTTGCGTGTATGCCCAAAATAAGCAGTTGAGTTCAGACGTTACACCGTTAGCCGAGGAAGACGCCTATCCCGCCGATCCGGAACCCGGATACGGGTGGGAAAAGCTTTTTGCGGAAGAGCTCTGCAAATACTACCGCCGAGATTTTCGGTTACGCACCTACTGCGTTCGGTTTCACAATGTGTACGGTCCGCTTGGCACATTTGAAGGCGGCAAAGAAAAGGCGCCCGCTGCGATATCCCGGAAAGTGGCCCTAGCCAGAGATGGTGGCGATATCGAGATTTGGGGTGATGGTGAGCAGACCCGCTCATTCATGTACGTAGATGATTGCGTAGAAGGTCTGATCCGCCTAATGGCATCCGACTACCACGATCCCTTGAATCTGGGAACCGATCGGCTTATCACGATCAATGGACTGGTCGATCTCGTATCCAAAATCGCGAATAAGTCGCTGATCAAGCGCCATGACTTAGAAAAGCCGCAAGGTGTCCGCGGTCGTAATAGTGACAATACCCGCCTGAACAAAGTGCTGGGTTGGGAACCCTCTATCTCTCTCGAGGCTGGCCTGGAAGTGACGTACAAGTGGATTGAAGACGAACTCGACAAAGCTTGCAGACTTTCAGCACGATTCCAAAGAGCAGTCGCTTAGAGCCGAATTACACGCCGAGAGCACTAAAGTGATCGCTTGGCCCCGGCCATTTTCTGGGGTGGCCACGCTACTTGTCAGCTGGCGGCCGACGAAGCCGCCATCTCGATTTGCTGCAGCGGCTGAGCCCATACCTCAGCGACCAAGTGGGATACGGATAGAGCCGCAAGAAGATCACGCTACTTTGGTCGTATGGAGCGGCTAAATCTGACTAAGTTCTCGCTGGACCTTGCTACAGTCGATGAAGCTCACCAATTTCCAAAGTCCGCCACAAGTCGATAGGGTTGATTTGCAGGCTGCCTAACCTTTCTCGCTTGGTCCTTCTCGCAGGGCGGATTCTTAGACTGAGTCAAAACAATCTCTAGCTTCAAGCCAAATGAACTCGTATCGCGTAACAAGAAAGTGCCCGAGTGGAGAGAATGTGCACGGGAGAGCTTACTATGAGTGTTGCTATTATTACCGGTTCGGCTGGACTCGTCGGTTCCGAAGCGGTCGCCTATTTTGCGGCGCTCGGAATGGATATTGTTGGAATCGACAACGGCATGCGAGCCGAGTTTTTCGGCCAGGAGGCTTCAACGAACAGGGTCCGCGATCGTCTCTGCGCGGAAGTGCAACATTACGAACATCACGACGTAGATATCCGTCATACCGACGCAATCTCACGCATCTTCAAGGCCTACGGACGTGACATCAGTTTGATCATCCACACCGCCGCCCAGCCATCACACGATTGGGCAGCCACCAATCCCAACGTAGACTTCACTGTCAACGCCAATGGAACCTCTGTGCTGCTTGAGGCGACAAGGCAGTTTGCTCCGGATGCCGTTTTCATCTTCATGTCAACCAACAAGGTTTACGGTGATCGTCCCAACAAACTCCCGTTGATCGAGCATGAGACCCGATGGGAACTCAATGTTGACCACCCCTATGCCGCGCGGGGTATTCCCGAAACGATGTCTATCGACCACACGATGCATAGCTTATTTGGAGTATCGAAGGTTGCAGCAGACCTCCTCGTGCAAGAGTACGGACTGTATTTTGGAATGAAAACCGCTTCGTTCCGCGGTGGTTGCCTCACTGGGCCAAACCACTCCGGAGCACAACTCCACGGCTTTCTCGCCTACTTGATGAAGTGCGCCGTCACGGAGGCGCCCTACACAATATTTGGGTATGGAAAGAAACAGGTTCGGGACAACATCCACAGTGCAGATCTGATTCGCGCGTTCAACGAATTTTTCCAGCAACCTCGAGCAGGGGAAGTCTACAATATCGGCGGCGGGCGGCACAGCAACTGCTCGATGCGTGAAGCAATCGCATTATGTGAAGAAGTCACAGGGAACCAGTTGCGCTGGAGATATGTCGAAGAGAACCGCCGCGGTGATCACATCTGGTGGATTAGTGACGTCACTCACTTCCAGGAGCATTACCCCAACTGGAAGCTTCATTACGATATTCCGGCGATCTTGCAGGAAATCTATGAGATGAATGTCGAACGATGGAGCGAAGAAACGCGACGTGAAGCGTCGCTCGTAGTCAAAGGATAACCAATGACGATTCCTTGGTCGGCGTTATGGCCGGCGGGGGAAACACTATCTGGAGGTACTCCCACCTATGACTGGGTCGTCGTTCGAAGCGCAAGTTGGAGCAGATGCAAGGCTGGTCCCATCCAAGAGCAATCGACGAGAGATGGTCGGGGCTGGTAGACGAAGCATCCCAAAGACTACGATCGAGTTTCCCGAGATGTGGGCGCTTGCGAGAGTGGTTATTGAACCGCAGGGATGGTGGGTTGCGTATGCGCATAGGCACCCATATCCCAGCCAGCCGCTTGGGTGTTCTGGTTCATTGTAACGACACCTGAGGGCCAGACTGAGGATGGCGCGAGCGCCAACTCATATGAAGGACCGAGGTTCAAGCCAGCCTCAATGGCGGGGGAACCTGATTGGAGGGTGAAATTGTTCGCGCTCGAATTCGCAAAACGCGGGTCACCGTCCACGGAATGCGTGCTCACGCCACAGGCGGCATCGAAGGCGGCATAGGAAGATAGAAACTTAGTTGCGCCGTATTCGATGAAATTAGAGGATGCGGGACCAAAAGCATTGTACGTGTAAACGTTCCCGGAACCGTTTGCGCCCGAGTTTTCGCATCCACCGGTCGCGGAAAAATTCGGACCTGAAAGCGTATTCGCTACGATGTTGTTCTTTACGGAGTTGTTCAAGCAACCGTTCGCGAGACCTGCTCCGCTTATTCTGATTCCCGCTGTCAGGTTTCCGTAAACAGTGTTGCCATAAAGGGCATCTCCGTTAAGTGTGCGTCCGTCCCCATTGACGGTTATTCCGTCTCCATTCGCAGCACCTTTTTGACCGTTCCCATAGACCACGTTGTATGCCGCGGTCTCGTTGTGATCCGCATCGAAGTAAATCCCGTTAAGATTATTCCCATAAACTAGGTTGTGTTCGACCAATAAGTTATTGCCTATCGTGTCCGCCCAGATACCTGCGCCACGCCAATCCGACTGGCCTAGGCCATTCGCATATGACTTGGAGTTCTCTACCGTTACGTCTGTTGAGGGTGGATAAGGAGAATAGTCCGGATTAATCTTGATTCCGGCTGTATAATTCACATTCGCAAGCGAGGCGTTATCATGAGCGACGCAACCGTTAATGACCAGACCAGGCGCATCATCTGCCGAGATGCCGTTTGACCCGTTCCACGCCGCCGTACTTGAAACGATTGAAGAACTTGCAACGACATCAAAACGAATCCCCTCGCCAAAGCTATTCTCGGCAAGGACATTTGAGACAGCAATAAAACTGCTTCCGTTAAAGTACACATCAGCAACATTCGCACCCGACGTCTCCAAGTTCTGCACAGTGATGTACTTCGAGCCTCCGGCTTCATAGATCGCATAATTGCGATTGCTTATCTCCATCGTGTGGGTGTTCGGATTGTCATCAGAAAAGGTTCTTACATATACTTTCCCGGCATCGTTATAAAACGAACCAGCGGGCATCATGTTGAGTCCCGCAGCCGACGCGAGACGTCTTCCGTCCTCAAACATCTGATTCGTCGCGCTAGATTCGTTCACTGACCAGAGGGTCACAGTTGAGGTGGTGGAAAGCCCCGTCGAGCCCGCCCATCCGACGGCCAGATCTGCGCCGCTGATTACGGGTGCGTTTCCCGACCCATAAGAGCTAAAGGTGATGGGGTTACCAGCAGAGCCGGAGCTCTTAATGTTCAGTTGTTCCCGCCACGTATCCCCGCTTTTGAAAAGAATGGTATCGCCGGGTTTGAGTGTGGAACTGTTTACCTTGGCGATCGTCCGCCACGGTGTCAGCGGAGATTGCCCATTGTTGCTGTCGCTGCCCGCAGAATTATCCACGTAGTAATTAGCGCCTGTAGCGCCTGTAGCACCCGTACCAGGGATTGTGCTAGCCGGAGAAGAAATAATGGTGACCGCTGCGGATGCTGAGCTGGCCGTATCGTAACTACTCATTGCAGTTATGGTCACTGAAGGCACAGCCGGCGGGCTTAATGGCGCGGTGTAGGTGCCCCTAGAAGATATCGTCCCGACGCTAGAATTCCCCCCCTGATTGCCGTTCACAAACCAGCTGATTCCATGATTTGTCGTCCCCTTTACGGTTGCTGTGAATTGTTGAGCTTGGCTTGGGTATAGGCTTGCCACACCCGGGGCTAGGGAGACTGTTATCGGGGTAAGCCCAGGTATGACTGTTACGGTTGCTGTGCTGCCTTTTGCGGGGGCGGTTTTACTGCTTACCGCAATCACGATTTCGGCGTTCGAGGTAACTTGTTGCGGAGCTGTGTAGAGTCCAGATCGCGAGATCGTGCCCGAGGCTGAATTGCCTCCCGGAACACCGTTTGCCAGCCATTCGAGATCAGCCGTGGGCATTTCAGACGACGTAGCTGTGAATTGCAACGAATTTCCGGCGCCCAGTGCGGCTGTTTGGGGGGAAATGGAAACGGAAGCAGCTCCAGCAGACCCGTTCGACGGGGCTGGGAGAGGTACGTTGCCGGGCAACGAGCCTCCGCAGCCAAGGGAAATCAGATATAAACTCGACAGAACAAGAAGAGGCACAGCGTGGGGGAGTTTAACACGAAACATTGTCCTCGTCCGATCTCACCAGCAACGTTCAATGACGTGGCCTAACAAACAAATACTAGGGCGGATAGAACGGGGGGGGAAGATACCGGAAGGATACGGCCAATGAGACATGTCCCAGAACTACTAGGGACGGTTACCAGGGCGTTTGCTGGTTAATGCATAGGCCCTTTGGTCATTCCCTGAGCCGATAATTCTGACCATAGCTGCCGAGCAGGTGTATGGCAGCCAGCGGACAGCGTAATTAGATTAGAATCCTAATCCCAACCTGGGCCACTTCGCAGTTGCTTGTAATTAACTTCCGGATTCGACATAGTGTCGCACGCTTCGCATCCCGAATTATCGAGGCCGTAGCTTTTGCGGAGTTTGTTTGTACGAATTGCATCGAGTCGCAAACGCTCGGGTTGTGTGCTAATCGAGCTAGCGATGCCTTCTCGCTCACACTTCCTAGTGAATAACCTCGGCTGTCTGGTTCAGAAAGTTCTTGCGGTTCGATCTGGCTAGGTTCGATTGAAAGTATCAAAGCGGGCCAGATCAAGACGCAGCGGAAGAATGGAATAAGGTGTAAGGAGCAACAATGCGTATAGCGATCATTGGGTCAGGCTACGTAGGGCTGGTTTCGGCGGCCTGTTTCGCAGAAATTGGACACGACGTGATTTCTGTAGACGACGACGGTGCAAAGATTGCCGCGTTGCAGCGGGGAGAAGTGCCGATTCACGAACGCTTTCTTCCAGATTTGCTTTGGCGCCATCGTGGAGGGCGGTTACGGTTTTCCACCTCAGTGAAAGAAGCAGTCAGCAACTCCGATGCTGTCTTCATCACGGTGGGAACGCCTCAATCAGAGACCGGGGAAGCCGACCTATCTTTCGTTGACGCGGTCGCTCGCGAGATTGCCGCAGCGGACCACGGTTCAAAAGTGATCGTTGAGAAAAGCACAGTACCCGTGAGCACCTGCGATTCTCTGCGCCGGACGCTGTGGTTGAACGGCGCTCCTCCCAGTTCACTCTCGGTGGCCTCAAATCCGGAGTTCTTGCGGGAAGGTACAGCCGTAACCGATTTTCTCTATCCGGATCGTATTGTGATCGGAGTCGATGACGACTTGAGCAGTTCAGTGCTGAAGGCCATTTACGAGCCCCTGACCAGTGGCAGCTACTACGGTCAGAAGACAGTGATTCCATTCAGTGGATATGCACACAAACAAGCTCCGCTGATAGTCACCACCGCCAAGAGCGCGGAGCTCATCAAGCATGCTTCCAACGCATTCTTAGCTATGAAACTTTCCTTCATCAATGCGGTTGCCAATATAGCGGAATCGGTCGGCGCAGATATTGAGGATGTGTGTACCGGCATTGGTTCCGATTCGAGAATCGGAGCGAAGTTTCTGAAAGCTGGCATTGGCTATGGTGGCTCGTGCTTTCCCAAAGATGTTCAGGCGTTCCGCGTTGTTGCGGAACAGTGCAACTACGAATTTGGCTTGCTCACCGAGGTGATGCGGGTTAACACGGAGCAGCGGAGGCGGTTTCTGAAGAAGGTTCGGAACGCACTATGGACTCTCCGAGGAAAACGATTGGGAGT
>JBEKUD010000228.1:0-6768 GCA_049515395.1 Candidatus Sulfotelmatobacter sp. | reverse complement strand
GTCATTTAACCGGGGTTCGGCTTCCGCTGGTCGTTCCAGTGGTGGTCGCGCTTCAGGGCGGAGGCGCTGAAGTGACACGAGACCTGTCGCGAGTCGCCCTTCCTAGGAATGACGACTCGCGTTTCTTTTAAGGCATGCTTTGTAAGTCTTGCGATATCAGGAGCAGAGAAATGAAAACGAATAAAATGATCGTATTCGTACTTACGGTGGGAGTCGTTGCTGCGATTCCGCTCTTCAACCGAGTAGCACACAGCCACCCCGGGAATAGCAGCCTGGCAATCTCGCAAACTCGCGGAACGACGCCCCCTGCAGGCGGATCAGTGAACTCTTCGAACACCGAGGCTACCACCACGCCAGCGACAGCTCCGGAGCAACCCCCCACACCAAGCGCTGCTTCCCAGGCACCAACAGACGAGCATCCAACCGCCGCGGCATCGGGACAAACCATTGCAACCGCAGCGGCATCGGGACCAACCATCGCAGCCGCTCCGGCAAATCGCCCGCCGTTGCAACGACTGTGCCAGAGCCCATTGTGGTTCCCCTTGGAACCACGCTGATTGTGCGCCTGGCCGAGCAACTCGGCTCTAGTATCAGCGAGGAGGGCCAAAGCTTCTCGGCCGCGCTGGATCGGGACGTCGTCGTCAACGGTCAGATGGTGATTGCGGCAGGCACGGGTGTCACCGGCAAGGTTACGTTAGCGAGCCCCGTGGGCCCCCTGGCTGGCGAGGCCAATCTGCAACTCAAATTAACCTCGTTATACGTGAACAATGCGGATCTGGCGGTGGTAACTTCAACTCGAAGTTTCGGCGCCAAGATCAAAGGTAAGAACAAGGTGGGCAGATTCGTGAAGGGCTTGGTTAAGCGCGCGGTAGGAGAAGAGAGGGAGGTTCTCCTCGATGACCAATCTGCTTACAGCTTCACCTTGGGGCAGCCCTTGCAAATCCAGTAACCGCTCCGTTGCAAATGACTCTGGGTCTGCAGCGGATCGGAGTTGAAGTGCGGCCAAGCGAGCTGAAAACGCGACATGCCATGCAGGCAGGGAAAGCTCCTGGTAAGCGCTGCCGCCGCGAACGCTCTCCAATTCCGGATCGTGCTGAAGTAGTCCTCCCAGATTTCGCCAAGCACTCGTTTCAGTTTCTCCGGTGCGGCGCCGCGGCAGTCGAAACCAGTATCGCCCCCGGTTGTCCTCGCTGTCGGTGCGGCCTAGTCGTTCTCGGTCGGATCGCACGTCAGCCGTTCTTCCTCACAGTAGAGCCCATCCTGCCATCCTGTTCTCTCCTGCGAGGGCTATAGGCGACGACTTATTCGCAGCCGCGATCACCCTCAGTGACGACGATGTCACTCGGCTGCCGAGATGCGGTTTTTCCAATCTCGAAAAAGACTATTGCAGCTTCGTGTACTCCGCCTTGGCTTCCTGCAGGATGGGGATGTCGGGATCAGCATCTCCCCAGAGCGTTAGAAAATCTTTGTAGGCGGCGAACGCTCGCAACCTCGCGGCCTCGGCATCGGCACCCTGCGAAGCTCTCGACTGCAAAGCATTGGCGCGAGCCACTCCCAGATGCGCCAACGCTCCCGTCCAGCAGTTCCACACAATGCCGCCGTGGTCGATGATTTTCTGAAACTCGGCAGCGGCAGCGTTGCCCTGTCCGGCCGCCAAATATGCATCTCCTCGCACATAGACCGGATAGAGGCAGGACATGTTCGCGACAAACGGAATTTGCCCCAACTCGATGGAGTAAGAAGCTTGCAGGGTATCAAGCGCGGCAGTCGGGTTCTTTCTTTTCAGCGCCAATTGTGCCTGAATCGCAGGTAGCCAGAGGGATTGCATGTGGGTGTCCAGCGGAAAGCGTTTCCCTAAGCCTTGAGCCAAGGATTCGGCTCGCGCCGCATCGCCCGCCATGGCAAACGCAAGCGCGGCTTCGCTCTCCGCTCCCTGACTCCCGGGAGCGAGCTTCAAAGCCTCTGACGCTGACTGCCGGGCTTCTGCTGTATTGCCGCAAGCAGCTTCCCGCTGAGCAGCAATAGTCTGAAATATCGCTCCATTTTCCTTGCTGTCAGCTCGGATGGCAGAGTCAACAGCCCGCTTGGTCAACTCCCGCGCCTTGCGAAGATGACCGACGTACGCCTCCGTGTCGGACGCGAGAGCAAGTCCGTAGTTTTCATACTCGGGGTTGCCCGCAAACCAATGCTGCTGTTCCACCGCCGCCGCCGAGTCTGCCCCAAGAAAGGCAAGAGCATAGAGAACATTGCGTATTGCGAACTGATCCAGTTTCCGTGCCTGCGCCTCACGGATGATCTGCCGGGTTTCGTCAAAATGTTGCAAGGCGAGGAGATCGTTGGAGAGATTAGCGTAGGACGTTACTCGACCCGGCGCAAGGCGCAGCGCTTGGCGAGTGATCTCCGCAGCCTTCTCATACTGCCCCAGTGAGGCGAACACTACGCCCAAATTGTTAAATGCTGCTAGTTCTCGCGGGTAGCTCTCAATCTCGTCCTGATACGCCTGGGCCGCTTTATCTAGCTCCCCAGTGACAACTCGGTAGTAATTGGCGGTGATCGTCAGCTTTTCCCGTTCGCTAGCATGTTCCCGCAACTGGAATGCTTTGGTTAAGTACTCGCTGGCCCGTGCTAGTTCGCCGAGATTGAAATACTGCATACCCAATCCGCCGTAGCCCATGGCAAAATTTGGATCGAATTGGATGGCACGTTGATTGTGAGGCAGGGCTGTGGCCGGGTCTTTCTCGTTGGCGGCCTTGATGCCAAGACTGTACTCTTTCAGGGCTTCGAGCGAGGACGTGGTGGCTTGTTCGAGCGGAACATCAAACTTCTGCACTGTAGCCAGCGATTCGCCCAGTTCGCCCCTCAGCTTGGATGCGACCTCGCCCAGCGCATTCAGCACCTTCTCTTTGGACGCCGCCGTCACCTGCTCCTCGGCCAGCGTGTCTCCGCTTTGGCAATTCACCGCCTCCAATCCCAGCACGTATTCACTGCCCATACCACCAATCGAGCCGGCCATGTAGGCCTTGCTGCCCGCCCGTTGGCAAACTTCGCGTGTGACCTCGGGCGTGAGTCTGGTGTTAACCGGACGTGTCATCAGTTGCAGGGTCTTCGCGACGTCGCGCTCGGAGAGCACATTGAGGAAAGGCGATTGCCGCAGGGAAACGCTCAGCGCCGTCTTCAATGTGTCATCGAATATCGCGTCTCCAGTGCTGTTAGCAAAGTCGGCGAGAACGATCGTGTCTTTATCGGTGAGTTTGGACCCTTGCCGCCAGTGCCGAGTGGCGAGAAGCCCGGCGATGAGTAAGATGATCACCAGACCCGCTGCAGCGACTCCAGCCTTGTGCCGCCGGATGAATTTTCCGGCACGGTAGCGCGTCGCATCTCCGTGCGCCGTGACCGGCAGGCCCTCCAGATGACGCCGAATATCCTCCGAGAGTTGCTCGGCTGACGAGTAGCGTCGCTGTGGCTCCTTGCGCAATGCCTTCATGACGATCATGTCGAGATCGCCGCCTAGCTCTCGCCTAAGTCTCTCAGGGACGGTGGCCCGAAGCTGCGCTATCATTGCAGTAGACTGCGATTCTGTCTGCGCCCTTTGGTTCTCGGAGTGCTCGAGTTTCAATGCACAGGTGCTAGGTTTCTCCGGTTCCTGGTCGCACACAGCCTGTAATATTTCATCTGAACTGTCGGTCTTCAATCTGTAGGGCCGCCGCGAAGTGAGCAGTTCGTATAGGATCACGCCCAGTGAATAAACGTCACTGGCGCTAGTAACGGCTTCGCCACGTACTTGTTCTGGGCTCGCATACTTGGGAGTCATCAGCCGAAACTCAATTCGCGTAGCGTCCAGGGGATCGCCAAAGAAGTCAGGCTTGAGCAGCTTGGCAATACCGAAATCCAAAAGCTTGGGCACACCATCGGGAGTGACCAGAATATTGTTGGGCTTCAAATCCCGGTGAACCACCAGACTTTGATGAACGTAGTGGACCGCCAGACAAACATCGCGGAACAGCCGGATGCGCTCGGGAATTGATAGTTTGTGAGTGTCGCAATAGGTAGTGATGGGCGTGCCCTCAACATAATCCATTACGAAATAGGGCAGCCCGTCGTTGGTGGTGCCTCCATCCAGCAACCTTGCAATGTTGGGGTGATCGAGCGCCGCCAGTATTTGCCTCTCGTGGCGGAAGCGCTTGAGAATTTGTTCCGTGTCAATGCCAGTTTGCACCAGCTTGATGGCCACACGTCTATTGAAAGCATCATCAGCCCGCGCGGCAAGGTAAACATCTCCCATGCCTCCCGATCCGATGCGATGAATCACGCGATAAGGACCAATTCTACGGCCCTCCCATTTGCCGGCGGCGCGGACGGCGCTCACGGATGAGTCTATTGATTCGCTCGGGTTCGAGTCGTGCGCCGACAAGAGCGCCTGGATTTCTGCCACGAGACCGTCGTCATCGCCGCAAGCATTGCGCAAGAATGCCTCGCGCTCCCCCTCCTGAAGTTCAAGAGCGGATGCAAAGACTTCCTTCATACGCTCCCACCTCTCAATGTTCACGACTTATCTCCGCTCTTCCGATTTCCAGCAATAGCCTTGCTCTGGTCACGCTCCAATCGCGCTTGACGCTGGTCCGCGAGATGGCTAGTAATGCTGCACCATCCTCTACACTCAAGCCAGCAAAAGCTCCTGACTCAACTGCCGGGAAGCGATCCGCGCGAGACAGCAAGACCTTCATCCAGTTTCGATAGATCGACCGGCCGCTCTCACGACATGGCAATGACGTCTTCCAGCTTGTACGCACCGCGGCCCCGCTTCTCTGCCAAATGACTACGCGGATGGTCCACGAGGATACGGCGCATCAACTGAGCGGTAATGGCGAAGAAATGACTCAAGCGGCCTCCGGTCTGGGCCCTCCCCATCGCTATCGGGGTGAACGATAGCAATGAGCACCTCTGCAAGTCAACGACCTGCAATCCCTGCGCTTGATAACTGAACCGGCACACCAGAATTCATGTCGGCACACCCTAGAGATGAGCCCCTTCGAGCAGCGATTCCGCGTATTGAGATGAGGGTCGAAACACAGCTTCCCTCCCTAGGACTTCGAAAGGATGCAGACAATGAACTCCAAGAGCACAATTTCCCGGTATCAAGTTATGCGCCAGAGGATGGCGCTCATGCTCTCTTTGCCGCTATTCAGGGTCTGGCAACGAAGTGGTGCAATGAAACAAGGTGCGGCGTTGGGCAGAAAAACAATCATTGTAGCTGTGCTCGCGACGGGAATCGTGGCGGCAGCTCTGGCCGGAGTGCCACACCACCGTGCGGCGATCATCGGTCGAGCAATCTGGCAAAATTTGGTGATGACGACGCCAGCCGCAGGCGGGCCAGCGAACTCCTCAAACGCAGAGCCCGCCGCCGGTACGGCAGCGACCTCCGCTACAACTGCCGCGGCACGAGCCATCGTTGTTCCCGCTGGGACCACGCTGATAGTTCGCCTCGGCGAGGAGCTCGGCTCTAGGATCAGCCAGGTGGGCCAAAGCTTTTCGGCCACGTTGGATCGCGAAGTCGTCGTCGATGGTCAGATCGTGATTGCCGCAGGAGCGAGGGTCAACGGCAACGTCGCGTTCGCGAGACCTGCTGGGACGCTGGTGGCCGCGCCCAGTCTACAACTCAAACTAACCTCGGTAAGTGTCAACAATGCGGATCTCGCGGTCGTGACCTCCATCCGGAGTTTCGGTCCCGCGGTCAAAGGCAAGAAGAAGATGGGCAGATTCATAAAGGGCCTGCTTAAGCGCGCATCAATTGGATGCAAGTTCACAGCAAGTTCAGAAATCTGCGAGGATTTGATCCGCAGAACCGCGGGCAAAGAGAAGGAGGTTCTTCTCGCTGATCAGTCCGATTACAACTTCACTTTGCGGCAGCCGCTGCAAATCCGGTAGCCCGGACAACGCTTCAGACACCAACTCGGCTCCCAGTCCGTTGCTCGCCTTGGTCGGAAACGAAGACCGACAGCATGCAGAAGAATGACCAGCGTCATCTCGTGTACCGTGGCCAGCCATTTTGCTGGCCCTTTACTGTTCGGTTCATCCGGAAACTGTGATGCGCTTCTGTCGGTGTCGGAAGCCGGCACGTCGCTGTATAAGCTTGATTTGTCCCATCCATGCGTTGCACCTGCTGATTAGCTGGCAGCCTCACAGTCGTTTCTCAACCACGAGATAAAGTCCATCGAGATTCCGAAAGACCTCGAAGAAAGTTCTTCGATTGGCCTACCCGACGGCGATAGCACGAAATATAAATAACGCGTGCTGAGGCAGACCTGCTCTTGACTCAGGACTCGCTCGCCTCCACGGCCAGGTCATGCATCTTTGGCCCTTAGCCTTATGCTTGTACTGTCCTACTTTGAATCCGCTACTCCATCGGAGTGGCACGGCAATTGCCCTCACATCAAATCTGCTACGATGCGAACCAGTGCCTCAGCCGCCAATTTCACAAGGCTCCACGCGCACAATGCCGCAAGCACCGACCAGAATATCTCTTCGCTAAAAAACATAGCGCATCCTCCGTGGAGTGTGATTAAATCACAAAAAGAAAAAGCCCGGATGCTGATCCTGGCCTTGTCACAACCGCGACCTAAAACGCCCAGAAAGATTTTCAGAAAGCAGATTCAGCCACTACCCAACGGGACGTCCGATTGACGCAATCGAGGCATTTCTCGGGGCGACAGCAGAAGTTCATCGTCTGACGGTGGTGACTCGCAAACATTTCAGTTTTCGGGTGCTCAA
>JBEKUD010000227.1:0-6782 GCA_049515395.1 Candidatus Sulfotelmatobacter sp. | reverse complement strand
TTCCCGTCTTGCGTTCGAAGGCGCGGATCAAATCGTAATAAAGCGGATTTTCCTCGCGGCTCACGGTTTGCAGACGACCGGTATTATCCACGTGATTGACGGCGCAAAGCTGCTCCCGTTTTTCGGGGCGGATCTTGTACACGTGAAGCATGAACGGGGATGGATGATCGTATTCGAAGTATTCGTTTTGCCGCTCCACCAGAATCGACGGCGCAAAGGGCCGGAACCACTCGCGATGCTTGATGCGCGCGTTCAGGATATCCTTCATGTCGGGACGGCCGGGATGGGCCACGATAGAACGGTTGCCCAGCGCCCGCGGTCCCCACTCCATTCGTCCTTGAAACCAGCCGACGACATTTCCAGCCGCGACCTGTTCCGCCACGGCTTCGAGCAGCGGTTCCCGCTCCAGCTTGCGATAGCTTAGGTTCGCTTTCTTCAGGTCCGCCTCGATCCGCGAATCGGGAAACTCTGGGCCGAGATACGAATTCTTCATCTCATAGCGACGTGGCTGCCCAAGAACGGAGTGGTATGTGTGCAACGCGGCGCCGATCGCCAGCCCTTCATCGCCGGCCGCGGGCTGGATCCAAGTTTGTTGAAATGGTGTTTCCGAGAAAAGTTTTCCGTTGGCGACGCTATTGAGCGCGCAGCCCCCCGCCATGGCCAGTTCCGGCACTGGCACGCGCTCATGCAAGCGCTTGAGTGAGTGAAAAAACACTTCTTCAAAGCGATGCTGCATGGCATAGGAGAGATCCATGTCACGCTGGGTAATCTCGGAGTGTGGCACGCGGGGTTCACCGAAAAGCTCCTTCATGCGGTCGGAAAAGTGACGCGCCATGCTGACCGAGCCGTCGGGTTGTATCTTCATTCCTTGATTGCTGCCGAGCGGCATGAAGTAATCCAGGTTGAGCTCAAACCCTCCATTATTGTTACGCAAATCGACGGCTTTGCTGACCTGCTCGCGGTAGGTGTCTTTCCCGTACGGCGCGAGGCCCATCACCTTGCCTTCATCGCCATATTTCTTGTAGCCGATAAATTCGCAGATCATCGTATAGAAACTGCCGAGCGAGTGCGGCAGATAGACGCGCTCCAGTATTTCGACGTCGTTGCCTTCGCATCGCGCCATCATCGTAGAAACGAAGTCGCCGGAACCGTCATAGCTGAAGCCTGCGGCCTTCTCCCAGGGCGAACAGTAATACGCGCTCGCAATGTGAGCGATGTGGTGCTCGAGATGATGCTCTTGGAAGCGCGTTTTACTAGCGTCAATCTCCAAGGCCTGGGCCAGTAAAGATCGCAAGTCTCGCAAGGCTTCTTTGCGCTGCCGCAGACGGATGAATTTCAGAATCTGCGCCGGATTGGATAGCGCGAACCGCACCTTTCTTGCCAGATTGGCTTCGCTGTCCTGGCCCATGGCTACATGGTCCACGTCAGTAATTTTCGCGCCAACCGCATCCAGGCAGGTCTTCACCGCAAGGGCGGGGAAGCCGGCGTAATGCTTTATGCGGTTGAGGCGCTCTTCGGCGATGGCGTAGACCACCTCTCCATCCTGCACAATGGCAGCCGAGGCGTCCGCGTGAAACATATTGAGTCCGAGAATTAACACGATCCCGATTTCTCCTGTGATGTCATACGTTATGGTCCGATCAACTTCTCACGTTCCCGTCTTTAAACCTTCGGGCGCACGATCACGCCTGAATGATGACAAACCTGAGCCCGTCCCCTCCCTATTTCCTACAGGCCGGGGCGGTTCCCTTACAATATTTTTCGCATCCCTTGAGTGTACGATGTTGAGGCTCTTCCACTGTTAGCCAGTTTAAGAACAACATGCGTGAGCACATAACCCCGGAGGATCAGCTCTGCTTGCTGCTCTCGCGCAGGCGTCTCGGGGCTATGCAGGAGCGCGCATTGCAGCTTCTGGCGTCTCCTTTGAGCTGGCAGGTTTTCTTACAGAAAGCCTATTTGTATGAAATCGCCCCGCTTATTCATCACAACTTAGAGATTCTGGATTTTCCCAACGTGCCTGCCGAAGTGCGAGCGGAATTGTCGAGCTTTCTAGCAGTCAACGCTATTCGCAACGAGCTTCTCGCTAAAGAATTAGCTCGACTACTTCAGGTGTTAGGTGAAGCCAGAATCCCGGTGATCCCGCTCAAGAGCATCGTACTCGCAGAAGCCCTTTACGAGGACCCCGCGCTTCGAGTTTGCGCTGATATTGACTTGCTTGTCCCCAGGCAAAATGTCATCGACGCGCACAATCTTTTTCTCTCGTGCGGATACCAATCCCAGATCACGCAGCCTTTCTTTCTGAATCTTATGGAGCGCTACGGGAAGGACTGCGAACTGATGCGCGAGGACAAGCTTTGCGCCTATCCGCTGGAACTGCATTGTGGACTGATCTGGGGGGGAGAGCTGGAGAGGGAACTGCTAAAGGATATTTGGGTAGATGCGGCTCCCACGAGCTTTTACGGAGTGCCGGCCTTTGCCCTAAGCTTGGACTGGGAGTTTCTATATCTTGCGGTGCACGCTGCGCGGCATGGCTTGCTTTCGCTGAAGTGGTTCGTCGACCTCGACCGGTTCTGTTCTCACAAAGCCCTCGACTGGGCGAGCATCAAGCATAAAGCGCAACGCTTGGGCTGGGAGACGGCGGTTCGTGACAGCCTCTTAACTTGTGCTCAGCTCTTCGGTTCGGCCATCGATCCCGCCTTCGCGCCAAACTCTTCGCGGCGCAGGCTTGGACCGTTAGATCCTGGAGGACTGGACGTCCCGGGAGGAATTTTTTTCTCGCTGCGGCTGCTAAGCACGCCCGCCCAAAAAATTCGCTTTCTCGCAATTCGTTTCCTGGTTCCAACTCCCGCGGACAGCCGATTTATCGCGTTGCCGTCCTCGCTGGGGTTCCTCTATTACGTCTTGCGGCCTTTTCGATTCGCCGCTAAAGGCGCTTGGTGGTTCGTTCAAGCCGGAACGCAAAGAGTGAGGCGAGTCTTTCGGACGTCATAAATCGCTGGCTCGCAGATTTGTCGAACTGCTACTGAAGTGCGGCCTGCGATACCTGCACGGCGCAGCCCCCGGCCCCACCACTACAGCCTGTGCTCGATAGTTCCTCGTATAGATCTGCGACGCGCCAGTGGTAGCCACGACGTTGTCGATGATGATCGCGCTCGCGCCACCGCTCGCGGTGATGCCGTCTGTAGCCTTCGTGGTTGTCGATAGAGTGCCAGAATTCACATCGTAGGAATACACGCAGGATCCCGTGCACACAGTCCCGCTAGTACTCGCGTTGCCGTTCGCTTGCACACTCAGAAAAATCCAGTCATGGTCGGTTCCTGAACTCGTGTTGTAGACCTCTGTGATCGGCGAGCATGTGGTCTGGGCACTGGCGAGTGTTGGACCCGGGGTGATTGTGCCGGATGCCATGGTATTGCTCGAGATAGAGATTCGATACAAGATCGGTCCAGCCGAGGTATTTCCGCAGACGTACAGGCCGCCCGTGTTGTTTGAGGAGCTGAAATAAATATTGTCGAAGGTTCCAGGGTATAACTGCGGGGCGGTGCTGCCGCTGTTGGCGCCCGTGCCCACATAGGCCTCAATACTAGAGGTCAAACTGGTCGGAAACTGGTAGACGGCGCTGCAGGATTTCGAACCAGGGCAGTGGCTACTGTTGTCGTTGCCTATGAAAGCGTAAACTTTTCCAGCGCTCGAATCCACCAAGGGAGTGGCGATCGGCGCACCACCCAACGTTGAGCTGTTTACCGTGAGCGCCCCCGACGTGGCCTTGACGCTCGCGAGAGACGCCGGGTTGCCACTCGACCAACCCTCGCCGACGAAAACGTTCCCCGAACCGGCGTCGTATACCGGGCTGCTGAGTTGCTCGTCGACAGACTCGACGTTATTAAGCCGGTCATAAGTAGGTATACATAGATTGCGGTTAAACCGCCGCATACTGGGTGTCTGGCGTAAGAAAGAACATGCGGATGGTCCAGGGTAGCCGTTGTAGCGAACGAAGACGTGCCCAGACGTACTTTCTCAGTTCCTTCCCGTTGCGCAACCCAGCTTTAGCTACACCATGGTGTTTCAGGTAATTCCAGACTTGCTCGTCCGGATTAAGTTCCGGGGAGTAGGGTGGCAGAAAGAACAATCGCAGCTTCCCACTTAAGCGGGCCACGTAGTCCTTCACCAGCCGGCTGTGATGATAGCTACCGCCGTCCAAAATGAGAAAAATCGGTTGTGCTGCATTATGCAGCAAGCGCTTCAGAAACTCGACAAACACCGCCCCGTTGACTCTGCCCTTGGCCACCATGAAACGCATGTGTCCCCGCCCGCTGACCGCCGAAATCAGGTTGACCGAACTCCGTTGCCCTGTGCTCCGCACCACCGGAGTCTGTCCCTTGATGCCCCACGTCGTCCCCGCATGATGGTCCGACCGCACCCCGGCTTCGTCGCCAAAGTAGATATCCGCCCCCACTTCCCGAGCCTGTCGACGAAGGAGCGGGTACTCCTGCTTCAGCCACCGCCGCACTCGTTTCGGGTCTTGCTCGATCGCCCGAAACAATGGCCGCTGGCAGCTCAGCCCCAGTTGTTTCAGCAGCCTCCCCACACTAACCACGCTCAGCTTCAAATCGAACTGCTCCCGCAGCAGAACCCGGATCATCTCCCGAGTCCAGAGCGCAAACTCGAAGCGAAACTGCAGCGGACTCTTGCCCGTGACCGTGCGATAGAGCCACCGCATCTGGGGGGCATTGATCTTCATCGGCCGACCCTTCAGGGCTCTGGCTTTCAGCGCACCCCAACCGCCGCTGCGGTATCTGGCGAGCCAGGTGTAAATGCAGCTTCGCGTAAAACCCAGCGCTTGGATCACCGCTTCTGGGCTCTCCCCCGCTTGAACTCTTTCGACCGCATGAATCCGAATCTCTTGCAACGTCTTATGGTCGAGGGCACGAGCGTCGCGTCGCTTCATTCCGGCCATTATATCCTATGTCTACTTACTTATGAATGTATTAATAATCGTTAAGCGACGGGAGAATATGTCACTTTTAAGGCCGAGCAGCATCCCACGGACATGGGCTGCGGAGCATGTCTGCAGGGTTTCGGGACGGTTGAGGCAGTGAGATGATGTCTGCCGTAGCCGTGCGAACAGGCCTTCGGGGGACCGGTCTTCGAGTCGACGGAGAAACATTGGCTGGCACCAAATCTCAGGTTGAGCCGCTCGAATCGGAACTGATCCAACGCGTGCTCGGGGGGCAGCACGAAGCCTTTCGCGAACTCGTGCGTCCTTGCGAACGTGCGGTATTCATGGCTACTCAGGCCATTCTGAAGAATGAGGCCGATGCAGAGGACGCGGCCCAGGAGGCAATTCTCAAGGCATTTACCAATCTTCCCAAGTTTCGTGGCGACTCGAAGGTTAGCACCTGGTTGGTGCGTATCGCCACTAACGAAGCCCTCATGAAGTTGAGAAAGGAACGGCGCCAAAAACTGCACGATTCATTGGACGACGGGAGCAAGAATGAAAAAGGAGATTATGTTCCTCGAGACTTCGCCGACTGGCGCGAGATACCCTCTGAGGCGTTGCAAACAAAAGAGCTGCGGCAAGCGCTATCCAGGGCACTAGCCTCCCTGACGCCCAAGCACAGGGAGGTGTTCGTGATGAGAGATGTGCAACACTTCACAATAGAAGAAACCGCCAAGCTGCTCGGCATCCGGAAAAGCGCGGTGAAAACACGCCTCCTGCGTGCCCGCCTCCAGATGCGCGACGCCCTTGCACCGGGTATGGATGGGAGCTGGAGCACCGGCCGGAGGGAATACAAACAGGTGAGACCATGGTGATAGAAATCAGTTGCGAAGAAGTCTGGCGAGAAGTTTCAAACTACTTGGACGGCGAGATCACTCCGCAATTACGCGCCAGGATGCGGGAACATTTCAAAGGCTGCAAACATTGTACGGCAGTACTGGATGGGACTCGTAATGTAGTGCAGCTAGTTGGCGACGCCAAGGCGTTTGTGTTGCCTGCAGGGTTCGGCGATCGTTTATATCAGAAGCTTGACCGCAAACTGTCCAAAGATGACCAGTTATGAATGGGCGAGATTCGTAACCCTATGAACGGCATCTACGAGATAAATGTCGCTAAGGCGAGGCTTAGGGAGGCCTACAACGCGGGGAACGTCGATCTCCTGTTGACGGCGTTCGCGGACGAGTTTGCGGACATGAGTTCGGGAAAACCAAGCTCCTTTGGCGCCGATGCGAAGTCTGAATCTCGAATGCGCATGACGAACCTTTTTGAGCAACATCACGCCACTCTTATCGTCACCATCATCGCTATTCGCGTATTTGCCGGTGCGGCTTTTGATTACGGCTGGCATAGCCTCACTTTGACTCCGAGGAAAGGTGGCGAATCGGCAACCACACGAAAGAGATATTTCGAGACTTGGCAGAAAAACTCCAGCGGCGAGTGGAAGATCAATCTCTACATTGACAACGTGGACGTGGCCCCCATGATGCCTGACGCAGACATCCTTATCCAATGACCTTTTGGACAGTAACACATCGATAAGCGATCAGAAACCAGCCGCATGCGCTGTAACTTTTTCTTCCAGGAAGCTATCACATGCACGTCTCGTTGCTCTCAAGTTTCAAGCCTCGTTTGACTGTGGCACTGAACTCAGGTGAAGAATCTTTGAATCATGTTGACTAACGCGACCGTGAGTTTCGCCCAGATCGATCCATGCTGCGCTTCTGCCGTGAATCGTGGCCGCCGCCCTATCGTCGATCCCAGCCAGCACTTTGTGACGAAAGAC
>JBEKUD010000226.1:0-10580 GCA_049515395.1 Candidatus Sulfotelmatobacter sp. | reverse complement strand
TAGCCCGCTCCATGGCGGTCTTCGAGTAGGAATCCATGCTCCGCATGGTCTCCTACTCTCACCGCCTGAAAAGCGGACATTTCATGTGCTAATTCAACCGGACATATCATGCGCTACCGACAATAGACCTAAAGTGCAGGTGCAAGTTTTGACCGCTTGAAGTAGAATACGTGGCAATTTGCTGAAGTACCGTGCGGACAGCCGTGTCTTGGGGAGTCGCCGGGAAGCACCGTTGCGCAAGGTCGCGGGGCCGGATGCAGGTAGCGGTTGTCGACGATTGTAACCTCAATTCAGGAGGCTCGGGCTTGACCGCCGTTGTTAGCTGGAAACGCACTTCTGCAAAACCAGAAAAAGGAGAAACTATGAGTCGAGGATTAAGGACCTCATTGCTGACAATCGTCGCGCTTGCGTCGATTGCGAGTGTTGTGTCTCATGCTCAATCTCTGCCCCTCATGACACGTCATGTGCGTGAAGTGACTCTCAATGGTCAGGCGCAATCGCTCGGGCACTTGCCGGCAACGCAAGCCATGCGCCTTGTTCTGGTTCTGCCGCTTCGCAACCAGCCAGCGTTAGATGACCTCCTGCTGAAACTCTACGATCCTTCCAACCCGTCGTACCGCCAATTCCTCACCGTCGAAGAGTTCACGGCGCGCTTTGGTCCAACCCAGCAAGATTATGACGCGGTGATTCATTTCGCGAAAGCAAACGGTTTGAGGGTGGTCGGCACTTCGCCGAATCGCGTGAACCTGGATGTCGCAGGCTCGGTGGCGAGCATTGAACAAGCCTTCCATCTGAGTATTGGTCTCTATCAACACCCCACTGAAAACCGCACCTTCTTCGCTCCGGACCGGGAACCCACACCGGACACAAGTGTCCGGCTATGGCATATCGCGGGCCTCGACAATTATTCGATCCCGCATCCCGCCATGCATCGACATCCGGCGGTGAAGTCCAACGCAACTACCGGTTCCGGCCCTTCGGCCTCTTTCCTAGGCAGCGACATGCGGGCGGCGTACTACGGCGGAACTCTCACTGGAAGCGGCCAGTCGCTGGGCTTGCTTGAGTATTACGGTACCGATTTGGCCGATCTCACAACCTACTTCACGAACGCGCACCAAACCAACAATGTCCCAGTCACAGTCAAGTCCACGGACGGCACCAGCACGAGCTGTGTTGAGTCACAAGGCTGTGATGATACCGAACAGACCTTGGATATGACTCAGGCGATCGGCATGGCCCCGGGCTTGTCAAGCCTGGTGATGTACGTGGGATCTACCGATGCCGCCATTTTTAACGCCATGGCTACCGCCAGCCCCCGGAACGCGCAGTTGAGCTCTTCCTGGACGTGGTATCCGGCGGATCCCAACACCGATAACCCATACTTCGAGGAGTTCGCGACGCAAGGGCAGAATTTGTTTCAAGCGGCCGGTGACAGCGGCGAGTGGGGATCGTCGTCTGAGATTTACCCGGCGGATGATGTCTATGTCACGTCAGTGGGAGGCACGGACCTGCAGACCAGCAGTGCGGCCGGTCCCTGGAGTTCGGAAACTGCGTGGGTTGACGGTGGTGGCGGCATTTCACCGGACAAGTACGCCATTCCTTCCTGGCAGACGAGCGCGGCCAGCGGTTGCTCCAGCTGTTCCAAGACTTATCGCAACGGCCCCGACGTTTCGGCGAATGCGAATTTCACCTTTTATGTCTGTGCCGACCAAACCACTTGCACGGCCAACGAGTATGGTGGAACCAGCTTTGCCGCGCCGATGTGGGCCGGCTACCTAGCTCTGGTGAACCAACAGGCTGTCACGAACAGCGGCAAGACGGTGGGATTCATCAATCCCAGTCTCTATTCAATTGGGTTGAGCTCAAACTATGATGCGGATTTCCACGACGTGACCAGTGGCAGCAACGGCTATTCGGCGACCACCGGTTACGACTTGGCGACGGGTTGGGGCAGTCCGAACGGGTCTGGCCTGATTACCGCACTTGCGGGAAACTCATCAAGTCCCGGATTCAGCCTTTCTGCCTCGCCCACTACGGTCTCGGTGGCGCAGGGAAGTTCGGGAAGCTCCACCATTACCAGTACGGTCACGGACGGTTTTGACTCGGCCATTGCTTTGTCTGCGACTGGCCAGCCCACCGGCGTGACCGTGAGCTTCAGCCCAACCTCGATTACCGGAGCTGGAACCTCAAAGATGACGATGACCGTGGCTGCATCCACGGTCGCCGGCACGTATAGCATCAAGGTGACCGGGACTTCGGGCAGCACTGTCGAAACCACCGCGGTCTCCCTGACAGTCACCGGGACAACTCCTGGCTTCAGCATCAGCGCATCGCCCACGTCGATTAGCGTGGCCCGGGGCAGTTCCGGCAAATCCACGATTACCACCACTATTTCTGGTGGCTTCGACTCGGCGATCAGCTTGTCTGCGTCGGGACAGGGAAGCGGCCAAACCGTCACCTTCAGCCCTACCTCCATCGGAGCGCCGGGCTCAGGGTCGTCAACCATGACGGTCAAGGTCGGTAGGTCCTCCAGGACGGGAAATCACACCATCACCATTACGGGCACGGGGGGAGGCGTGACGCACACTACCACGGTTACGCTGGACGTTCTGAACTAGTGTTTGCCGCTCGCTGATCTGGCAGTCAGCATGCGAATGCCCGGGCCTTTTCGGTCCGGGCTTTGCTCATGTCAAAATGAGACAAAACTCCAGTCAACGGCCGTACGGGCCCGGCTGGAGCTTGTGCCGAGGTTTATAATCTTCACATTCCCTCCGACGTCGGCTCGGCAATCGGTAAAATGCAAAGGAGTAAAGCAAATGTGGAAAAAGCTGGATAACGCCACGGGCGCCCAGTCCGAGTTTCCCTCCAAGCAGAACTCAGAGTCGAGCCTGGAGTCGCTCGGCGACGCGTTAATTGAGTCTTTGATCGATACCCACCCGGAGAAGAGGAACTTGGAAGACGCGTTTCTTGCCGAGGAATACAATCCGCCATCGTCGTCAACCAAATCCTCACCGATATCGTCACCAACGATGACGTCGTACACAGAAGCGGTGAACGAGTTTACCAAGCACGCTACGGCGTTCCTCGAACAGCTACCGCTTCTCACCAAAGCGCGCGTCGCCTATGAACAAGCGATGAAGGCCAGCGCGGAAATGCGCAGAGTCTTGGACGCCGGCGAGGAGAACCTGCGAACGCTGATGGGCCAGTTGGAGCAAGGAGTTAACGTTCAGGGGTCCAAGCTCGGCCAGGAAAAGAAGAACCCGGAACAGGCGAAAGTCGAAACGATCAAAGGGAGCGACGACAGCAGCGCTCGTGTAAAGCGGTTTCCTTGATCAGCCGCGGCTTTTGGGCCTTTGAACGTGGTGGTGAGTTTAGTTTTTTCTTGCGGCTGATTCTTTGAACTGCTGCGCGGTTCCTACGAAGAACTCCTCGTATTTTCGTTTGCCCGCGGCGCCGGACGCTTCGCCATCGATCCTACCCCAAATCAGTGGATCTCCGCCAGAATCCGGGATTCGGCGCATTCCTTCAGCAGAGTAATAATAGTAGTGGTCCTTCGCCCATCCGTACTGCTCGGCCGATGAAGTTCGCAGAACTCCCGAGGCAGGGATTTTGAGAATGTACTCGCCGGCTTCCATTGATAAACGCAGAGCGCCTTGGACCTCAAACTCAACTCGAATCCAACCTGTGTATCCTTTCGGGAAATAAGTATCCTCCGGCAGAGCCGGAGGTATTACGATTGCGGGCCCCTCAAAAGGGGCCTGATCGCAATCGGTTAAAGTCAGAATCGCAGAGGCGAACGGAAGCCTGTTCCGGCTGTCTCGGCAGGGGAGATCCCTCACTGGTCGTCTCGCTCCTGAACGAAGCCCACTCCCGGATTTGTCAAACTTCTGCTGCCTCCCCGGCAGAGCCGGGGGATCTCCCTGCGGATTAGAAACCGCGATGAACGAAGGCCGGTATGCCGCGCGCTCAGGCCCAGCCATAGTGCGAGCGCAATAATCGCGGCGACTTTTGTGTTTTGCACCGTGCGGCCCTACGATAAAATTTCCCCATTTCAATAGCGTCAAGCTGAGCGTGCCCACGACGATTCTCGCGAGCCGGCTGGTAGCTGTCCGGGAAAATCCAGCTCGACGCAGCCGTTTCTATTTTTCGAAAGCTGACCATTCCTGAGTAAACTGCGGCGAGTGCAAGTAAGACGATGGCTAGGTAGGGCAGTAGCATCAGCTAACCAGATCGAAGGTTCACATCCTGAGCTGTCCGCAGTTGGCAAACAGGGCGCCATGTTTGTCAGACTACAGTCCGAACAAAGTTAGTTTAGCGATCGCTGGACCGTAAAAAGACCAAATCCACAAGCAAGCGAGCAACCCAACCTTAGCGGCTGCATAGGGCTTGAAAAGGCTGATAAATTAGTAGCTGCAATTAAAAGACCCAACGATCCCAGCAACGAGACGAGTTCCAGAGGATTAAACGCGATTCCATACGGAGTCATCGAAAGCAAAGTGCAGACATGGAATCCCCTGATGACACCCGCGACGAAATAGAGGAAAAAGGGGAAGCATGTGGAAAATACGCTCTTAGGGTTGCGCTCCAATCTCAAAGTTCAGGGTTGAGAGAGCCAAACGATACTGGTACTGAGCGTTGACATAGCCAATGGCGGCATCGGTTTGCTGTAACTGCGCCTGACTGAGTTCGACGATGGAGCCCAAGCCAAGCTGGTAACGTCCCTGGGCTAGATTCAAACTTAAGTCGGCTTGCTTGGCGAGTTCCGCCGCCACTCCGACACGCTGAAATGCCGTGTTCGTTGATAGCCATGCCGTGCGAACATCACGCACCACCTGGTCGCGCAGATTGCGAGTATTCTCGGCCGCAGCCTTGGCCCGGTAATTTGCTTCCGACGCCTCCGCGGTGAAAAGAAAACCATTAAAGATGGGGACGCTCATATTCACACCCATCGCTCCGTTCCAACTGGAAATGAAGTAGTTGGGAAAGCAGCCGGTGCCGAAGCAATCTGGGCGCACGGGAGACACTCCGGCAATGCCGAGGGCGCTGATGGTCGGCAAGAGCTGCCCGCGCTGCGCACGGCGGAACTTTTCCGCTGCCTGTTGATCGTAGGCGAACGCCTGCAGATCGGGGCGTTGCTGCAAGGCAGTGGCGATGAGCACATCCACATCCACATCCGGAGGTGGCGGAGGCAGTCGGGTATCCTCATCCGTCAACTCGTAACTGACCTGCTTGTCGAAGCCAAGGACCGCTGTAAGCGCAGCGATCGCCGAGTTAACGTTGTTTTCAGCATCGAGTTGTAGAAGCTTGGCTTGCGACAGATTCACCTGGGCGAAAGACAGATCAAGGCCGGACTTCAGCTTGTTCTTCGTCAGTTCGTCGATCTGATGTTGCGCGGACTGGCGCGTGGTTACGGTTTGTTGCGCCACCTTGAGCAGAGCCTGGGCTTGCAGCGCGTTGTAGAAGGCCTGATCGGTAGCGAGGACGATATCTTCCGTGGTCGCCAGCCCATTGGCGTTCTGGGCTTTCTCCCGTAGTTTCGATGAGGCCACCAGGTTCGTGGTGCGTCCGAAGTCGGTGATGAGTTGGCTGAGAGTCACCCCGGCGCCTGCATGTTCCAGCAAGCGCGATGCGGTGAGCGAACCCGCGCCGATGCGGCTGCCTTCATTGGCATCAACCGCCGTTATGGCTCCATTGAAACTGGGGAGTTCGGCCGCCCTGGTCTCGCGATAGATCTGATGTTGCGCCAGCGCCAGCAGACGACCCACACTAATCCGCGGGTTGTTCTTAATCGCCATCTGCTCCGCAAGTGTGCGGGTTAAACGTACAGGCGTCGCTTGAGTGTCACCCGAAGAAACGCTTTGAGACTCAGCTTCACGCGGGAAGCTGGCGAACAGCACCGCTTGCGGCGCCGCGGGCCCGACGAGGCGAGTCGGATTTTGCTCCAGTTGCGGCTGCGGAGCTGAAGGTAAGTTCTCAGGTGATCCCGACTTGTCAGTTTCTTGCCCTACGCCAGGCTGGGGAAAAACCGTCAATACAAACAAAAGCAGCGCGCAAGAGGTGAAAGTGTGGGCCCAGGACATCGGGGTGCCTCTCGTTCCTGGTTCATGAGGTGTCGCGTGCGGATGTGAGCGATTGTCGCAAGCCTGCCTCATGACGCGGGCTCCGGTTTTGGATTCGCTTCGTTCTTTGCACCGCGCTTACCGTAAACCAGCAGATATGCAGCTGGCACGATGAAAATTGTCAGCATCACCGACGAGGTCAGACCTCCGATGATAGCGCGTGCCATGGGAGTGTATTGCTCGGCTCCGGTTCCCAATTTCAATGCCATGGGAATCATGCCAAAGATAGTGGCCAGTGAAGTCATCAAAATCGGCCGCAGGCGCACTCGGCATGCCGTAATCACCGCATCCACCGGCGACAGTCCTTGCCGCTCCAGGTTGTGGGCGAAATCGACGATGAGAATGCTGTTTGAATCTGCGATGCCCACCAACATCAGCACTCCCATCAGCGACATCACGTTTAACGTGCTGTGGGTAAGTGGCAGGATAATCAGCACGCCGATAAAACCCATCGGGATCGCCAGCATGATCAGAAAAGGATCGACAAAGGACTTGAACTGAGCCGTCAGGATGAGGAACAGCAAAATAAATGAAATCAGAAAACCCAGAGCAAAACTTTTGAAGGAAGCTTCCATGCCCTGCACCATTCCCCGCAAATTCACTCGAACATTGTCGGCAATCTTGGTGTCCGCAAGAATTTTCCGGATGGCGTCAGTCACTCGTCCCAAATCCTCGGTAGAGGGAGTTACGAAGATATCAACCGCGCGCTGAATCTGATAGTGGTCGACTTCGGTGGGCGTCAGAATCTGCTCCACGTTCGCGACATTCTTGAGCACCGTAGTCGGCCTGCTCCCTCCCAGGCACGCCCACGCAGAATGCCCCGTGCCTGGTTGCGGCGGGCCGGAGGGGCCGCAAGTCATTCCTTCCCCGTTACCAGCATCTCGCAAGGGAATCTGTCCCAGGTCCATCATGTTGTGAATGGCGGACTCACCGTGCTCGAAGTATTGCACCGTAAGGTAATAGTCGTTGCCGCTTTTGCGATCCACCCAATAGTTGGGGGCGATCATGTAATTCGAATTGAGCGCGGTGATCACGTTATCGACAACATCTTTTTGCGTCAGCCCCAGTTCGCCCGCGTGTATGCGGTCGACATTCAGTCGCAGAGCTGGGTAGTTCATGTCCTGGGGGATATAGATTTGCCCTGCACCATGCACTTCACGAAATCGACCGGCCAGATTTTGCGCGATGCTATAAATCTGGTTTAGATCCGGACTGCTGACCTGCACGTCGATTGGTGCCGGCATCCCAGTATTGAGAATGGCGTCAACCATCGAACCACTGGAAAAAAACGTCCGGATATCAGGAAACTGGCTTGCCATCGCCTTCTGCACACGGTCCATATATGCAAAACTGCTCAGGTTGTGCGGTTCGTTGAGGGCCACTTGGACCGTCGCTGTGTAAGGACCGGAGTTGGTGGTGTAAAGGGAGGAGAAGTCCGGAACAACGCCGATGTTCGAAACAATTCGCTTGAGGTCCTTCGGTCCTACTTCCTGCCGGATTAGGTCTTCGACCCTCCCGACGTACTGATCCGTCATCTCAATCCGAGTCCCGGTCGGAACCTTCAGGTTGATCGTGAACTGGCCGGCATCTGTCTGGGGAAAAAACGCAAGCCCTAGCAATGGATAAATTGCCAGGCTTAACACGAACAAGCCCATGAGCAAGGCCACCGTAAGTCCGGGACGTTGTAGCGCTCGCCGAACCCATCGCTCGTAAAAATCGAGAATTTTATTAAACATTCGGTTGAACCGGGCGTTGAACCGGTCCATCCCGGAGCGACTGGCGGCAGCCGTGGGTTCGACGTCATACTCGTCTTCTTTCTTTCCATGCTCAGGAGTAGGGTGCATGGCTTTCAAGAAACGCGAGCAGAATAAAGGGATGACCGTCATCGCCACGACAAACGAGGCCAGCAGCGATAAACAAAACGCGAGCGCCAGCGCCGAGAAAAGAAACTTGGCAACGCCATAAAGAAAAACGACCGGGAAGAAATCGACCACGTCCACCAAAGTTGCGGCTAAGACGGCGAGACTTACTTCGGAGCCGCCCACTTCAGCGGCGATCATGGGCGCCGTGCCCATTTCGAGATGGCGGTAGATGTTTTCGAGCGAAATGACCGAGTTATCGATCACGCGCGAGAAAGCCAGCGCCATCCCGCCCAGAATCATCGTGTTTACCGTACCGCCCATGAGCGCCAGCACCACGAATGCGGCCAGCGCCGAGATTGGGATGGAGAGCAGCACCGCCGAAGTCGCTCGAAAACTCCCCAGAAAAATAAGAATCATCAAGCTGGTCAGAACCAATCCCAGCGCGCCTTCGTGCAGCACCGTGTGAATGGCCTCCTTGACGAACACAGACTGGTCGAAGACAATGCTGGTCTTCATCTGCTGTGGAATGTCGTAGAGGTGCTGGATGAGCTTGCGGACTCCATCCACCACGGCAATGGTGTTGGTATCGCCGCCTTGTTTCATCACAGGGATGTAGGCGGATTTCTGGCCGTCGATCCGCACGATATTGTATTGAATCTGATGAGAATCCTCGGCTTTGCCGACATCGTTTACGGTGACCCAGGAGTTTCCTTTTACTTTAAGAGGAACATCCCCCAGCTGCTTCATGCTGTCAACCAAGCTGTTGGAGTAAACGAAATAATCGTACGGCCCCATCTTCACGTCGCCGGCGGGCAAAATCAGGTTGGCGTTGTTGACCGCGCTCACTACGTCCATCACGCTCAATTGACGTGAAGCCAGCTTGTAGGGATCGACGTATACCATGATCTGGCGATAGATTCCCCCGAAGACGCCGGGAATTTCCGCGCCCGGCACGCCCGCGATCTGGTTGCGAATTTGGAACTGAGCGTAGTCGTGAAGTTGAGTTTGGGTGAGTCCCTCGCCTTTTACCGTCACCAGCGCCACCGGCAAACTGGATGCATCGAATTTAAGAACCACCGGAGGCAGTGTTCCAGGTGGTAAACGTTTCAAATCGGCGAGAGCCAGATTGGATAACTGGCTTACGTCGGCATCGGGATTGGTTCCAGGCTGGAAGTAGACGCGGATGATGCTGACGCCTAATAGGGACCGAGATTCCATGTGGTCCACGCCGGAGGCCAGGGTAAAGAATCGCTCCAGAGGATCCGTAATATCCGTTTCAATATCCTCGGGCGGCATGCCCGAATAAAACGTGGCCACCACAACTTCGGGCAGATTAATCGGCGGGAACAGATCCACCGGCATTCGGGCCAGACTGGTCACTCCAATGACCAGGAGCGTGAGGCAGATCACGATTATGAAATACGGATTACGAATGGAAAACCCTGGCATAAGTCTGTCCGGCTACGTCGCAGCCTTGTCAGGCATTGCGACCTTCCGCGCTACTGTGTGCTCTCCTCGTGATAATGCATGATGGCCACTCCGTGCGGAGTGACCTTTTCGCCGGCCTTCAGGCCAACGCGGTCGCTCACCACCACCTGCTCTCCGTCGTTCAATCCCGAGGCAATTGCGGCATCGCTGGCGGTCAGCAATCCGACTTGCACCGTTCGATCCTCGAGTACATGGTTTCCGTCAATTACGAAAACCGTGGTCTTCTCGCCTTCGCGGTTCAGGGCCTGCACGGGTACGGTCGGAACATTGTGTTCTTCCTCGAGGTTCAATTCCGCTTCCGCATAGAGGCCCGGTAGCAAAACCCGCTTGGGATTGGGAATATCGACTTCGGTGTGCATGGTTCGGGTATCTTCTCGCACGTCCACGGAAAACCGCGCGATCTTCCCTGGAAAGGTGTGGTTCAGAGACGGCACGCGAACATCCACATGATCGCCGATATGGATGTATTGCACATAGGACTCCGGAACTGGAATCACGAGCCGGAAAAGATCATCTTGGGAGAGCCGGACGATGGGCATCGCCTGCGTACTCGACCCGGTGCCGGCCTGCACCAGCGTACCCAGGTTCGCATAGCGATCGGTAATCACTCCGGCAAACGGCGCGGTGATCTGCGAATAATCAAACAGGCTCTGATCGTGAGACAGTTTCGCCTTTGCCACCGACATTTGGCTCCGGGTCGCTTCTAGAGTCGCTTGTCCGGCGTCCACCTGAGACGATGCGGCCAAATCTTTCGCCTGAGCGTCGTCCACTTCCTGTTGCGCCACAATGCCAGGTTGGCTTTGAAAAACTTCGTTCAGGCGCGTGTATTGCAAATGCAGAGCGTCGTATTGGGCCTGATACCGAGATAATTCGTGTTGGACGCGAGTAACTTGATTGGCCGCGTTCTTGATTTCCGCTTCGTCTTCCTGAAGCTGCGCTTCCAGCTCCGGAATCTCCAGGATGGCCATTACCTGGCCGGCTTTCACACGTGTTCCGTAGTCGACATCCAGCTTCTTCACGTAGCCGGATTCTTTCGCGTACACATCGATTTCCTGGAAAGGTACCAGCTCCGAAGACAAGGTAACTTGCCGACTGAGCGATTTTCTTACGA
>JBEKUD010000225.1:0-10028 GCA_049515395.1 Candidatus Sulfotelmatobacter sp. | reverse complement strand
CTGCCCCCTTCAACGCCGCATACTCGTGCCCCTGAATGTCGAGCTTCATGAGATCAATATGGTTAATCGAATGATCCTGGCAAAACTGATCGACACATACTGTTTGTACACGTTCGCTTCTAGAATCGCCAAGGTCTCGTGAAATGAAGTTCATCCCTTCGTTCGTCCCCAGTTCTCCGCGGAAACGCTTTAGGGTAGCCTGGCCATTCTTGTTGAGCACCGCCACCTCGTGAACGTGTAGGCGATCGAGCCCATTTAGCTTCGCGGTTGCGCGCAGCCGAGCAGCAATTTCCGGGGTGGGTTCGAAGGCGTGAATCGTAGCGTCGGGCTGAATAGCCAGTGCGGCCAAGCTGTAAATTCCGGCATTCGCTCCCACATCGAGGATGACCTTGGCTCCTTTTGCCGCGGCCTCCCAACATCTGAGGATATCTTCTTCCAAGAAATATGTACCGAAAAAATAGAACTGCCGCTGCAGCATTTCGCTGAGGTCACATGGCATCTTAAATCCGCCGTACTTCAAGTGCGCCACACGATGCGCGCTCTGGTCACCGACGGCTGCTCGCCAGAGCAAATTGATCGCTCTCAGCTTCCCGCGGCGAATCGGAAAGCGCCGCGCGTACCAGACCAAGAAACCTTCGAGAGTTGAATGGTAACTGATGGAGTTGCTCAGGGCCTAGCTTCGACTGATGGCGTCGAGAGCAATCTTGAGGCGATGTACATAGGCATACTTTCCGTCGGTGCACCTCCTGTGGCCCCCCTCGGCAATGCGCTTTCTTACGGATTCGTTGGCACAATAGAATCTCACTTTATCTAGCAACTCCTCGGTAGAAGCAAAAAACTCAGCCTCCTTGCCTTCCGCAAAGAATTCTTGATGCTCGTCGGTCCGGTCCGCCAGAAGCAGGCTGCTGCAGGCGGGGATTTCAAAAGTGCGGGTGGTGTGCTGATCGGGACAAACCTTACGTAGAAACCCGAGGCCGATCTTGGCACCAGAGAGTGCACGCACGTAGTCCTCACCGTATACCTCATCGCCTTGCCAAAGGGCGCCCAGGACTTCGTCGCGATGAATGAGAACCCGCTCTCCAGCTGCAAGTTGGCCTAGAATGATGCGACGTCGGAGTGTCCACTTCCCGTCTCGAAGAAATTCCCAGTACCCGCCGCGAAACTTCAGGTCCGCGCCAGCCCTGGCCAAGGCGTGCAGCATCCGCTCCCGCCGCGGTTCCCATCCCCCGAGAAATCCAACGTCACAAGACCACCGAGGATCATCTGAGCTTAGGGGGCGGTGGTTCTCGTCACAATATCCGAGCGGCATATAAATAGCTGGCCTTTCGAGGGCCTCGTAATTTGTCTTCTCATAAGACTTGCAGTAAACGAGCACATCGAAATGCCGCATTGCCTCATCCATGATCCGCGTGCGTTTCCAGTCGAGCGCGAAATACGGATCTGGCGTAAAGTGGACGAGTCGCGCGCCGAGATTGCGGAGCGCCTCGATGGTCTCAACGCGCAGGAACTCCTGCTTGTCCGCCCACACTAAAGCCGGCCTGAATTGACGCGCCGCCGACAGAACTGTGGAGTTGATCTCCTCCACGATGGATCCTCGATGAGTCCGCCGTTGAATCTGCCGCGTGATCCATGACGCATGCTTCCATGGATCCATCGTGCGCACGCCGCGTACAGTGTGACCAAGTCGCTCAAGTGCACGCATCCTCATGAACGCCGTCTGGCCGGGGCTGATCTCTCCAAGGTAGAGGATCTTCACCCCGCACTCCCTATCCACATCGCAGGCCAAGCATTGGCACGCATCACAGTGTAAACTCGGGGTGAACCGTCCCGCCGTCTCCGCAACCAGCCTTTAGCTTGCATGCGTTTGATCATCCCGAATATAGAATCTCCAGATTCGAAGGCACGCTTATGACCGACCGGGTGAACAGGATTCCATCCGCATTTCGGCAAAGAATGACAGAGTCGCGAAATAAGTGGTTCTGAACGGCATTTTCCCCAATAGCATAGATGTGTCGTTTCCGCAAAAGATACCATTCAGTGCAGATGTGGCCATTTCGTAAACTTCCCGGAAGTAGGGACTATTGAAAAAGTTGGCGTAATCAAAATAGGGAATATTGACGCGAATGCGGACTAAATCCGAGCCAATACCAGAACCCTGGCACCTGACTCATGGCTTTGCAATTCGTGTCATACGGAAACCTGAGAAGTTGCGCCCTGCGTTCGCCTGCAAGGTCGACGCGTTCATACCCAACCGCTGCCTCTTTTAGCACTCCGCGTTCCGCCAGTAGCCCCACCACCCGCGAGAACACCTCGCGATGCGAGTCGATGTCGATACATCGCAGCGTCCGCGAAATCATCGAGTGATCCGGCATCCGCTCGTCCAGGTGCTCGAAAATATTGTTCTGCAACAGAAAACCGGATGACTTCTCTGCCAGCCCGACGGAGGAATCGTAAATCCCCACCGTGCGTAGCATCGCATGCGAGAAATAGTTGTCAGCGTAGTTCCCTTCTCCGTCATGCCCCCAGCAATACTGGCACTCGGTGACCACCACATCGATTCGAGCCCTCGTGTTCCCAGCATAGACTTGCAAGTTTGATATGCCTGCGTACACAGCGGGGTAAGGTGTAGCAAATGTGGACACAACCGCCGTTTCGCTGCTCTTGAGTTTCATCACAAAGCTAAAGCGCGAAAGAAATGCGACGTGCCCGCACGAAACATATTAGCTGCATCTGAAGCCGATGTTCCCTGACTTTGAGGAAGCCAGCAAGTGCAATCTGTTGTGTGCAAATTGTCATCGCGAACTTCATTGCCTTAACTAAGTGCCCATACAGGAAACAGAAATTTCATACGTTTTCGCACTGGAAGGCGTGCCGTGCCATTGGAACGTATAGCTAGTGGCAGAGCGGGATGTCACCGTCAGGGGCGCGATAATATCGTTCCCGCCGGTCTGGATCGCGATGCACACTGGAGTCTGTGTCCAAGTACCGTCATGGAAAGTGAGCTGATAAGTGGGCTTCGCCTCAATCCCCGTCCCGCCCGCCGTGATGGTGGTCACGCTGGCTTGGTCCTTGCTCGTGGCCAGGGTAATCCCGATCGCAGCCGTTGATCCCCACCCCGCGGCTAGAGTCAAGTCGCGGACCGTCAGAGTAGCGGCTTTATCGACGTTGTAACGCGAAACACTGTATCCCGGAGGCTCCCGTCGTGCCCAGGTACCAGTTGCATGTTCCCGGCGTGCCTGATCCCGTAGACAGTCCGCAATTGAAACCGAAGGGTGACCAACCGGGCGCACTTCCTGCATTAAGGTTCAAACCAATCGGCGTGGGAGGCCCGAGCAATCCGCCAACTTGCATGATGATTCGGGAGGCGTTTGTGCCTGTACCTCCTGTTCCGCCATCATTTCTGCCGCCGATCTCCACATCGCTTTCCGCCGCCGAGTTGTTTCCTGCACTCCACACAATCGGCATGGTGCCCATATTCTTTTGCGAGAAACCGTTGAATATAGTAGCGTTCGAGGGGTTATTTCGAGGGAATTGCCACACTTGGCCGGTTTGGAGCAAAACGTTGTCGAAGTCGATGAGCGGGATTTGTCCGCTGTAGTTGTCAAAGATACTCGCGCCGCTCCCGCCATAAAACAACCAGTCTCCGCGAGTCGTTTGTAGATTTTTAACCGTGCCGCTCGTCGCCCAGATCGTCTCGCCCGGAACGGTATCGTTATCCATGTAGATGGACGAAGTAGCTTCGGCGCCAGTAGGATTTTCCCCGTTATCAAGTCCCTGGATTGCGTGTTCTGACCAAGTCTCCCAGGTCATTCCGCTGCTGCTGGTCTGTGTGCCCCAGTTCGGCTCAACAATAAAAGCGCTACCAAGGCCAGGATTGTTGACTCCCTGATAGGCATAATAGGAGCCTTTCTTTACCCACGGATTTGTGCAAGTAATCGTGGTCGTTGAATTAGAGGTAACTACGCAAGTTTGCCCCTGTCCATCTCCGGTGAAAATCGACACTTGATAACCAACAAAAGCATTCGTCGTAAACGCCGCCGCTGGCGCAGCCGTAGGTGTATAGACAGCGCCGCTCGTGCCACCGACCCAGGTATTGGTGGCGCTGGGCGAGCCAGTGACACCGGAGAGATACAGTCCATTCTGAACGTCTTCGCTTACGAAGGTCCCACTCGCCCCGGTACTGGTTTGCGTAACTGTCTCGGAAGCGCTAAGCGTTCCGCTGGTAAGGGAGCCAGGGATGTTTTCATTTGTGTCTACGATGGTGTTGGAAATACCTCCAGTAGCATAGACGGGATATTGTTGCGTTCCGAGACCGCCAAATCCGGTACTCTCGCTGGTGATCTTGTAGTACTTCCCGTCACTAAGACTGGAGCCAATAACCAGATAGCCGGGAGGCAGCGTGGACCCCGGAGTCACGGATAAGGATTGATTCTGGACTTGGCTGTTGGTATAGCGAATCGTCCCCCCTGCGATGGGTCTTCGACTCTCTGATCGAGCATTGTCCATTAGGCAACTGCCCTGCGGCGCTTCGCAGTACTGGTCGAAACCGGTTTGCCCGAGAAAACTGTTTTCAAAAGTTACATCTCGCGTGAATAGGAAACCCGCTCCATATCCAGCTAATCCATAGCGGGGATTTGCCTCCATGTCGCCGCCAAACCAACCTATATCGAGAGCGTTGTAGGCATAGGAACGGCCAGCATTCCGGTTAGTATTGTTCCCTCCTGCCTGCCACACCGCCCCGCTGAACCCGCTGCCTTCACAGTTCCAGCAATAAATGTTCGAGCCTTGCGCCGATCCTCCACTTTTCGCAATGAGCAAACCCACGTCAGCATTCCCGCCACCAATGAAGGAATTCTGCGGGAAGTCGATAAACTGCGGCGCGAGGTCGATTCCCTGTGTTCCGTTGTAGTCAATGTCAACGAGGACATTTGTCTGATAGGGCGCAGAGGTCGGAGTGAAGACTGCCCCGCTCGTTTGTCCAACCCAAGTATCCGTGGCATCAACCCAGCTTGTGCCGTAGTTGGCCCCCCATGCCCCGATCTGCATAGGGCCACCGCTTGGAACTGCGCCGGATAGCGTTGCCACAGAAGTTGTATTCGACTGCTTGACCTGTTCTCCAGAGGTGAATGTACCGCTGGTCACGGAGCCTTTGATCTGGAAAGGATTCGTTGCCGAGTTCGACCAATAGCAATGGTCGAATACGCCATAGGCTACCGATTGCCCGTCAATGATGCGAAGTCCGGGAGCAGTCTGAATAAATCCGCCCGAGTTTCCGCAGTCCACTTGGAAGCGTGATCCCGCCAAACCGATGACGTGATAGAATTGGAGTTCGGCATTTATGTGGTAGTGTCCACGTCTCAGGTCTAATGTCTTGTTGTAGACGCTCAGTCCGCTAACGTTGGTGCGGCAGGCGACATTGCCGCAACCAAATGCTCCATTCTCCGCCGCTTGTATTGCAGGGGTGTTGATCGCAGCCGTTGCGGTCGGGGAAGCCCCCCACCATTCTGGATATACGCGATCTAGAACTACATTCCCTGTGAAGTTGACTACGCCACTCGTCCCCGTGGCATTGTAGAAAATCTGGTGCAGATCAGGATTAATGATTCCGCCCAAGATGAGGATGCTCCCTGACCCCGGCGTAAGCGTGATGAAGCCGTATTTCCAGTATGCATTGTTGGTTCCGCTTCCCTGCACATACCCAGCTCCGCCAAGCTGGGTAGAACGGGTATTAACCTTGATCGCTCCGTCAGACGAGAAATCCAAGGCCAAGTTCGCGGGGATTACGATGTTGCTCAGCACGCATTGCCCCGTATTGGGCAGAACGATTTTTGCCTGTGTGCTGCCTATCGTACGCACAAGCTTGTTGAGAGCCGCCGTGTCATCGGTCGAACCGTCACACTGCAAATAGTCGCGCGCGTCGTAGCCGATCTTGGTTTGCAACGCAAAAGCGGTACCCGCAGAATTCCAAAAGTAGCCTTGTCCCAGAGTAGCGCCTGTGCCAGCAGATACCACACTCAATCGAGTGCTCGTAGCATTCCCCCTGCCGACACCCGCGAACGTGTTGACCGTGTAAGCACTCAATGAATTGGATCGGTCGCTGTCCGAAAGGCTAGAAGTATTGACAGCCACAGCGCACACGCACGCCTCCGACGGCCCGGCTGGCGTCGTAGTGCGCAAAACATCATAGCGGGTTGCCGATGGAACAGCATTCCAGAAGATAGAAAAGTAGTTCGAGCTACTAATCGTCGATGAAGCGTTGAATTCCCCATTCGGTCCTACTGGCGTGCTGTTGCCGATCAGCGTGCGGGTCACAATCCAGTAGTAATACGCGAGGTTGGTCGGTCCCGCTGCGCCCGACTGCTGGATCGTAAGTCCGCCTACTGGAACTGGCGGATTGCTTAGATTGACAGCTAAGTCTGTACTTTGGTTGGTTGATTGCGAAGGCAGCGGGTTGTTCGCCAGTGCTGGAATCGCACAAAGGATGAGCGCGAGGATGGATAGTCCTCTCATAGTGTATCTCTCATGGCTCCAATGCTATCGCGGCCACTTGCGGAAGAATCTACGGTCGTCAGCGTATCCAGGGATGATTGGGCTGAATTGCTGGAAGGTTTCAATGGACGTCTGGCTTCGAGCATTTTCCTGGCCAATCGCGTACATGAATGTCGAAGTCACCGCGTCCCAGAATCCCTGGGCGTAGAGATTCGGGCCGTACTGGTAGGTCTTGACGTCGAAATAGGGAACTGGATTACTCCAGCTCACTCCACCATTCATGGAATAAGTCCAAGCTGTGACGTTGTCAGCGCCACCATTCGCTCGATTGTCGAAGCGGCCAATCACAAAGAGATTACCCAGCAGGTCCACAGCCATTGCTGGCCGCGATTGATCGTTCGCTGAGATAGGCAGGGGCGTGGAAGACGGCCCAAAGATCTGCGTCGGGGAGGACCAAGTGGCGCCATTGTTGGTGGACGTTACAACCCACCAGCCGCCCCGCGCCGGTACCGTCGTATTGTCATTCCGCAGAATGCCTACAATCGTTCCGTTCGGCAGTTGCTGATAATTGGATTCGCCCCAGAGGTCGCTATTCCCAGTCACCGCAACGTCAACCACGGTGGTTTCAGTTCCCCAAGTCGAGCCTCCATTGCTGCTGAATTCAACCGTGATTTTGTTTTTGGCCGTATTCGAGTAAAGTCCCAGCATCAACGAGCCATCAGACAAGGACAGGGCGTAGGACGTCGTGCTAGGACTGGTCAGCGCACTGGTGATTCCAATCTGGCTGCCCCAGGTGATCGAGCCGCTTGAAACCGTTCCGATGTAAACAACGGGCAGAACCGGCGGCACGCTGGTATCGTAATCGGCCGTGACGATGATTGAGCCAGATGCAAGCACCGTGACCGATGTGTCCGTGAAATTGTAACCGGCTGCGGGGCTGGCAATAGCCAGCGGGGATCCCCAAGTCTGCCCATTGTTGGAAGACAGGGCGTACTCAAGCGCGCCAGCGCCGAAACTCCCGTTTCCTACTGCAAAGGTCGAGATGAGGCGTCCATCTTGCAGTCTCGCGATTCCTGGGCCGTAATTGAAATCCGCTGCGGCGCTGATTTGCTGTGTATAAGTCGGCGTTCCGAGCGTTGAACCCCCTGCAAGCGTCGTCATGTAATTGCTAAGGTAGTTGTACAGATTCATGGAATCGACATAAGTCAATCCGCCCCCGAATCCTAAAGCCGCCTCTTGACCGGTTGTAGCCATGCCGCCAGAAGTTAGATAATTCAGTCCGATGAAATCAGCATTGGTAACCGCAGAGGTCGCAGTCGTAGAAACGCTGTCCAAAACGATGCCGTTCTGGTACGCATTCATCACTGTGGAAGAGCAAACGCGGCTGCCTCCATAGAGTCCGGTATTCACGTCGGTGGTCGCTTGGCCTGAACCGGGGCTGTTGATGCGCTCAGACTGCAATCCATTGTAAGGAGCTTCCACATCGGTATAGTTGCTACCGCTGGGGAGCGCCGCCAGAGCGCCGCCGTCACCGGACGGCGACACGGATCGCCAGGCAAATAGGCTGGCATTGTTCTGGGTGTAGTTCGGGCTGCTGGCCGCGGTTGGATTGAATCCGCTGTCGATGTAATCAGTGCTCGTGGTCGGCGTGTATCCGGCATTGGCCGCAAACGTTGGGCTGCCAGAAACCGTTGCGGTCCCAGCCTGAATCAGATTGGTGAGCGCATCTGCGGAATTGGGCGCGGCGAACAGGAACAAGCCATCCAGCTTCGCCCAAACTCCGGAGTAAACCAGTCCAGAAATCAGGTTGTTGTACGCGGTCGTTTGTGCCGCGGTGGGCGTGGTCGCCAAGCGAGCCAGAAACGCCTGCGTTTCGCTGGCCAGGGGCGTCCCGCCAATGGTTAAAACCGAGGTTTTGGAAGTGCCGTTGCTTTCCAGGAATCCTGGCGACGATGACGTGCAACCGGATACGTTGATTGGCGCTGGGTTCACCGGGACCCCGCAGCCCGTGGAGGCGGTGAGTAGTATTAAACTCAAGAATGTGAGACAGGCTTTCATAAAACACCCCCAAAAGCCTCACTGCGTTAGCGTGATCCCATGGGCAACTTCAGTGCGATCACAAATTCAGTACCATCGCCACGCGCAAGAAGTTAGACATCTGCGGCAGTCTTTGCCCATGTGAATCAGAACCAGCGATCACGCCCACTTTGATCCATGACGCATGCTTCCACGGCTCCATCGTGCGCACGCCGCGCACAGTGTGACCAAGTCGCTCAAGTGCACGCATCCTCATGAGCGCCGTCTGGGCGGGAACGATCTCTCCAAGGTGGAGGATCTTCACTCCGCGCCCGCGATCCGTATCGCAGCAACGAATTGCCGTGCATTACCGCGTAAACTCGAGCTGAACCGTCCCGCCGTCTCCACAACGAGCCTTTAGCTTGCCTGCGTTTTGATCATCCCGAATACTGAATCTCCAGATTTGAGGGCACGCTTATGACCGACCCGGCTGAACAGGAATCTATCTGCATTTCGGCAAAGCATGACAAATGTCGCGAAATAGGCAGAGGCTCTGAGCGGCATTTTCCCCAAAGCATGGCGGCCGTTTCCGCAAAAATATCGTTTATTCATCCGCTGTTGGGTTTTCAGTATTGGCTGGAAACGGTGTGGATTGGTCGAGGTTAAGGTCTTGCGTACGCCAAATGCCTAGATACTTTCCTCGGTGATCGTGCTGTGAGTCCGAGAAATCCTTGATGAGGTGGATCGGTGCGGGAAAGTTAAACGGGGCCAGTTGCAGGTTCAGAGCGCGCCAATAAGGAGTCACTGTGTCGACGTTTACTTTATGATCCGGAAACGTCGTCGTAAAAAAATAATCAGGTACAGCGTTCCTAATGTTCTTGATAGCGAGATGAATCTCTCGAAAACTGAGATGGCCCAAACAATCCCGACAAAACACAATATCTACGGATGGTAGGGGATCCCTCAATAAATCGAGATGCAGGAAATCGCCTCGATCGCCGAAATTATTTTGGTTTTTCTCGACTAACGGTAGAACGATGTCGGCACCATAGTATCTTTCGACGCCAAGGGAAACATGTTTCATCCATTGAAAGTCGCCGCACGGTATATCTAGAAACGATCGGGCGCCCAGCGCTGCGACCAGTTGAGGTAGGGATTTTCGAAGGTTCTCGGTAGATACCAAGGACGAGCCCGGCCCGCTGACCGAGAAGTCATTACCCCAAGTATTAGTTTTGTATATCTTTCGAAAGATCTGCCCTCGATTAACGGAGCGAAATCGCGCGTATAGGCGGTACCGCAAAAAATGATAGAGAGCCGGGTGCAACTTTATTGAGCGAAGTATAAAGTTTCGAGTGTGGCTCACCATTGTCATCTCGAATAACGCTTTGGCTCACATGCACTACCTAGAATTTCGGAAAGCATCTCACCATAAATTTCTGGATTGCAATTCTCGGCCATCCACGAACGACCGTTCCCGATCAGGACTGCTCTCTGCTCTTGGTCTAGTTCCAGTGCGTCTCGCA
>JBEKUD010000224.1:0-7012 GCA_049515395.1 Candidatus Sulfotelmatobacter sp. | reverse complement strand
CCAATCCGGGTGACCCGCGGATCGTTTACCATTTTGTAAACCGCCTTGCTCTCGCCCTGCGATTTGCCGTCGTGCTCGCCTTTGATGACCCGCCGGATGAAAGTCTGATGGATTTGGTGGTCATTGTTCACATACATCGAGCGGAATTTGAGGAAGGTGAACGGCTTGCCCAGTTGACCGAGTCGCTGTTGCTTGAACAGAATCGGCCCCTTGGAACTCAGCTTGACCAGCAAGGCGACCAGGAGAAAAATCGGGGCCAAGAATAAGATCGCAGCCGCGCTCCCAGCAATGTCCATCAGTCTCTTGATGCGCCGTGCCGTACTCTGGGTCTGATGGCGAAGGACAAGGTCGGGATACAAAGTAGGATTACCCTGTGAAGTGTCCTGATTCCAGTCCTCCGGAAAGACGTGCAGAGAAATGCTCATCTGGCTGAAGTTCTCGAGCGTGAGGCTGTGGCGCAGAGTTTCGCTGATCCGGCTCATCACGGTGCCAACAATGGAGCTGCGCTCTTCTGCGCCGATTTCTGTGAACATCACTCCGACCACCGAGGGTGTCTTATACCAGCCCGTCACGTCAGTTTCTCGGGTAGCCAGGGAAAGAGCGGATAGAACTTCGCTCAGGACTCTGCCGTTCGCACCCGACGGTAAACAGTTTCCCGAGTCGAGAAGCATCAGCAGGAAAGGTTGGCGGGAGCGCTCCGTTCGCTTCCGCTCGAGCGCAATCATCTGGCGAAAGGATTCCTCATCCAGAATGCTGACCTCTCGGTGCGACTGGCATTCCGGCACAGGATAAATCGTGGGACTATTGCGACGTGAAGGCACGGCTCTCTCCCCTAGTTCTGCTCCATCGTTTCGGAAGGAGGCAAACAGATCTCTGACAAGGGACATAGGATTCTAGGGTCACTCGGGGGAGAAAACCTTTACCAATCGAAGTTGGAACTGAAGAGTTACGACACCTAAAGCTTGTGATCGAGCAAGCGGCTATCCTGCGAACTCACACAGGGAACGAGATAGTTCTCTGGTTCAGCAGCACTCTGGTGGGACGGATTCCCCAATTGGAATTCGCGATGGATGCAGACCAGAGCCGCTTTCATATCTTCCTTGGCCACCACAAAAGACATGCTGCACTCGGTTGAGCCCTGAGCAATTGCGACGACGGCAACGTCCTGGCTGTCGAGGGCCCGGAACGTGCGTCCCACAAACCGATTTCGGCCTCGCACATTGGAGCCGACAACAGCCACAATCGCAACCGTCGGATCCACGGTGATATGTTCGGCGTTCTCATGAGCCAGGTCATGCGCGAACTCGTGGCGCAAGGCTTCCACAGTCGCTTTGGCATGTGAGGAAGCGATCACCAGGCACACGTCATTCTGGGAAGATGACTGCGAGATCAGGAGTACATCGGCCCGCAGAGCGGCCGCAGTCCGCACGGTGCGGCCCAGCACATCCTGGACTCCGACCATTCCCGGGCCGCCGAGGGTGATCAATGCGACATCGCTAATCGCGGTCAGGGCTGTCATTCGAACCCCGCCGGGAAGACCCTCTGGCGTAATCTTCGTTCCATGGAGCTCGGGCGCGAACGTGTTGCGGATCCAAAGTGCAATGCCGGATTGCGCCAGCGCGCGAAGGGTTTTCGGATGCAATACTTTGGCGCCGAAGTAGGCGAGTTCGGCGGCCTCGCGGTAGGAAATCTCGGGGATCGTAGACCCGCCCGGAACAAGTCGGGGATCGACAGTCTGCAGACCATCGACATCCGTCCAGATGACAACGTCATCCACATCGAGAGCTGCCCCTAGGATCGTCGCCGAATAATCAGACCCCCCGCGCCCCAGAGTGGTGAGAACTCCTTCGGGCGTGGCGCCAATGAATCCGGTCACGACCGGAACAATGCGCCGCTCCAGCAGCGGACGCAAGCGCGATTCGCAGCGCTCCCGCGTCAGATCCATAAATGGATCCGCAGCCCCATGGCAGGAGTCGGTGACGAGCACTTCGGTGGCCTCGATCGCTTCGCTCCCGATTCCCCGCTGCGCGAGTGCGCCAGCCACGATGGGAGCACAGAGCCGCTCGCCAAGGCTTGCGATTGCATCACGCGACTGAAGCGTCAGCTCGCGTAGGAGAACTGCGCCTCGACAGAGACGGTCGCCTTCCTGAAAAAGATCGTCCATTTTGCGCTGGATGCGACCGCGTTCCTCCGCGGAGTGAATGAGCGCCTCGATCGCGACGGCGTGCTGCTGGCGAATTCTCTCGAAGATTGCGGCCGCCGGAGCGTAGTCTCCGGCTTCTGCATGCACGGCCGCTTCGATCAACCGGTTGGTCACGCCGCTCATCGCGGAAACGACCACGACAACGGCGCTCTGTTCCGATGCGGTTAGGATAATCTCGACCACCCGCGCGATGCATGATGCGTCTCCGACCGACGTCCCGCCAAACTTCATGACTCGAATCGGCCTTTTGAGTTCGCGGCGCGATTCCGTCACGCGAGGGTGATGTTTCAAGTCGAGCCGGTTTTTCAAGCCAGCACGTATGGGATGATTTTGCAAAGGAGCTGTCATAGGCGTGGAAGTCCGACGGTGGATAGAGCTTGAACTGCGACTTTCTTGCTGGACCGGATTTTCTGCTTCCAGCGCTTGCGAATGCAAGCACGGAGCAACTCCGGCTCTTCCCAAGGCACATCGTGATAACCCGAAGTCAAGAATGGGCTGGCGGGATCCCTTAACCACTCCTGGGGAAAAAGCGTGATCGTATCCTTCTCTGTAACCTGCGGAGCTGCACGGAAAGGATCTCCGGACAAGACTGAGTACAAAGCCGCGGGCAGATCTCGTCCAGGTCCGAGAGGGAGGTGTCCAACTTGCGTCGAACGAGGGTTGATTTCGATGAGATACGCATTCCCGGTCTGCGACTCCAGCATGAAATCAAATCCGTGGATTCCTGAAAGTTGGAGCCGTCGGACCATCTTTACGGCCGCGGTCAACATCTCGGCGTTTTCGATGGCCCGTAAGACGCTGGACGGACCGGCGGCATCTCGCTTGTTGACTACTTCAAAATGCAGGCTGGCCAGGACATTCCCTTTCCAACAAGCGACCGTGCTGGTAGCCTCACGCCCCGCAACAAAGGCTTGCGCATTCACGATGGATCGATGGCGGAGAAGCGAAGGCCATACCAATGTCTTGTCACGGTCCATGAAAGCCCGCTTAGCTGCCCGAGCTAAAAGCGGAGGCGCTTGCAAGGCGCGGAAGGCGCGCTCGGCCTCGTCCATGGTTTGCACGACCCTCACGCCCTCGCCTCCGGAGGTCCCGTCCGCCTTCAGGACCATGGGAAATCCCACACGGACGACTGAATTCCTGAGGTCCTGAAGGTTTGCGATGACCTCGGTCTTCGGAGCCCGGATACCTTCTTCGCGGGCCACCTCCATAAAAGCCGCCCTGGCATAGACGACAGGAAAACTTTCCGCAGTGCCGAGGGAACGTTCAATCAGCTCACAAATCGTCTGTCCACCGTTCCCGCGGAGTTTTTCCCGAGCGTGCAACCGGTGCAAGTGAGTCGTGGCCAGGTCGTCCCCTGGAACGATCAAATCCGGATTCGTCGCCGCGATCGCATCCGCGAAAGAATGCAACGGCATCAGTCCGCGATAGGGGTGAATCTGGCGCACCACGCTCATCTTGCCGAGCGAATGCCTAGAAGGACAGACGGCATCCACCGTGCATCCCGCCGAGGCCAAAGCCATCGCCAGCCGAGCGGCGGGGAACCAGTGAGAGGTGGTGGCGATCAGGACGGTTGGCTTCACCGCTATCCCAACCTCCTGGCCTCATCGCCCGCCAAAACCGGAGAATACAATGGCGCGCTGCTCGGCCTGGGCAAAATGGTCTCGCGTTTTTCCTCCGGGGGAAAGACATGGAAAGAAATTACGACTTGGCCGAATTGTTGCGCGCTGAGATGGTTCCGCAGGGTATCGACTACCCTGGACGTGATCGCAGCCACCGTCGAACTCCGCCCCTCCGTGCCGATTTCCGTGAACATCACTCCCAGGGCACAATTTTCCTTGGACCAGCCAATCACATCCGTGTCCCTCGTCATGGAGGGAAGAAGCGATAAGACCCCATCGAGCGTCTTCCGCCTCTCTTGCGATGCCAATTGATTGTCCACTTCCAACAGCGCTAGAAGAAACGGCTTCTGCGAACGCTGCGCTCTTTTTCTCTCGAGGTTCAACATGCGGCGAAAAGCTTCGTCGTGCAAAATAGCGTGACCCGCCACCGACAGAATTTTTGTCGGAACAGGGGCCAGATATGAACTGTTGCGTCGTCCGTTCACAATTACCTCCGCCTGACCCGCTTCCATCCTCGGAGCGGAGCAGGTATTTGGCGAATGCCAAAATAGTTCTTGCTATGTGGGGGAGAGTGAGAAACCGGACCGCTTTAATTACCTGTTGCGAAACAATGTCTTCGAGCTGGGGGACTCGGGAGACGTTGGGGGAGAGCTGTACCGTTGATAATAGTCTGAGTGGGCGGCGTTGTCACTGCTGTTTACTAGGGCTCCCAGCAGCTTTGATTGTTCGAGTGCTTCCAGGCCACGCTGCAGTTGTTTCTTTTCTGTCGTTCCCTTGCGGGTGACCAGCAAAATACCATCGGCCAGGCGGGACCACAGGCTGGTGTCGGCAAGCGGTAGCACCGGCGGAGAGTCGATGACGATCCAGTCGAACCATGCTTCCAGCTTCTCCATCAACGGCAGAAGCTTGCCGGATTGCATCAATTCCAGAGGGTTTTGCGGTGTACTGCCGGCGGGCAAGATCCAAAGTCCGAGATTTTCCAGGCGGTAGATATTCAGCTTTCGGGTCTCTCCGCCCAGCCATTCGCACAAACCCGGGAGCTTGCCTAAGCCGAATTGCGGCAGTATATTCGGACGCCGCAGATCGCCTTCCAGCAGCAGGATCCTATGCTGTTTTCGTCGCGCCAGGGTGCAGGACAAATTCGCCGCAACCGTGCTTTTTCCCTCCTCGGGGATGGTGCTGGTAATGAGTATTTTCTTCAAAGGGCGACTTTGTCGAAGCTGACGCAAGCGCACCGCCAGAAAGCGGAACTTCTCCGCACCCAGGCTTCCCTCTTGTCCCAGCGATACCAAGCGGCTTCCCTCCGGGATGCTCATCGGAATTACGGGACATTGACTCACGTCATCGAAGGGAGCCGTGGGATGAGAATCGAAGGAGTCGTCACTGGCCGGCTGTTCGAAAACAGGACGCTGTTCGAAAACAGACGGCTGCTCGAAAACAGGCGGCTGTTCGACAATGGTGCCCGACTCGCGAAGCTTCTGTTCGGCCGCCTCCAGAACTTCCGTGGCGAAGGAGAGCTTGGGACTTCCGGCCTTGGCGTTCTCTAATCCCGCTCTTTGTAACGCATCAAATATATTGCTCATTGTTCACCGACTCGCAATCGCACTCGCGTTTTCAGTTCCTCGTTCCGCTTTTGCTCCGCCTTCAGGTTGGCATAGAGCTCGAGCAATGTCTGAGCTGCTTTTCGGGGATCGAGTTCGTTCGACGTTTTCTTGCTCTCGAGAGGAGGGGTTTGAACTCCCAGGCGGAAGTCGTTCGCGATGTCGTCGATGATCTCCGGACTCACGCTTTTCATCTGCCGGGCATAAGCTGCGATCAAAGCATTTTCGCAGATGGTATTGATCAACCGCGGGAGTCCTTGCGAATGCTGGTACACCGCGGCGACGGTTTCCGGAGGGAACATCGCCGATGGATACGGCGAGCCCGCAAGCTGAAGCCGGCGCTCGATATATCCCCTGGTCTCATTCGAAGTCAGAGGAACAAGGTGCGATCGCAAGGCGACTCTCTGCTTCAACTGCCGCAGGCTGACGGAATCGAGTTTTTCATCCAGTTCGGGTTGTCCCACCAGAAGAATCTGGAGCAACTTCTCCTGCGGGGTTTCAAGATTCGTCAAGAGCCGGATTTCCTCGAGGATTTCGGACGAAAGGTGATGGGCTTCGTCGACCACAAGAGCCGTGGTCAGCTTCTTCTGGCTGCGCTCAATCACATAATGTGCAATCTGAATCAGCAACTCTCCCTTATTCTTGCTGGTCGCGGGAAGTCCGAGATCGCTGGCAAAGTACTGCAGAAATTCCACCGGGGAGAGACGGCCGTTGAATATGTACGCATACGCGACGTCGTTACTCTGCTTGAGCAACTGGAGCAGAGAGCGCAGCAGAAGAGTCTTGCCAGTCCCCACCTCTCCGGTGAGAACCACGAACCCCTTATGCCGCCTGACACCGTAGTAAAGAGCCGCCAGAGCCTCATTGTGCCTGCTGGTTGGAAACAGGAACGAAGGATCAGGTGTAATTTCGAACGGATTACGCTTTAGGCTGTAGAAGGCTTTGTACATTTGGAATTCTCTACCCGCGCAGATAACTGATCGCGGACCCCAGCAAAATCGTAACAGATACAAATGCCGCCGTGGCCCATCCCAGCCAAAGACGTTTGTGCTCGCGGCGCTCATCTGCCTCGGCCGAGAGGGCTGGAATCTCCGAGATCACGTCCACCGGCAGCAGATCCTGAAGCTGCTTTTCGTCATGAATCCGGTCATCCATCACTTCGAAGGCGCCCGCCACCACCAGGCCCAGAATCAATCCAAAGCCCAGCCCAAAGCCACAGAATTTCAGGCGGTTGGGGAAGTCCGGCTTTAATGGCAGGCTCGGCGGATCGATGATCCGGAACCGTTCACCCTGCTGCAGCAATTCCATGCTGGTCGCCATCGCCGACTCATTCTTTTTCTTCAGCAGATCGTCGTAGTTCGCTTTGGATTGTTCGTAGCCGCGCGTCAGATCGGAAAGTTGCTGCTCACGCACCGGTTCCTGATTCAGCCTCGCCTGATAGTCAACAACTTTAGCTTTTAGATCCGCGACCGTGCGCTCTCGACTGGCAATCTCCACTCGGTTGGACTGAACCTGTCCTTGCAACTGGACAAGGGGGGAAGACGCATCCCGGATGTCGGACGCTTCCGAAGATGCGCTTGCCGCATTCG
>JBEKUD010000223.1:0-7018 GCA_049515395.1 Candidatus Sulfotelmatobacter sp. | reverse complement strand
CGTGGCCGTTCGAGGGACTTTTAGCGAGGCTCAGTTCCTTCTTCAGCTCCTCTTCCTGCTTGGAAGTCGGGACGATCATGCCTCCGGCGGCCGAGTCCTTCCAGACTTCGGAGAGGAAGTATCGGTTATCGACATGGTGGAACACCAGCTTGCTCTCGCGATTGCGCGGACCTTCGCGCCGGGCGATCGACACGGCGGCGGCCCTGGTCTCGCTGTTGTCGATCATGATCTCGTACGGGCTTTGGCTTAAGACCTTGATTTCGTAGGTTCCGGCCGGCAGTTGCGCCCCACCAACGTTGAAGGCGAATGGCACATCAGCCTTCGCGTAGGCCTGAGCGAAAGCGCTGGTTGCGTTGCCCATCAGCGACATGACCACCAACGACAGGATCGTGATAAGGTTGCGTTTCATGACACCCTCCTTGGGGCTCCTCGCAGTGGAGCCCAAACTGAATTTTGTCTCTAGAAGTCTTCAGCGCCTTCGCTGAGCACTGCTGTGACGCATTGTGTAAGGCAAGCATGGTGCCAAGTCGAGGCAGGCCGGTTTGCTCAATCATTCTGCTGTGTTTGCAATAAGATGAGTTTTGGCCGACGGCGTCGACATGCTCCGAATAAAGATGATGCGGTAGTCGATCGGCTACCCGCGAGAACCAACAAGTTCCGTAGCGCAAGATCCACTCAAATTAAAATAGGCAAGCGCGGAGCGTGTCCAGCTGCAGCGCGTTCGGCAAGTCGATTGGGCACCGTAGGCAAACTCGGCTAGACTGTTCCGCAGGAGGTAGACGTGCTGAATCCGAGGTTGGTGGCGATGTCCGGACCGCTGGAGGGGACGGTACGCGCCTTAACTGACGGTCCGTTGTCTCTCGGCCGGGACACTGCCAACCAAATCATGATTGGCGACTCCGCGGTCTCGCGAAAGCACTGCACCATCACCCAAGTATCCGAGGATATTTATGAAATCTCCGACCTCGAGAGTCACAACGGGACATTCGTCAACGGGATTCAGATAAGCCGCACGCCCATTCGAGACGGAGACCGGATTTGCGTCGGAACCAACGAATTTGTGTTCCTCACTGGCCAGGATGATGACGCTGGCCCGCAGTCATCGGGCACCGGCAAACAAAACACCAGCGCCACGCTGACGGCGTTGTTCCTCGATCAGCGTTCGGGCCTGCCATCGAATGCCTCAGGCATAGGGCGAATGGCGCGCGACCTGTCGGCATTCTTCAAAGTCGCCAACCTCATCAACTCCTTCCGGGACGTGGAAGGTTTACAGCGTGAGCTACTGAGACTGATATCCGAAGTAATCCCCGCCGAACAAGGCGCAATTGTGCTGCAGCCGAACGGAAATGAGGAACCCAACCCGGCTTGCACGTGGAGGCGCGACGGAGACACAAGGCAAGAGTTGGTTATCCGCGAGGAGTGGGCGCAACGAGCCATGTGGGAACGCTGTGCCGTTTTCACGGTCGCTTCCACAGCGCCTGCGCCGGCTGAACACGTGTTGTGCGTTCCCCTGGTTGCCGTGGAAAACATCCTCGGCGTGATCTACCTCACTTCGCCGGCAACATCACCACCCTTCGGCGAGGACCACGCGTACTTCCTGAGCTCGGTTTCCCGTATTGCCGCGGTCTCGCTCGAGAGCCTGTTAAAGCTCGATTCTCTGCGAGCGGAGAACCAGCGACTCCGAGCGGACGTGGGCACAGACACGCTAATCGGCGAGAGCCGGGCGATGTCGCGGGTCACCGAGTTCATCGGACGCGTGGCAAAGGGCAATTCGACAGTGCTCATCCGCGGGGAAAGCGGAACTGGCAAAGAGTTGGTGGCCCGTGCCATTCATGCCAGTAGCATGCGTCCCGACAAGCCATTCGTCGCCATCAACTGCGCTGCGATTCCGGAACCATTGCTCGAGAGCGAACTGTTTGGGCATGAGAAGGGAGCTTTCACCGGCGCGGCTGCGACCAAGAAGGGCAAGTTTGAAACCGCCGAGGACGGAACGTTGCTGCTCGACGAAATCGGCGAAATGGCTCCGCTGCTGCAATCCAAACTTCTGCGGGTCCTGCAGCAACGTGAGTTCGAGCGGCTGGGTGGCACCCGACTGCTGCCGTTTAACGCGCGCGTCGTCGCTGCAACCAACAAGAACCTGGAACAGGCGATCAAGGCGGGCGAGTTCCGGCCGGACCTCTATTACCGCTTGAATGTAGTTTCGGTGGCGCTGCCACCCCTGCGCGAGCATCGCGAAGACATTCCCACGCTGGCGCTGCATTTTGCCAATAAGTTGGCGGCGAAGTCGAAGCGCGGCTTCAAAGGCATTTCGGCGGAGGCGCGGTCCCTGCTGATGCAATACAGCTGGCCCGGCAACATTCGCGAACTGGAGAACGCTATCGAACACGCCTTCGTGCTGGGACTGACGGACGAGATTCTGCCCGAAGATCTTCCCGAATCGCTGCTGGAACAGCGATCGTCGGACATGACGGCGGCGCTGTATCACAACACGCTCAATCACACCAAGAAACAGCTGGTGATCACCGCGATGGACAACGCGAAAGGAAACCACATCGAGGCCGCAAGGCTGTTAGGAATCCATCCCAAGTACCTGCATCGGCTGATCAAGAATCTCAATTTGAAGTCCGAAGTGAAGCGGCTGGGGTAATGATTTAGCCTTCGGACGGTTCCTTGTGCTGAAACACGCGGCCGCGAAGCTGTTCTGCATGGCGCCAGCGAAGCTAACGGCAGCAAGGCCGACATCAGAGCCGGACAGGATCCTGGCGAGACACTGGCTCCTTTTCTGTGATTAGTGTTTGGGTCATGATAATCCATTTTTAAAGTAAGGAGTACCTGTGAGAAGGTAAGGATTTCGGAGGGAGTAGTGGAGAAACAGGCAAGAATCACGAGCAAAGGGCAGATTACGGTACCGCGCGAGGTTCGACGTGCTCTCGGGGTTCACCCTGGCGACAGGCTGTTATTTCGAAGGGATGAAACTGGCATGCGAGTGCGACCCATCAGGACGAAGAGCCCCTTCGCTGGCGGAACGGAGACGGGTTTCTCGTTCCGCTCCCTCGAGCCAGCCAGGTCTTGAAGCACATCAGCCTCCCTGCTGGTGTTGAATCTTATGCGGGCATTAACGAACTCACCGAAAATGTTTCCTATTTTTTCAACTCTTGCCTGGATGTTGATCTCCCTTGCGTCATCCGGATGACGGCTTTCGTCGTGAGCAGTTGGTTCCCGGAAAGGCTGCCGGTCGCCCCTTACCTCGCACTGCTTGGTCCTCCCGTCTCTGGGAAAACATAGGCGATGCGCATTCTTCGGCTGCTCTGCCGCCGCAGCCTGCTTAGCGCCGTATCAGTTCAGCGGCATTCTACGGGGTATGTCATCGCCTCAGTCCGACCCTCCTGATCGATGGAACCATCACGGCTGGCCATCCCCGAACGCTTCTCCATCTCCTCCGATCCAGTAGCGCTCCTGGTTTCGTAAGTCTTCGGAAAGATGAGGCGCAGATGGCGTACCGGCCGAAGGTTCTCGCTTGGATCGAACGGCCGAATGATGCCGCATTGAATAGCCGATGCATCGTCATTCCGCTGCACAGAAGTTCGCGCTCGAATCTCCTCAGCCCAGATGACCCGGGAATATTGCAACTCGCGAAAACCGTGCGCATGCGCCGGTTGCAGTTTTGATTCGAGCATTATCGCAGCCTCTCCATTCCGTTTGGGGAGAACCAGGTATGGTTCGACTTGTTGGCTCACTTGGTGAGCCAGCGCCGATTTCAATCGCGCGTACTTTTAGCGACCCAGGCCTCGGCCGTCCGTGTTCTTTACGCAACCATTCACGGTTATCCGTCAGCGGCCGTTTGCAGGCTCAGCGCGCTGACAACTGCAATGAGAGAAGACTTGGCTTCGCGAGGCGAGCCCTCGAAGCTGAATGAACGCAAGGTCGGCGATATTCTGACTTCGCTTGGCCTGACGAACGGAAACTGCATGAACATAGGCTACGTACTGAATCTGGAGCCGTGCGATCGCGTGCGGATCCACGAAATGGCCCGCGCCTGCGAAGTGGACGGCACCGGCCAGAACCAAAACTGTGACATCTGCAAGGAGACCCACGCGTCGTCGCTAGCGAGGAGCACTCGGGACGTTGCGGACGACAAGCAGCCCCGCTCAGAGGATGCCAATCGTGAACATCGTGAACGTCGTAAACGTGTGCCAGCCGATGCAACTCGAGCTGCAGACCGCCCCGCCAAACGGCCGCGCTCACCCCGATTGTCCTGCAGGCCAGGCACCTCGAATGAATTACCAAATCTTAGAAGTCGCGATCGGATTGTGAGCCGGTAACTCCTACCAGAACTCTTCCCTTCTTTCCGGGTGCGGCGATCACAGCATGTTGCAGCGATTTTGCAAAACAAAACCACTAAGTAATTTGTTTTAAGGATTTAGAAAAGTGGTATCCATAAGATCGCGAGTTTTGTAGCTGTATGGGCGTTGCGGCAAACGATCGTAGCCCGCCCTAGCGGACGAGGTAATAATGATGATAAGGATTTGCTGGCAGGAGGATGCTCCTTAGCCCTCCCCTCACACGGGGTTTCGCGGCAAAGTGTCGCGTTCGGCGCTGGCCGATGCGAATGAGTCGCATGATTGGAGGATCTTTGCGGAGCTCGCCCAAGGTTTTGACCGGCATCGCCCGGCCATTTTAGGTGCATGCCCCGATTGGCGTCGATCTAGATCTGAGTTTGTATGCTCTGGATTCAACGACCATCGATCTTAGTTGGCTCGCTGTTCAGAACACACCCGCCGCGACCTGATGGCGCATGCGAGTATAGCGGACATTTGAAAGCTTCGAAAATGTTAATGCACTCGTCAAAAGCGCAGCGGCGCGAGGGCATACATCCTCCTCCCGATTCGGGAAGTCGGGATTCTTGAGCAAAGTGCTCACCATGTCCGACGGAGGGGTTTTGTCGGGCTCGTCTCGCCGCTGGTGCGCAAGGCCTGCAAGAACGCTCCAACCCGGGCACCCCTTCATCCAAGAATATCCGGGTAGTTCGCATAGATCGCACGAAGCAAACGTGCGCTTTCCTCGACACCGAATCTGTCATCTGTGCTCATGCGCGCAATCTGAGTTGGTCCCGCCTTAAAGGCGGCACGGTCATCAACGCTTCTGCCTGCGATTCTGGTGGCTGGTAGTGGTATGCCCTCGCCATTCGATAGAGTGTTGTTTTCCCAATGCCCAACAAATGCGCCGCGAGAATATAGTTCCCGCGACACTTGTCGAGCGCGTCAACGATCACCCGACGTTTTACTTCGTCCATCGGAACAACAATCCCGAGCGGCTTTCGTATTGTCTTCAACAAGGTGCTCATCGTGTCGTCCTCTAAGTTGTCTGCTATGTATCGCGGTCCCGTCTGAGATCGATGAACGGCCAAACACAATCCGGTGGCCACTGGAAGGCAACCTTGGGACTGACGGCTAGTGGATCAGTTTGTTTTGGCTCTTCAGGGTCGGGCAAGGAATCGAACATTGGCAATTCGTTCATCATGTGTGACATTCCTTAAGGAGACTAGGGACGCATCAATCCCCCTGTGGACCACGGGAGTGAGCCCCAGCGACTCATTCACATCTTCCCGTTCAGATCCCGCGACGGTACGACAGGGATGATGGGAAAAGCCAGGGGCGTGGAACAGGACAGTCTTCTTTCGACCGCAGCGACAGAGACCCTCATCCCTGTCGGACTGTCGCAGTTCCCCTGCGCCCCAAGTTGGCGCGACTTGTCCGCGCCAATAGGAGACTCACCCAAAAGCGGGCAGCGCCCGCCACGCTGCGAGAGTGTACCGGGCCACCCGATCAAGCTGCGGCCTTGCTCGCCACGATCTCGTGGTTGGTCGGGACTTCTACTGTGAAACTCTCGACGGTAGGCGGCCCAACGATGAGATGTTTTATCAAATTGACGATCTGCTCGTAGCGTTCGCGTTGGTATTGCTGGGCTTCCTCCTTTGATTTCCAAAAGGTGAGATAAACGAGGTGCTTTGGGTGGGCGTCGTCAGAAAGTGCAATCATATTTGCAAAGCCGCGCTGGTTCCGCAGGATTGGTAGCACGTCCCTGGTAACTTTATCAGCGAGTTCTTCTCTCTTCCCGACTTTTGCATCGCACTCCAATGTGCGGATAAACATAACTGGTTTCTCCTTTGCTTGAATTGTTCATTCGGCGTCTCTTCGGCGTTGCCGCCTGATGCGCACCTTCTGCAGCCCTACCATGTTTCTTTTGTTTCAATGGCGCGAGAAGCCCCTCGGAAAGGGGAGCCTTGGACCGTCGAATGGCCCTAGGGCCGACTTCCCGCGCTCTTGTGAGATAACACCGAAGCTACAACAGTGGCTACCCATTGCACGGGAGGTTCCATGCGCGGCAATGTATCATTGTATTGCGAATAAAGGAGTTATGGAGTCCCTTTTCGTCGTGATTTGCCCTGACGACTGTCGAATAAGTGTCACCGTCATCGACTCGACAGTCGCCCCCTGCCGCAGAAAAGGCCCGAGTCAAGTGGTTCGCGAGCAGGCGATTCGACACGATCCGGCATCCCCGCTAATTCCGAGTCTCTTGCTGAAGTAAGTCGCTCCCAGTTGCCCTGCGTGTTCCATCATGCGTCCTTTCTGCTGGAGGCGAACATCTACCCGCGCAACATCTTTCCCAGACATGCCTGTGACATGGGGTGCGCACCCGAACAACCTTGGCCACAACGATTCACCCGGCTGCTTCCGCTGCCATGATGGCAACCATACCAGTGCCGATGCCCGGACCATTACCAATGACTGCTCCGCCGGTCATCAGATCCTCGCCTCGGGCGAGGAAAATCCCAAGATTTTGACCGACTTGGGATTGGAGTAAAAGGCATCCAAAACGAAGATTTGATTCCTTTAGGATACTTCCGGCGGGTCAACTTGGCTTTGATCTTGAGCCCAGTCCCAGTCTTGGTGTTGCCGATGAGTTGGACGATGGTTTCATAGCTGACCAACGGTCTGCCTCGCCAGTTCAGGGTAAT
>JBEKUD010000222.1:0-7024 GCA_049515395.1 Candidatus Sulfotelmatobacter sp. | reverse complement strand
TGGATTTACGAATCGATCTTTACGCCGATGAAAACGGCAGGGCGGTCCACAAGAAGTGCTACATCAACCGCTTGATTAGCACATCCGACATTCGGATCGCCAGCTAATACTCTTCGACACCTACTTGGCGGCTGTCACGGACTTCACGGAAATGGTATCTCCGTTGGCTGTGCCTGTAACTTTGGCCTGCGCCCAAGCCAACTTATTAAGTTCAGCCGACACGGCTTGATCCTTCGTATCAAGGGTATAGACCTTATCGCCGACCACCAGCGCATAATTAGCTCCTTTTTGAACGCAGGCACGAACGCAGTCTGCGGGAGCGATATTTTCCTCCGAGTGCTTCGCGCCGCACATGGCATCGCTAACCTTTCCGGTAAAGGTTTGAGTGCTGCCTGCAGACAATCGCGGCACAACAGCCAATCCTGCGCTCAACACCACCGTTGCCATCCAAACTTGCACCATTCGCAAACGAGACATAAATCCTCCTATGATCCGCACCAGCATTTGGATGCGTCCGCTCGGGGGAACACGCTTTTATTTCTTGACTCCGAAACGCACCGCATTGCGGCAAACCAGCGGTCAAACTGTTCCGTCCACACCCGGAACGCCAGCGCGTCGGGCCAACGCTTTGGTACCAGTCACTTGGGTAACGAACTCTTGCCCTGACTTTCCATTTATTCTCCGGGGTAAAGGCTGGTTGTGCCGGAGGCTATTATGGAACCCGGTCCATTTCCCGAAATCCTTTATCCCGAATGGCAGCCTGCGTACTTAGCTGCGATGGGGTCGTGAAGAGGAAACGAAAAAGAGTGAACATTCTGTAATTTCTGGAAACGGACATTTTTTCCTCCAAGGCTCAGGATTGGACGATCATGAAAGTCCTGTTGGCCGAAGATTCGGCGGTCTATCGATATTTGATCAGTGGCCATCTGAAAGGTTGGGGCTTTGATCCTGTGATCGCCAAGGATGGCGCGGAAGCATGGAACGTGCTTCAGCAACCGGAGCCACCGCCCTTGGTTCTCCTCGGTTGGGTTCTACCCGAAATTGATGGCCTCGCACTGTGCCGCAAGATACGCGAAGCCGAAGTGCCGGGCAGCTACACGTACACCATTATGCTGACCGCCAAAGACAGCAAGAACGATTTGGTCAAAGGCATGGAGGCAGGCGCAGACGATTATCTGGTGAAACCATTTGAACCGCTGGAACTGAGAGCGCGTTTGTTGGCAGGACAGAGAATCCTTAACTTGCAGCGAGAGTTGGTGGAAGCCCGAGAGTCCCTGAGGATCACCGCCACATACGATTTCTTGACGCGGCTCCTAAACCGAGGCGAAGTTTTGGGGCTGCTTGAGCGAGAGATTAGTCGCTGCAAGCGCCAAAGCTGCCCACTCGGAATCGTGTTGGGGGACATTGACCATTTCAAGAGCATTAATGATTCGCTTGGGCATCTTGCGGGAGATGAGGTTTTGAGAGAGGTAGCCAAGCGGTTGAAGTCCGACCTCAGAGTCTACGATGGGGCAGGTCGCTACGGGGGCGAAGAATTTCTCCTGATTCTACCGGGCTGTGATCTCGCTACAACCGTCCGTCGAGCTATGGAAATCGGAAAGCTGGTTTCTGCCGAAGCGATCACTGTGGGCGAACAAAGCAGGCGAGTCACCATCAGTATGGGTGCGACATCGGCAGAGTATGACAGGCATGTGAGTATGGAAGCTTTTCTTATCGAAGCAGACACGGCCTTGTACCGTGCGAAAGCCAACGGAAGAAATCGCGTAGAAGGATGGAGACCGCACCCTTCAACGTAAAACAGGTATAGCAAGGCGACGAATACTTACTAAAATGTGTCGAAGTGTAAAGTGGAATATTCACAATACGACTACCTTCGAAAGGCTAACACTGAATATGAGCCCTGCCAAACATGCTTGCCGCAGGCACATTGCACGGTGTCGGTAGGTCGTCGTTTCGTTAGTTGCTGTTTGCAGACTGGACAAGGTTTAGTCATCACATACGTCATAATGTTTCTCCCGTTCTGCCCTCACCCCAGATACTCTTGACAGTGGGCTCCTAAAATTCGAGGAGAAACCGCTGCGCACCATACCCCGCTCCTACTTGGCAGCATTGACGGACTTCAACGCGATTCGCCCCCATCCGTTTCTCCCCCACAGAACTCGTATTCCCATTGTGGCGTCCGAACTTGATTCTTACTATGATGAAGATCACAGTGAGATGTGACCTCGAAGGGGTGTCCTACTGGGACGGGCACTGGCGGATCGATTGGCTGAGCAGATTTGCTTCCTATTATCCCTTCAACTGCCTGAAGGAGGACCGATGAATTGTTCTGGAACGATTTCTCTGATTTTACAATGAAGGCGGCAGCGCCCTCCGTCAGAAGCTTAGATTCATTGGCTTTTCCAAGTCCGCTCAACACGATGACGGGGATGTGTTTTACGAGCACGTCTCCTTTAAGAGCCCGAAGCACATCGAGACCCGATAGTTTGGGCAACATCATATCGAGCAGGATAAGATCGGGGAATGTTCTCGCGGGCCATCCGGAGACCTTTGTCGCCGTCCCCCGCATGGATGAAACTGTACCGAGCATTGAGGAGCGCCCGCTCACTTGCAATCCGCTGAAATTTGCTGTCTTCGATCAGGAGTATCTTCATCGTAGTTCAACCTCCCCGCAAACATGGGATGTTCGCTGGATATCTCTACGGAAGCATCCAGCACGTTCTCGGTCAAAGTTTCGGCCAGCTTCTGTGCCTGTTCTAGCGTGAGACTACTCAGGAGATTAAAGCTCAGAGTAGCGTGGTTTAGGAGTGACGCGGCCCCATGCCAGACCTGAAGGGTGATTGTTGCCCGTCCACCCTCATGTTTTCTGGCAATGAAACGACATGACCCGCGTTCGATTCTTATATCCGGCATGTGAACCTCTAAGTGGCAGCCAAACGTCGGGCTGGTGATCTAAAGTGGTGGCTCCAGTTCAGCTTTGATAACAACTTTTCCCTCATCCGACTTCAGGTGGACTCCTCGGCCCGCTTCCGCCGGGCAAGGTGTTCGATAACTTTTCTTCTGGGGCATCAGAATCACCAGTATCAAACTTTAGGTTTCGGAAAACTGGTCAGAATTGACCGTCTTCGGAAACCCGTAAATGGCATCCATCCGATACCGCCGAGGTTCAAAAGTAAGCTGCTCCCATTGCTGCCGAACATCGCCATTTTACCCACAACCATTGGTCAATCCCCTTTTATGAAATGAAATGAACGACAATGCGTCCATCGGGCGTTCGTGCCACGCAACCTCAACCTTGCAACGCTCAACAGGAGAGGCTACCACTTTGTTTTCAACGTTCCCAGAACCGTTCCAGCCCAATTTGGACGGCAGTGATGAAATGGGTCTAGTGTTCGCCGTAATTGGACTTTGACCGCCGTTGGCAGTGTCCGTCACCAGCAGGAGTGCCTGACCCTTTTATGACGGCATAGAGAAGAGTGAAGAATCTCAGCCGACACTTGGTGCAGGACGCCATTGCAGGCACCTTGTCTTGAAACCTTACGATGATGAATTTGCTCCCGACCAAAAGTGCGGGTGACACGAGTGCAGGCGCGTGGAATTCTGTGGACCACCGCCTGAGGCGATTTCACTCACGACGTGTGATGAGGGTGACTTTAGTTCGGAGTCATACCGGAATAAGCGACTACACTTGAAGCTATGAGGCATTACACCGTCACAAAGATGAATGGATTTAGCATGTTCAGGTGTCCACTCTGCAAACACTCCGTCACCACACTGGATTTCGGCAACCAGAACGGCAACTGCCGCACGCAAGCGGCTAGGGTAATGAATGAGCACGCCATAGCTGCACACGGCCGCCCCATGCCCATGTCACCGCATGATGCGCAGATGTGGCACGCCCATTAAACGCGTATTTTCGCCCGAATTAATGAACGGGAGTGCGGTATGACTCTCGGTTGAACAGAAAGAAATTAGGGCAGGCAAATTCCTCGCCTCGGCGACTACATAGCACTGTCACCGCTGCTCGGAATCTTTCACCTCTCGAAGACAAACGAATTCAGAAGAGGAATATGAGTTATAGCGAAGCGAGAAATCACTTTGAGAAAGCCAGAATCAATACCGCCGATGCGGTAACCATCGAGATGCTGGACGGACTTAAGCATCTCTCACACTCCATTGAGGAAGACCTCAGAGCGTTGGAACAAAACATCCGCAACATCCAACAAGAATCAGCGGATAGGGATTCGCGCCGAAGAGATATTTAATAAGAGTCAAGATGAGGATTTCCACGGTCTTTCGGCTGGGCCGCTAACGCTGCGGACACTTGAGGACGTGGCTGCGATGGAGCGTTCAGACGTTTGATCATGCGACCGAGACGAGTGAGCGACATGATCGGGAACAAAGATACTCGTTGTCCGTATTGCGTCGTTCAAGATGCTTTTTATCCAATGAAGGTGCTGTCCAATGGACGGTTGATCTGCGAGAAGTGTGGCCACATTGTTTTTCCCGACGATGGGGCTTTCAGGTGTCCGTGCCCGAGGTGCGTAGCCATCAATATATCCCCGAGGGTCCGGAGGATGCGGTGATGGTTGATTGAGCCTGATCCCTGTTCAGCACAGCGTGGTACATTACGCCACTCGCTTTCGAGGCTATGAACGCCAGAAGATCGCGTATGTCGATACCGGAGTCGAGGAGCGAGATGATATCCTCGGGGGTAACGCCGACCTGCTGAGCAACTCGCACAACCTTTTCGACAATGAAGCGCATACCGCAGTGACGTGCATCACATTGGGTTCGGCAGTTGGACGTGCGGTGGGTTCCCAGTTAGCATTTTCGGCCGTGCCGCGGGTTTTCGGTTGCGGCTAATACTCGCTCTCTTACGGGCATGAAAATTGACCTGTAGCTTCTGCGAAAGCACTCCGCGCAGCGCACTGGCTTCTGAAAAACAATCGGAAGAATGTAGCGTTCGGAAAACGTGCGGCGGCGGGAATCGAATGCCGTGTCGCTGGCGCAATCCGTACAGTGAAATTCAAAGAAGCGCCGGAACCACAACTGGTCAGGTAAGTTCTTCATCACACGGCACCTAGAAAAATGAATCCGAAGGGAGTGGCTGCCAGCAAGTAGCACTATTTTACGCCAAGTCAAGGGCGCTCGACTGATGCCGGGATGGTGGGATCACGCAACTATTAAGCGACGGGAAGGTCCCCGCTCGCATGGGCACTGGGCACCACTGGTGTGAAGGCTTTAAGAGGCGCTGTGCTGAGCGATGTGTTTTAACATGTTGGTTGCCGATTGGATTGGATTCTCACAAAGTTTGTTCATGCTGATCGCATCCCCGCAATCCTTGCATGTCATGAAAGTGCCGCCTGCAATATTTCTTGTCGTGGTGTACATAGCTTAAGCCTATACTTCGTTGTCCGCCAAACGGAACACGTCAGGTCAGCGACGTTTGCCACTGCCTATCTCCGCTCTTCGCCTAGCCAAAATAGATGAAGATTATAGTTATTGAATTGAACTGGCTGCACTCGAAAATGCGTTGTTCGCATCGCTTCCGATTAAGCGGACTGTTCCCACCACTGGACGGACGAGGCAATGCGGTGCCCATTTTATGCGATTCCTGAGGGTTTCGATGCTAGAAATGCCAGCAATTCAGTGATGCTCATCCCAGAGTCGAGGAGTGAGATGATATCCTCGGGGGTAACGCCGACCTGCAGGGCACAGATCGCAACTTTATTGACGGCTTGTTCTAAAAGGAGACTGCGCTCTTCGACCAAATCCCCGCACGGGTATGTCCGCGACTCTCGCGACTGGATCGGTTCCAATGGAGTCTGCCTCGATTCTCTGATTATCAGCACTATCTCAGAAAATGAGCACGTACTGCAGTGACGCGCGTCACAAAATAGCCTGCGAATGCTACGGTTGCTTGAGTCCATGTCGCTAACAGCCCCATTCCCACTTGCAAAATGTCCCGACTTAGCTTACGTCGCATAGTTCCCAAAAGCCTGTCCGGTAGTCGTTCATGTCCCATAGGTGCGGTCGCGGCCGTAGTTATCGGCATATCATGTAACCAGTGATACTGGAGACAAGACTCCCGAGAGATGATGAAGGAGCGCGGCTGTTTGCAGTTTATGAGATGCATCTCGCGTCAAGGAGCACGCTGCCGCCAGTCAACTCCTATATCCGAGCCGTCGCTTACCTAACGAGACATACATGAAACTGATGGTCGATCTCAGAGCCATACGGACGAACTGCAACGACAAAATGCTCGCAGTCAGGGCGCAGCACGATCAAATGAGGGAGAATCAGCGACTCATTAGTCTAACTTAACCCAAGACCGGACAAATCGTGTTCAGAAAGCGTTCAATATGAGGCTGAACGAGACAACCATAAAGCAGGGAGATCACGTAAAGATCATTATCCGACTGGCTGTTGTTCTGTCTCTAGTCTTGGCAGCGTTAATGCTGTTTCCCAGCCATGCTTCCGGCCAGCAACCTTCTGAAACCATGCGTAAAATTGTGACTCGCGTGCCTCCTCAATATCCCAGCCTTGCCCGCTCCATGAACGTTCAAGGCACCGTAAAGGCAGACGTGTTGGTTGCGCCCAACGGCACGGTGAAGTCGGTCGAAGTGAAAGGCGGACATCCGCTATTTGTTCAAGCTGCCCAGAACGCATTGCGCGAGTGGAAATGGGAGCCAGCAGCGCATGAAACCGACGAGATTGTCGAACTGAGGTTTACGCCTTAGCTTCTCAATCTCTTTTGTGCCAACCTTCTTCGTTCCCATCTGTGCGGCGTGAGACAGGCAAAGCATCCTCCCCAGTCCATTTGTCATCTATACGTGCGAATTCACGAGGGTTGGTATGGGCAGCCACGAATCGGAGCAGACGCTTACGCTGTTAAGCGGGCTATCGATGCTGAAGAAGCTCGATGGCAACTGCGAAGGTCGTTTCGAGACGGAAGCTGAGCGGAATGCTCATAAACTTCGGCGGCAACGGCAGCAGGAAATTGCGGAAGAGATTAAGGCGC
>JBEKUD010000221.1:0-7059 GCA_049515395.1 Candidatus Sulfotelmatobacter sp. | reverse complement strand
GATGGTTGAGTGCAGAGGCAGCACGAGCCTCACGACGAAATCGTTCCAGAGCCTGAGGGTCTTGGGTTAGGTCTTCAGGAAGAAACTTCAGGGCGACGAAGCGGCCAAGCTCGGTGTCCTCAGCCTTGTATACCACACCCATGCCGCCGCCGCCTAACTTCTCAACGATGCGGTAATGCGAGATGGTTTGCCCGATCACTGGAGCAGAATCCTACTTCGGAGCAGAATCCTATGTCTGCGAAACAGTCAAGTCAATGAATACGGACATGAAATCGCGGACTGTTCGAAGACGTTGTCGCTTGGAGCGAGCGCACTTTAGTGCGCCCCTCGTTGCCTTGTTTAAAGCTCATATCTTCCGCAGAATGGCTGGAAGGAGTAGCTATGTTCTGTGCAAAGTGCGGTGCTGATTTACCCAATGATTCGCGTTTCTGCCGTAGCTGTGGACAAACGCTGGGGGTAGTTTCCGTTGGTGGAGGTGCAGCGGCAGCCGTTGCTCCGGCCCGAATCCCAGCGCATGAGCCAAAGTCCAGCAATGCAGTCTGGAGCGTGGTTGGACTTGTGCTGCTGTTCGCCTTGTTCGGCGCTTCGTGTTATGAGGTGTACGTGCAATGGAAAACCTCAAGTTCTCTTGCCGCAATCGCGAGCGGAGCAAGTATTGCGGTCGGATTACGGGACTGAATCGGAAGTGGCCCAAAACGGGTTTCTCCGCAGCAGTCGCAAGTGAATGATTCGATTGGGCGGGAAATTCGGGTTCGGGGTGGTCAGTCGAGTATACCTTGCTGACCACCGATCACGGTGGCAGCCCGATCCGGCGCAGCAGATCAGCGTAGCGGGGGTCGGAGCGCATCTCGTACCAGAATGGGTCTACTGCGAGATAGAGCATGCCCGCCGAACGCTCCTCGTAACCCTTTTCCAGCAGTCGGAAGGCCTCGCCTTTGTCGCCGAGACCCGCATAGATTGTTGCGAACTGATAGAAATCGACATAAGTGTGTGAGGACAGATCACCGATTTCTTTGGCGATCTTTAGCGCATCAGCACGCCTACCGGAGACGGCATATACCCAGCCAAGGCCGTCAGCAACCAACTGGGTCTCTGCTGCGACACGCTTGTCGGGCTCGGCTATTTTGTCGTACTCGGCAAGGGCCCGCGGATGCATACCTTTGGCCGCGTATGCCCAAGCCAGCTGAGCGCGAATGAATGCCGCATCAGGGTACAGATCGAGGGCTTTCTGGAAATAAGAAATCGACTCGTCGTATCGGTGCATGATCAAATAGGCGTGCCCCAGACCGCCAAGTTCTTCAGTTGACACGGGGTCAAGCTCTTGCGCCCGCTTTATCTCAGCTATACCCTCGTCAAATCGTGTGCGAGTGAGCAGGCATTCAGAATACCGATCGTGGGAGTTGGCACTGTTGGGATTTAACTCGATAGCTCGCTTGAATTCTCGCTCCGCACTTGGCCAGTCCCAGTCGTAGAACCATTCAGCAAAGGCTAGTGCGGCGTGGGCCTCACCCAGCGTGTTATCCAGCTCCAACGCCTTCATTGCTGCCGCTTTCGCCTTGGGAAGAGTCTCGCTGGGTGAAACATAGTTCAATCCGGCACCGAGCGTATTGTAGGCATCGGCCAGACCCACATATGCCATGGCGTAGCCGGGGTCTTTGTCGATTGCCTGCTGGAAATACTCCATGCTCTTTTTGAGCCCTTCGACTGTGGATTGGTTCGCGAGATAACGCCCCTTCAGGTAAAGCTGGTACGCCTCAGGATTGGTCGCGGACGACTTCGCCAAACGCGTCTTTTCTTCGCTCGTCAGCCGCACCCGAAGGTTGCCAGATATAGCGGTTGCTATTTCCTGTTGAACAGACGCCGTGTCAGCAAGCTTCCGGCTGTATTGCTCGCCCCAAAGCTGTTTGTCCTCGCGTGCGTCCACGAGTTCCACACTAACGGAGAGATCGCCGCCTCGCTGAATGACTCTTCCCGTGACTAACGCCTCTACTCCAAGCTCTTTCGCGATCTTTTGTGGGTCGATGTCACGTTGCTTGTAGCGAAAGGCAGAAGTGCGAGAGATTACCTTCAAATTTGGCAGACCCGACAACCTGTCGATGACGCCCTCCGTGATTCCGTCGCTCAAGTATTCCGTGTTTGGATCACTACTGGCGTTAGAAAACGGCAGTACGGCAACCGAGTTGATGCGAGTGCGACCACTGCTGCCAAAATAGAACACCACCGCTGAAATAACTGCAATGACGGACACGAGACCCACCGCGCCAATCAACATCGACCGTCGTGACCAGTGGGGAGTTGTTGTGCCAGTCGATACCGCCTTACCGGATTCTGTGTCCCGCTTCACTCGCTTCAGGTCGGCTCTTAGCTCAGCAGCGGACTGGCACCTAACGTCCCGATCCTTCTCCAGTGCCTTGTTGATGATCTCCTCCAGCTTGGGAGGTAGGTCTGGGTTCAACCTGAGTGCTGGGGCTGGCGCTCGATTGAGGATGGACTCGAAGGTCAGCCCTGATGTATCGCCCCGAAATGGGAGCATCCCTGTCGCCATCTCGTACAGCACGGCACCGAACGAAAACAGGTCGGTGCGGGCGTCAAGTCCCTTCCCCCTGACCTGCTCCGGCGACATGTAGGCGACGGTGCCCAGCGCCGTTTTGGGACTTGTCAGATGCTCCGATGACTCGATGGTCGGGGCGCTAAAGGCAATGCTATTGGGCTTGAGCGATACTTTGGCCAGCCCGAAATCGAGAATCTTCGCCTGACCTCGATTCGTCACGAAGATGTTCGCGGGCTTGATGTCCCAATGGACGATGCCCTTCGTGTGTGCCGCATCCTATGCATCGGCGATCTGGATGCCCAGATCGAGCAAAGTTTCGGTCTCCAACGGCTTGCCAGCTATCCGATGCCGGAGTGTCTGCCCTTCCAACAATTCCATCGCGATGAAGGTTCGTCCATCGGCTTCATTAATTTCGTAAATCGTGCAGATGTTCGGATGGTTCAAAGAGGATGCAGCCTTGGCTTCCCGCTGAAAGCGGCTAAGCGCCTGTGCGTCGTGGACGAGTTCATCGGGAAGGAACTTCAGGGCGACATGGCGACCGAGCTTCAGGTCTTCCACTTCGTACACCACGCCCATGCCACCGCCGCCGACCTTGCTGAGGATGCGGTAATGGGAAATCGTCTGACCCACAGGTTGGGATGGCGTGGTCATTGGCTACACATGTTAGGCGGGGACAACGGGAAGGTCAACGCAATGGCGAAAGGAGACGAGCTTGAATCTGGGCGAGTTTACGGGTGAGGAGGCTTTCGGAGCGGTCGCTCGGTTGGAACGGAAACGCGAGGCTAAGACTCCCTCACCAACCGCCGTTCAATAACACTCCTTGCGCCAATCCGATTCAGTTCATGGCACAGGGTGCTGATCTTCTCAAAGCGGCAGTGGAATTCGCGGAGTTGAGAAGATGTTAACGGTGCTGGTTGTCCGAACGTCTCGATTTGAACGTCAATGAGCACACGGACTTCATCCTTGATGGCAGTGGCTGGGGTTGTCATCGTGGAAACCTCTGCGACATTTTAGCCGCTAATGAACCGGAACGCTGATTCTGAGCTAAACTCTACTCCGTCTGCGTTAATTTTCCGTTAAATTCGCGCCCATCCAAACTGACCAACGGCTCTTGAGGACTGCCGGAAGCTATGCCGAGCGGCTATGCAAGGTGTGCCCGATCTTATTCGAAGACGTCATCCAACCAGTCGAATATGATCTGGTGCTCAAGGCTCGCGTCGTTGACTCCGCAGTGAGCTTCGCCGCCCTCCTTCGTGGTGATGATGTGCTGCGCCTTGGGACAGGTCAGCTTGTCGTAGAACTTCTGACCGTCGACAGACAGTTGCCCCTCGCCTTGTCCACCAATATTGAAATACGGGCAGGTGATCTTGTCCTCTAATCCCCACAAGTTGTACTTGCCTAGAACGTCCATGAATTCTGCAATCGTTCCGCCGCCCGCACCATGTCGATAACGCATGTCTCCATGGGCGAAAAACCTTCTCCCCACGGTCGACAAATCGATTTGGGACTCAAGGTTTCTGGCGTAAGGCTGATCCACCGCCAAACCGAGCGCTTCCAGAGCCGAATTCTGCCAGTTCGGGATAGTCGTGCTCGCAATAATGGCCCTGATCCGCTTCTCGAAAGCGGCCGCTCGCGGAGCAAAGTACCCGCCCAAGCTCCAGCCGACTAAGGCCAAGCGTTTGGGATCGACATCCGCGCGGCCGAGCACCCAGTCACAAACGTATTTCAACGGAACTTCGGTGTCAGGCCGATAAAACAGTTCAGCATCGGGATTCGAATACATCGCACCACGTTGCCCCGGAATCTCGAACAGCAACGCGTTGTATCCACGGCGAAGCGCCGCTGCACCGCCGCCCCAGAAATAGAGTTCCTCCGCCAATGAGTCGCCGCCGCCCAAGCTCAGCAACGTCGGTCGCGGCTTTTCGGTCGCATCAGCCTTCAGGAAGTAGCCGGGAAGCGAATTCCCATTCTCATACGGAATACTGACCGCCGCGAATGGCAGGTCCATCAGTTTTCCGGCTTGCGTAAAGCAATCCCGCTGACGCTCCCAACTCAAGCGACACTTAGGATCAGTTGTGCTTTGGTAAAAACCTACCTCGCGCCAGTACGACGACGCTCGCGGAATGCCTCTCGCGCACTCACCAGATGCCCGCCCACGAGCGACTTGCGGGCGATCTCCTCCACCCGCTGCGCGGTAACCCGCCATGCCTCCGTATAGCTACCTTCCTTTTCGTCCTCGATCCGCGAGGCCGTCTCGTAGCACTCGCCGAGTGCAGCCCCTTCATAGGTCACGCACCCCATCGTTCGCACGAACTGGTAATCGAAGGTGCCCTTGAAGCGCCCCGGCATCCCGGCAGTGGCACCAAACGTCAGGTTGGTGCTCTTGTTGATAGCGGCGGCGGTTGATGTTTTGAGACCCGTATCCCGTGTTTTTCCGCCATTAGCACGTCCTGATTCAGGAGTTGCATTTGGATTCGTTTTAATCTCAGCCACGAGATTCATTTAAAGTTGCCTCCTTTTCGTTCTGACGCCGCGCTTCATGAAGTCGGAAGGGCTGCTAGGTCTTGCGGCTCCCTAAAACCAAGGCGAGGACGCCTCCAGCCAGCAGAACAATACCTACAGCCGGGGGTAGTTTCTCGCTACTCTGGGTCTGGACGCCGATCTTGGTATCTCCGATCTTCACACCATGGTTCTCGCTGTGAGGGACCGGCACGACAAAAGACAACAATCCGAGCACCAGCAGTAAGACACCGATGATGCCAACGATCTTCATATGGAAGCTCCTCTTAAGAGTCGGAATCGTTATCCCCGGATGAAAACCAAAAAACATCGGGCCGAGGTCTTAAACAGAGTGAGAGTGGCAATAGAAAGAGATGATCGAAGCCACGGCGCATCAGGCTGAATGACGCTCCTTGAATTTGTCGATCTTCCCGTTGGCTTTCGCCTTGGCATCTTGCACCGACTGACTGATCTTGTCCCGCGTCTCGTGTGTCTTGTCGGTTGCGACGTTCTTGTGCGACTGTTGCACCTCTTTGGCAGCGTCCTTAGCGTTGCCCCACGTCTCCTTTGCCGCACCTTTGGCTTGATCCACAACTCCCTGATTAGCCAGTTTTTCGTAGCCGAGAGTTTCCCCAACGCTTTGCTTTACCGTTCCCACCGCCTGCTTAACCTTGCCAACAATTTGATCCTTATTCATAATTCTTCTCCTTGTCGCCGCAAATGCGGCCTTCCTTTTGTGTGTGAAATATGAAAACCATCTTAGAGAGTACTTGACACAGTGGTGCAACGTCTCCGCCGCAAGAACCCACTTTAGTCTTGAAGCCGACCCCAAGGATGGTCACTTTTGCACAGGAGCGAGTTTATTCGCTGTTGCGGGAACGACCATGCTAATGATTTAAGACTTCTTCAGCAGGAAATCTCAAAAGCATAGCCCTTCTTGTAATCCTTGAGCCAAATTGAATCGTAACCGAAGCGTAGGGAATCCCCGCCCTTGCCGACCCACTGCCTCACAACCTTATTTGTCGCAGCATCGATACGACTGAGCGGAACGCCTGAAACCGTACGAGAAGAGCCGATTCTGAGCGGGCGCAGATTCCACAGATCGAGAACACTCAGGATCATTATTACCCACATGATTGATCCTCGCGCTTATCGGATAGCACCGCATCAGATGCGTATCATAGGGCTTCAACAGTTCGGACGCCGCGCTCACATCCCCGGATCGAGTCAAAGAGCGTAATTATCTGGGTCGAGGATGACTGGCGTTCGGTCGCGCTCAAGCTATACTCATGGAGTTTTGCCACCTATATTCTGAAACCTGAGCAATTTTGAGCAGTCTCCAAGTAAGGCTCCGTTGTAACCTGCCTGATGTGAAGGAACTATGCGGCCCCTCCGCTTTGTTCCTCTGGTGGCGCAGCCGAATTCGTAATACAGGAAAGTTTGGCTCATCCATTCGCTGCGCCACACACTTTCGGAACGGTGTTCACGCAGCAAGTCAAGCTTCGGTCAGAGTCATGGGCGTTCGTTGAAAAGCCTTTCCCGGAAGTCGGCCAACGCAAAGCGGTTCCAGCCGTAGTTGACAGCGGTTGCGCAGAAGCCTAGCCTTGTAATTGAGCAAGCTACGTTTCCTTACTCTTTCAGGTCCTCTGAGCTAAGTCAGCCCATCTGAAGTCTTTCCTCTTAGATTACCTCCAAGGAGGAACTACGTTATGACCCTATTGACCCGTTGGGAGCCTTTCCGTGAGTTTTTCACCATGCAAGACCGCCTGAACCGCTTGAACCGTCTTTTCCGTGAGTCCCATAGCCCCGAAGTCCCGGACGAATCATTAACAACCACCGCCTTCGCGCCGCCCGTGGACATTTACGAAGACGAGCACAACATTACTCTGAAGCTTGAAGTCCCCGGCATTGACGAAAAGGACATTGATGTCAGCGTCGAGAACTCCACCCTCACCGTCCACGGCGAGCGGAAAATCGAAAAGGAAGAGAAAGAGGAGAACTTCCGTCGC
>JBEKUD010000220.1:0-7167 GCA_049515395.1 Candidatus Sulfotelmatobacter sp. | reverse complement strand
GTTGACAGATTGGCCGCCATCTCCGTGAGCCGGGGACGTGTAAGTTATCTGCATGAGAATGACCTGTATGACATTACCAACACCAATTTTGGGAAGTTCTTGCTGGAAGCCCAGGGCTGGGGTCCGGCGCAACCGATGGAGACTTTCCAATGGCCGGAGACTGGGGGATCTATCCAGTGAGCCACTGGCGCGAATTCCACACCGACGATGGCAAACCGATTTCTACCAGGGCCGAGCGATGGATCAAGAATGCTGAAGGTCGATTGGATCGAGCGCGGAGCGAGATGATTGGCCCTCACCAATACCAACGAAAGGAGCACTAATTGAAACCACTATACAAGAGCACAGTAATCCTCTGGACGGAATACGATCCTTCCAAGGTCGACCCGCAACTCATGGACCTAAGGTTCCATGCGGAAAATGAATACGTTCATTGCTCGAGCATCAAGTCCGAATTGGTCGGTGAGCCTGAAAAAGATCCGACATGGAATGACTTGGAATTCTTCGATCTGTGGTAAGAGCGATGAAGCCTGTTCTGCCAATGCTGATAATCTCACCGCTGAAACAGAATTCGATGGTTACAGTCCGGTGACATTAACGTGGCGTTAAGAGTCGCTCAAGGTGGGTATCCGCTTCACTCACCAAGACCCTACAGATTGTGGTTTGCCTTTGGCCTTCGCTGAGGTCGGGTGAACGCTGTTTCGTTGACACTGTCCTAATTCGCCCTCGCCGCGCTGGGAGAATGGCAGATTGTCTTACTCAATCCTCTCAACAACGCACCCTGACTGACCCGGAACCCATACGGGCGCGCGTGCGGCGTGTCCTTCCGTAGCTATTCTGATGGCGCTAGGGGCCGCGGGCTCAACCTGTTAGGAACGCCCACGACTCGACCCTGCCTGAGCACGTATGAGCATGTATTGCGCTCTTGACATGGCGTCTCATCGTTTCTAGTATGAGCCGGCGTCTTTCCCTGGGTTGAATCTTCCAAACTAATGCAATCACGCTTTGGGGGTTCGAATGAATTCTGTTCCTTTGTTATTTTTTTTTCTGCTGCTGCCTTTCCATGTTCTAGCGCAAGAAATCGGAACAGTTTCACTCGTGGAGGGTCCGCTACGTCTTATCCGAGGTGCGACGGTCCTGCGGGGGGCCGCTGGCGTGCGGCTTCGGCAGGGCGATATTATCGAGAGCTCAGAGACGGGATTTGCACAACTGGAGTTCACCGGAGGTACTATCGTGGCGCTCGGTGCTTCCACCCGCCTCTTCCTCCTTCGCTATGCGCCCGCCCGTCCCGGCGACTCGACGGGAGGAAAGTCCACCGCCGCCGAACTAATAGTGCTCCGCGGCTGGTTGAAGGGAGAGACGAACTCCAGTTTGGGGCCTTACTGCTATGCCAGCCCAGTGCTGGCAGCCACGACCAGCGGCACAATCGTACTGCATGCCGCGGCGGATGGCGCCGAGGTGTTCGTCGAGACCGGATCCGCCGAAGTCAGCGAGACAAGTCACGATGGAGCGAGAAGCCATGCCGACAGCGCCAGCGCGGGGCAGTTTCTCTCCCGTCGGGCGGGCAAGGACATCACGGTCGACTCGCGACCTGATCCAGCTTTTCTCGCATCCATACCGCGTCCGTTTAGAGACACGTTGCCTTCGCGGATGTCCATTTTTTCCGGCAGGGCGGTACCGGCCAAGCCCGAACATGAGGTTTCCTATGCCGAAATTCAGCCCTGGCTGACAATAGGAAAGCCTTGGCGCAAGGGCTTTGTGGAGCGTTTCCAGTCGCGCCTCGGAGACCCCGCTTTCCGCAAAGCCCTGGAAGATCATCTAGACGAGCATCCCGAGTGGGACCCGGTTTTGCATCCCGATAAGTATCCGCCGAAACCGACAGCATCGGCGGAGTACAGTTTCGGGTTTCCTAATGGTGGGTGCTGATATGAAACTGATTGTGAAATTCAACCTGGTGTTGTTGGTCATTTTCGCCATTGGGTTCGCGGCGACTGGATATGTCAGTGAAAGACTGCTGCAGCGCAACGCGAACGAAGAAATTCTGGAGAACGCCCGCATCATGATGGAAGCCGCGCTCGCGGTCCGCAGCTACACCAACACCCAAATCAAGCCGCTGCTGGAGACACAGATCAAGTATTCGTTCCTTCCGCAGTCCGTGCCAGCCTATTCGGCGAATGAGTATTTTAAGCAGCTGCGCAAGAAATTTCCTGATTATTCCTACCGCGAAGCGACCTTAAATCCGACCAACCCGGTGAACCGCGCGACCGAGTGGGAGTCCGACATCATCAATATTTTTCGGCAATCGCCGGACCGGACTGAACTGGTCGGTGAACGTGACACGCCTAGCGGTCGAGTACTTTACATTGCGCGCCCCATGAAGATCAATATGACCTGTTTGTCTTGTCACGACGCAGCCGATACTGCGCCCCGGACCATGGTCGAGCGCTATGGCGGTGACAATGGCTTCGGATGGAAGGTGAACGACATCATGACCGCGCAGATTGTGTCGGCGCCGATGCAATTGCCCATCCAGCGGGCCAAAAGCGTTTTTGCGTTGTTCATGGCGTCTCTGGCAGCGATTTTCGCGGTGATCTTTCTGGCTCTCAACGCCATGCTCATCGTCCTAGTGACCAACCCGGTAAATCACTTGTCCAAACTGGCTAATGAGGTCAGCTTGGGGAATTTGGACGTACCCGACTTCCAATCCTCCGGCAAGGACGAAATTGCGGCTCTGTCGGAAGCCTTCGGGCGCATGCGCAAGAGCCTGATCGAGGCTATCAAGATGTTGGAGACTTGATTGCGGTCTGGTATCATGCCGCGCAAGCTGGCTCTAAACCAAGTTCGATCGCCCGCCGCCCGGATAGTATCCCCAGGGTGTCATTTGATGAGTACGTGAAATCCCCTTCGCTGCAGGTAGCCGATGATGCGCCCTCTTCTCTTGATTACTTCGAGCGGCACACCGGTTTGTGCCGAACAGGACCCAAGCGTCCGGGTTCCCCGGTTTTGGGACGGGTTTCAAAGCGATATGATCTGGGATATGGATCTTCACCTTAATCACAAATGCCGCCCCTCGAGAGCGGTCCGCTCCGTGCGCAAAGCAGGTATGTAACTGCGACTCCCGCTTGACGAAGAAGATTTCTCCTCCCGCAGGTTTCATTCCGCCATCTTTCACGATCCCTAAGATGTTGTCAGCGCTGGCCCCGTGATGGAGTTCTTGGGTTTTCATGCATGAAGCCTTCAGGACCGAGCGGAATTCAGCTCACGACTCCGGAAAACCTGCATCCCGCAGGAAGCGGTCGCGTTCGATTTTGTTCTCCATATGCTCGGCGAGCAGCAAATAAAAAGCGTGCAGGCTGCCGGTCCGCTGCGCCGCCCTTTTCGCCAGCACGGTAGAAATAGGTCCGACATGGCGTGCGAGCTGGCGGGCAGCCAGGTCGATGACTGCCGCTGTGAGTTCGGACCGTCCGGCCGGGCTCGCGGGAGCCGTCATGCGCGCCGACCGCAATGGCTTCGCAGCCGAGGGGGGCTGCCCCGGCGTGGTCAATTGGACTTTCTTAGCCAGAAATGCTTCCCGGTCTGCAGCCCTTTCGAGGCTAGCGGCGAGAAGGTCGTAGAGTTCCTCCAGGTCTGTCGTTTTGGCTGCAGCCTTCTTAATAACGATCCTGGCCAAGGGACCGATGAAAGCGGCAAGTTGCTTTTCCACCGTCCGCAGCGTCTGCTCTTGCCAGCCTGCTATATTGCCAAATGAAATCAGCCGGGCTCCCGCCCTGACCCCCGCGGGAGGAACGCTGCGTTCCGCGTTCTGCCGTGGCGAAGGGATGGGACTGAGTGCGTTGGCGCCTGCTGCAGCAGGATTTGGCCGCGACCCATGAGCCTCAGGTAACGTCGCTTCCGCGTGAACTTTATCGGCGGCCGAACTTGCCTGCAGGCCCACCGCAGGTCTCTCAGAAGGCGCCGCGGCCGAATGACTCGGAACGCCGGAGATGAGCGGTTTCATCGGCGGCGCATCAGCCGCATCCGCCAGACCATGCTGAACCTCGGTTTGATGATCGCTTTGCTTTCGCAAAACGTTTCCGGCAGCGGAGAGTTCGGGAGGGACGGGGAAGGCCGTCACTGTCTCCCGCAAGAGTACATCTGCGGGCCGGTATTCGCCGGCCAAGTTACTCAGGGCGGGTAATTTCTGGGCCCGCTGCCGCGCGATTCGTGCCGACTGACGCAGGCTTAGTAGTTCCTCGTTATCTTTATCCAGTCGCAGGGCCGCATCCAAATTGTTCAGGGCGGAGTCGAACTCCTCGCGCGCGTAAGCATCCTCGGCCTGAAACCGTAACTTTCGAACCTGCTCACCGATCTCTTCGTTTTGGATTCTTTGCTGCACTTCGCGCAGAAGGCAAGTTGCGCGGGTGTGCTGGCGATCGATTCTGAGCACCTGCAGCAAGTTTTCTCTCGCTTTGTATGAATCCGTCTTGGCGATCTGCAGGGTGGCTTCCTTGAGGTAGTGGGCAATGATGTCCTGCTTGAGTTGCCCATGCAATTGGCCGAGATCGAGAGCGAAATCATCGGCGGACTGGAATCTTTCTTCTCGGTCTTTGGCCAGGGCGCGAAGAACGATCGTCTCCAGTTCCGGCGGATAGACCGTCAGAAAGTTCTTCAGTGGCGGAGGGGGATCATGAACGATCTTCAGCAGCATGGCAGCCATGCTCTGGCCGTCGAAGGGCATGGCATGAGTGCACAGTTGATAGAGCACTACGCCGGTAGAAAAGATGTCGCTGCGCGAATCAATAGCCCTGCCATTCAGCTGTTCAGGCGACATATAACCCAGGCTGCCGATGAGCTGCCCGGTGCTGGTGACATTCTTGTCTCCAATGTGAGCGATCCCGAAATCGACGATCTTTACCGCACCCTCACTCGAGACCATGATGTTAGCCGGCTTGATGTCGCGGTGCACGATGCCGCGGCCGTGTGCATAGCTCAAGCCGTGGCACACCTCAATCATGATGGAAAGCGTTTCGAACAGACTTATCGGCCGCCGCGATTTAATGACGGAATCCAGGCTCTCCCCTTCTAGGTATTCCATGACCAGGTAAGGATTTCCACCGTGGTCCCCCAGTTCGAAAATGGTCACGATGTTGGGGTGCTGCAGGCCACCCGTGGACTGCGCCTCGCGGAAGAAGCGCTTTAGCAGTTCGGGGGTACTGGCGTAGCCACCGGTCATCATCTTGATGGCCACGAGGCGGTCCAGGTTGGGGTCGGCAGCTTTGTAAACGATCCCCATTCCGCCACGACCGATTATGTCGATGATGTCGTACCTCCCGATCTTGGCTGGTTTATCTGCAAGCATAAGCTCGAACCTGCAACAAGGAGAACGGCAACCAGAGTAGAGGAAGACACCATACACCCTGCACGAAAGCGGAATAGCGTGCTACAAAGTGCGTGGCATCGCAACTCACGCCACCAGCAGAGGTTCTATTGTAATCCTTGGCGTCCATGAGATTGCCCTTATAATTTCTGCTGCACGTCTATCGTGGCGATCAGCTTCTTTTCAGGCTGCCTCTGCCGCTCCAAGAACACGCCGAACGCCGCCCGAAGCTCCTGACCTCGGCGCAGAAAAGAAAAACCCCGATGCCCCGCATCTACAACCTCTCCCGCCGCCCTGCTTTAGCGGCCGTTACTTAAATCACAAGGGGGTGACAGAGTCTCGTTGCAGTTAATACGACATTTTCTCGTTGCAACAACACTAGAGAACGTCAGCCCTGCGCCAACCCTCAGAACGATGATGCTCCGATGTTTTTCGAGCCGTCCGAATTACAATGAGGACCTGTTTATGGACATATCTTTTGAAAACAAAGTTGCACTAGTTACAGGCGCAGCATCTGGACTGGGTCTTGCGACAGCGAAGGCTTTTGCGGAATCAGGTGCTGCCGTGGTGCTGGCGGACTTGAATGAGAAGTCAGCGCGTGCTGCAGCCAAGGAACTGACTGCACAAGGCCACACGGCACTCCCTATACATTGCGACGTAGCGGATGACGCTCAGGTGGAAGCGATGGTTGAGCAGACGGTCGCCACTTTCGGGCGGCTAGATGCGGCCTACAACAATGCGGGCGTTCAGAATGTTCTGGCGGAAACCGCTGATTCCCCCCGTGAAGATTACGACCGGGTGATGGCCATCAATCTTCGTGGCGTCTGGAGTTGCATGAAGTTCGAGCTTCAACAGATGCGCAAGCAAGGAAGTGGCGCAATCGTCAACTGCTCTTCGCTGGGAGGACTTGTGGGAGGTCCCGAGCGAGGAACCTACCACGCCGCGAAGCATGGAGTCCTTGGGCTGACCAAAAGCGCGGCTCTCGAATATGCGTCGCGCGGCATTCGGATTAACGCTATATGTCCCGGGCTCATTTGGACACCGATGTCCGACCAGATGGTCGCCTCTGGGCAAGGCGAGGCCCTCAACGCGTTGCTGAAGAGCGTACCGATGGGCAGGTACGGCCGCGCCGAGGAGATTGCTGATGCCGTTCTGTGGCTTTGCAGTCAAGCTGCAAGCTATGTGACGGGTCAGTCAATCTCGGTGGATGGCGGCTTCATCATGCGCTGAAACATTGTGCCTATCAACGCACGATTATCTCAGGCTCTCTTTCAAAACAATTTGATCAAACGGACGACCGCTATCACCCCTGTGACGAGGCCTATGAGCCAAACGAAGGCGGCAATGAGCGCGACGTAAAAGTGTCAGTGTATGAGCCAGATCCAGCCGAGGAGCACGATCATGGCTACGCAGAGCACACAGACGCCGATTAACACCCAGCCACCAATGTCAAAATGTGGTATTCCCTTCACGATGCCCCAAGCACGCGTGATCCACGGAGCATAGCTGAAAGAACCTCGATCTGGAACAACTATTCTGTCGAGAACCAGCCATTGGGAAACGGGTGCGATTCCTTGAGCGCAACTGAAGCGTTCGGAGCCACAAACGCTTCGACTCGATGTGGGGTGGGGCTGGCTCCTTCGGTGCACCGAACAATCAGCCAAGAACTCTCAGGAACCGTTCCCGCATTTGACTCGCCTTCATTCCATCCCTACCATTGCACCCTGAGTTCCCCGCGATCCGTCATGATTGGTGAAAACATTTCGCATTACCGCATCATTGAAAAGCTGGGCGGCGGCGGGATGGGTGTG
>JBEKUD010000219.1:0-14122 GCA_049515395.1 Candidatus Sulfotelmatobacter sp. | reverse complement strand
CAAAACCTAGGGCTCAAGCCCTTGATTGACGCGGGTCGCTGACGGAGCGGCGTGGCAGATCTGCAGATTCGCTCATCGTTCATTCAATCCCACCAAGAAAATCGCACGGCGCGCGCGCTTTTTCCCTTGACTGTTTTGATCTTACTCGACATATTCGAGTACGATTATGATCGCCTCTACTTCCCACCAAGACTGGCTATTCTACTTCCCCTTGGCCCAGCAGGCGGCTCTGCTCAAAGACGATTTGCTCGATCCCGTCGATCAACGCTTGGACGATCCCGCTTTAGTCGACTTGGTCCGCCAACGTCTGGCCACACGCAGCCCGCTTTCGAAACGTACCGGGCGAACCGGAATCGCCCCTGATCGTCTGCTGCGCTGCTGTGTCATGAAGCATCTGAAGGGCTGGAGCTTCCGCGATCTGGAACGGGAGCTGCGCAGCAACCTGGTCTACCGCCGCTTCACCCGCTTCGATGCCGAGGCTACTCCCGATTTCACCACCTTCAGCCGCACCTTTGCCCTGCTGAGCCCGGCGGTCACCGAAGAGATTCATCAGCGGGTGGTCAGCCTGGCCTGCGAGCAAGGCGTAGCCCAAGGACAAAAACTTCGCACCGATACTACAGTCGTAGAGAGCAACGTTCACTACCCCACCGACAGCTCGCTTTTGGGCGACGGCATCCGGGTGCTCAGCCGTAGCCTCGAACGCATCGCTGGCGAGTGTAAGCAGGAAGCCGTGGAAGTGGGGCATCACGCACGCGCGGTGAAACATCGTCTGCTGGAGATCAGCCGCGCCGCCAAGTGCCTGACCCAGGCCAACCAGCAGCGCATGCGGGACAGCTACCAGAAGTTGTTGGCATTGACTCGGAGCGTGGTGCGACAGGCCGGCGACGTGATCGAACGATGGGGGAAGAAACGACTGAAGGTGGTAGGCAAGGGGCTGCGGGTGGGAGCGGAGATCGGCCAACTCCGACACTTTCTCCCCTTGGTCGAGCAAGTGATCACCCAAACCAAGCAACGAGTGTTGGGCGGCGACAGCAACGCGGAGGGCAAGGTGTTGAGTCTGTTCGAGCCCCACACCGAAGTCATTCGCAAAGGGAAAGCGCATAAGCCCAACGAGTTTGGTAGGCTGGTGCGGATTGACGAGGTGGAAAACGGTATCGTCAGTGGCTACCAAGTTCTCGCGGGCAATCCGGCCGATAGCACGTCTTGGATGCCGGCCCTCGAGCAACATCAAGCGAGCTTCGGGCAAGCGCCGGAGATGGCGAGCGGCGACCGCGGATTTTTTTCCGCCAACAACGAGCGGGAGGCGCAAACCCTGGGAGTGAAGAAGGTGGCACTGCCAGCGCGCGGACGGCTCTCGGCCAAGCGGGCCGAGCAGCAGAAACAGCGCTGGTTTCGCCGCGGGCTGCGCTGGCGGGCGGGGATTGAAGCCACCATCAGCACCTTGAAGCATCCCTTCTCCATGCGGCGAGCCACCTATAAAGGAGATGGTGGATTTCAGCGTTACGTGGGTTGGTGTGTGATTACCCAAAATCTATTTTCCATCGCTCGCGATCAACAGCGTCGGAGGGAACCATGACCAAGTCGCTTGAGCGCACAGCCCAGCGACGCAAGCTGCTGGGCGAGATCGAACGTCTGGCCGAGATCGCCATCTTTGGAACGCTCTCGGAAACCTACCGCACCTGCGGACGAGCGGGCTGTCATTGTCAGGGCGATGGACCCAAGCATGGTCCGCATCTGAATGTGAGCTACCGCGGGGAGAAGGGCAAGACCACTGGCTACTATGTTCCCAATGGAGCGGAGGAGGCCACGCGAGAAGGAGTGGCCGCTTGGCAAAAAATGCAGCAATGTTTGCGCGAACTAGCGGAGTTAAATAAGGAGCGCAATTTGCAGCATGCCCGCGAGGCCGATTCGCAATGACGCCCTGGTTCCGTCTAACCCTCATCTGCTGCCTACTGCTGTGTCTGTTCCTCGGCCTTACTCAGGCAGTCGATTGGAATTACCAGCCTGTCGTCGGGCTAGACCTATCGGATCTCTGGTCCTGGATTGTGGATTGACTGCGCGCAATATTGGTCCACCCGGCCAGGAGAACCACGGGCCACCGGAACCGCTCGGGACTTGGCAAGTTGCCGGTCAAGCCGGCAACTCAAATCAACGCCATCGAGCAACCTTGTCCACGAAATTATCGGTTTTCAGCCGAACAATTGGAGAATCGGGGTTTAGCAACAGCCTTTAGCTAGCTCGGGTGGAGTTTGCCGGGCCGCTGGGGGGCCGGACAGCAATTTTCGGCACAGATGTCCGCCCGTGGTCCCAGCACTCCCAAGGCAGGCCGCTTCGACGCCGGATTCATCCTTTCGAGAATCAGCTCGCGAATCATAGCGATGAACTTTGGATGTATTCCTACCGTCTTGGCTCGAGTCATGGGCAAGCCCAGAGAGTCGCAAAGCTGTTTCGCTTCAATATCCAAGTCATACAGAACTTCCATGTGATCGGAGATGAAGCTAATCGGCGCCAGCACCACAGCCGAAGACTGTCTCGCCGCCTTGACTTGACGCAGATATTCGAGAATGTCCGGCCCCAGCCATGGCTGCTCCGGAGAGCCACTGCGGCTCTGGTAGACGAGAACATCGTTCTCGACGCCAAGTGCCCCCGAAACCAGGCGCCGTACCTCCTCCAATTGGGTTACGTAATCAGAGGTATTGGCCATGGAAACCGGGATGCTGTGCGCTAGGTAAACGACCTGTGTATTTGCCCCCGCTTCTGCTGGGACGGTTTGTAGCGCGTCGCGCACTCGCTCAACCGTAGCCTCGATGAAGCCGGGGTGGTTGAAAAATGGTCGCAGTTTGTCCACCTGCGGCGCACCCGTCCCGACTTCGTTCTGCGCACGAGCGATGTCCTCGCGATACTGCCGGCATCCCGAGTATGAACTGTACGCCGAGGTCACGAAACCGATGGCACGTTGAATTCCATCCTGTTTCATTTTCCGCAAAGTTTCCGGCAGGAACGGATGCCAGTTTCGATTCCCCCAATAGGCCGGCAGCTTGGGGCCGTTTTGTTCAAATTCCGCCTGCAGCGCGGCAACCAACTCCCGTATTTGCTGATTGATCGGGCTCTTGCCTTCGAAGTGGTAGTAATGCTCCGCTACGGTCAGCATGCGCTCGCGGGGAATATTTCGCCCGCGCAATACGTTTTCCAGGAAGGGCATCACGTCCTCCTTGGATTCAGGCCCACCGAAAGAAACCACAAGAATCGCGTCGTAGTTCATGGTTGAAATTGATTTTCAAAGGCACGCACAGAATCTAACGGCGACAGATCCGGCATGCGGTTGACATTCGATAACCTATAACGTCTCACGATCTGCTCTTGATTGCCAAATGCGGCGTTCGCGGTCGAAGCCGCATGTTAGGCTTTTCCTGGGCCGATGAGGACGTCTGATTGATTCGCCGGGTCTTTAAAGCATTCCAATATCGCGACTTCCGCCTAATGTGGATTGGCGCCTGCACCTCGAGCATCGGTACCTGGATGCAGATCGTCGCGCAGGGATGGTTGATTTACCGCCTTAGCCACTCTGCGTTCCTGCTGGCCCTCGATCAATTTCTCGGCGGCATTCCGATCTTTCTATTCTCCTTAATCGGTGGCGTGGTCGCCGATCGAGTCGAGCGGCGCAAGATTCTGCTTGGCTCTCAGTACGTGCAAATGGCCACCGCGGGATTGCTTACCATTCTCGTAGCAACGGGTCTGGTTCACGTCTGGCACATTCTGTGTCTGTCGTTTATCTCGGGCTTGGCGCAGGCCTTTGGCGGACCCGCCTACCAGGCTCTGATCCCAACCCTGGTCGACAAAGACGACATGCCCAATGCCATCGCGCTCAATTCAATTCAATTCAACGTGGCTGTGATGGTCGGGCCGGCATTGGCTGGGCAAGCCTTAGCAAAGTTGGGAGAGAAATGGTGTTTCGGACTGAATGCGCTTTCCTTTCTCGCGCCAATTGTTTCGCTGTCGCTGATCACGACTCGCTTCCTGCCGATGAAGACGACTGAGTCCATGTTCGTCAGCCTGAAGCAGGGGATCCAGTTCGCCCGCAAGCAGAATTCCATGGAGGCATTGATCCTGCTGGCTTTTTGCATGACGTCTTTAAGCATGCCAATGCGGACTTATATTCCCGTATTCGTGAAAGATATTTTTCGTCGTGGTCCGGAAACCTATGGCAACCTGCTCTCACTGATGGGACTCGGTTCAATTTTCGGCTCGCTGACGATTGCAAGCGCGGGCAATTTCAAGAGAAAAGGACGCGTCGCTCTGGTCGCGCTGATGTTGCTAGGCGCAAGCATTTCCGCCTTTGCCCTCTCGAAGTCAGTTCCGTTCAGCGGCGTGATCCTGATCCTGGTGGGCGCGTCGATGATGGCGGTATTTGCAACTGTGAATTCCCTGGTGCAGTTGATCACCACGAATGAAATGCGTGGCCGTGTGATGAGCGTTTACAACGTTGCATTCCGTGGCGGGATGCCGATGGGCAATCTGTTGTCGGGATGGCTGGTCCCAGTCTTTACCGCGCCGGTGGTGCTGGGAGTGGATGGATTCCTGCTCGTTCTCTTGGCTCTTTACTTCCTGCTGCTGCAGCGACGCCTGGCTGCACTTTGAATCCGGCGCTTTGTCACTCGTTCTAATCGACCAGCGCCGCCCCAGGAATGTGTAAAATACGCGGAAGAGGGGTTCCGAGCGCACTCACACGCGAGAGATGGATTTGGATTCAACATGGCAAGCGCCTGTTCCATTCGAGTTCGCGGTGTGGTGCAAGGAGTTGGCTTCCGTCCCTTTGTCTATCGTCTAGCCCTGGCCAACACCCTTGCCGGATGGGTGCTGAATGGCGAGGAGGGCGTCGAGATTTTCTTAGAGGGTGCCGAGAAAGGGTTGCAGGCATTCGTTCGGGATCTGAGAACTCAATCTCCGCCGGCGTCCAGCATTAAGGAAATCGAAGTGCATCGTGCGGACCCTCTCGGTCTTAACGAATTCACCATCCGGGAAAGTCTTCACCGCGAGCGGCCCACAGTCCGCATTTCGCCGGATCTCGCGGTTTGTGACTCGTGTCTGAAAGAATTATTTGATCCAGCGGACCGTCGCTACTGGTATCCCTACATCAATTGCACGAACTGTGGTCCACGCTACACGGTCATTTTGTGTTTACCTTATGACCGGCCCAATACCACCATGAAGCGTTGGCCTCTGGATGCTTACTGCGCAGCAGAATATCGCGACCCGGGTAATCGCCGTTTTCATGCGCAGCCGGTTGCATGCGGTGCCTGCGGACCCGGCTATTCGCTGCAGCAAGCTGATGAAATCGTGCCTGGAAATGAAGAGAGTATTGACAGGGCGGCGCAGCTTCTTAACGGGGGTGGCATCCTGGCCATCAAAGGACTCGGTGGCTACCATCTGGCGTGTGATGCATCGAATTCCACAGCGGTCGCCGCTTTACGCGAACGCAAATATCGCAAAGAAAAACCGTTCGCGATCATGACGCGAAATTTGGAAATTGCACGCCACTTGATCGAGCTTTCGCCCGAAGCGGAAGAGCTCCTCTTGTCCAGCGCCCGGCCTATTGTGCTCGCGGCGGCAAATGATGAACTCGACCGGATTGCTCCGGAAGTTGCTCCCGACAATAACGAACTCGGTTTGATGCTGCCCTACACGCCTCTACACCATTTACTTTTCGCGGCTGGTGCGCCGGAAGTGTTGGTGATGACCAGCGCAAATCGATCGAGTGAACCGATTGCCTATGAAGATGACGAGGCGTTGGACCGGCTTTCTGGAATTGTCGACGGATTTTTAATCGGAGAGCGCCCGATTGCCCGAAGAGTGGACGACTCGGTCGCCCGCGATGGGGTGTTTGGGCCGGTCGTTGTTCGGCGCGCGCGGGGCTACGCTCCGGGTTCTGTGGCCAGTTTGCCAACCGCGCGTCCGATCTTGGCGGTCGGCGCCGATCTCAAGAACACGATCACCCTCGTTGTCGACGGTCAGGCGTTCATGAGCCAGTATGTCGGAGATCTCGGACATTACGAATCTTTTCGCGCATTCAAAGAAACGATTCAGGACTTGGTCTCGATGTACGAGGTTCATCCGGAAGAATTGCTGGTCGCCTACGATTCTCATCCGCAGTATCTCAGCAGCGGTCATGCTCTGGCGCTAGGAGTTCCGCAAACATTGGCGGTTCAGCATCACAGAGCTCACATGGCTTCCGTTCTGGCGGAGCGAGGCGAATGGGAGAAACGAATCGTCGGAGTCAGTTTCGATGGCACGGGCTATGGGGACGACGGAAGCATCTGGGGTGGCGAAATCTTCGTAGGGAGCATCAAAGAAGGCTTTGATCGCGTTGGTCATTTGCGCAGAGCTTTCTTGCCTGGCGGAGACGCAGCAGCGCAATATCCGGTGCAGGCGGCGGCTGGTTTTCTGGCGCAAGTGGAGGGTTTACCCGATCTCACCGCACCGCCGTTCAGCTTTCCCCGGCGTTACGGCCAAGCGGTGGATTTGGTTCAGAAAAATATCAGGACTTTTCCCACCACTTCGATCGGCCGGCTTTTCGATAGTGCGGCTGCGCTTCTCGGTTTTACGCGTGAAGTCACTTTTGAAGGCCAAGCCGCGATGTGGCTGGAGCAGCTGGCCTGCGGCATGGCTTCGACGGAACCGTATGCGTTTCCGTGGGCGAACCGGGAATTGGATTTTCGGCCTCTACTGCAAGCGGTGTTGCATGATCGCCTTCGCGGGAGGCCGCTTGCAGAAATTGCGCGCGCCGTCCAAAGAGGGCTAAGTCAAGGCCTCTGCGATGCCGTGGTCAGCGTTTGCCAAGCTTATCGTCTTAATGTCGTGGTTCTTTCCGGAGGAGTCTTCCAGAATGAGTTACTCTTGAAGGACTTGAAGTCGCTGTTTGAGACCGCAAGCCTCGAGGTCTGGACGAACCACGCGGTCCCTCCAAACGATGGAGGGATTAGCCTGGGGCAGGCTGCCATAGCGGCTTTGACAAGTCCGACGTGAGAGGGTAAGCGGTACGCGGATTACAAAAGAACATGCACGAACTTTCCATCGCGATGAGCATCATTGAACTAGCTCAGGATGAATCCGGGCGCCGCGGTGGCTTCCAGGTGACGGCAGTACATCTCAGGCTTGGAGCGCTTTCCGGCGTTGGGAAAGAAGCTCTGCTCGGTTCTTTTGAGATGGCATGCGAAGATACGATCGTGAAAGGGGCGCGCCTGATAATCGAGGATCTCCCCATCTTGATTTTTTGCCGGAGTTGCCAGGCGCAGCGTCCTGTCAGTTCCATGCAGTTATTCTGTTGCGCCGAATGCGGTACTCCGTCGTCCGAAGTTGTGCAAGGAAAGGAACTCGAAGTGGTTGCATTGGAGATTGAAGAATGGGATCACAACCCCGTCTGATTGAAGTCAGAAAAAGTGTTCTGAAGAAGAATGATCTGACCGCGCGTGCGCTGCGTGAACAATTCCGCGCCGCGGGAGTATTTGTGGTGAGCCTCGTCTCCAGTCCCGGCTCGGGCAAGACCCTGTTTTTAGAAAAGACACTCACGCAGCTTCGCCACACTTATCGTGTGGCTGCGCTGGTCGGAGATCTCGCTACGGAAAACGACGCCGTGCGTTTGGCGCGCAGTCAGGCTCCGGTGAAGCAAATCACAACCGGCACGCTCTGTCATCTCGAAGCTGCAATGGTCCAAAACGCGGTGCAGGAGTGGAATCTTCATCAACTTGATTTTCTCTTCATCGAGAACGTTGGCAACCTGGTTTGTCCTTCGTCCTACGATCTCGGCGAAAACCTCCGACTAGTGCTCATCTCGGTGACCGAAGGCGAGGACAAGCCGCTCAAGTATCCGACAATATTTAACAGTGCCGATGTGGCTGTGGTTACAAAAATGGACTTGTCGGCTGCTGTCGAATTCGACTGGCAAGCTGCTTACCGCAATATCCAAGCGGTGCGCCCGGGCATGCAGGTAATTAAACTCTCTGCTAAAAGCGGGGAAGGCATGGAAGAATATTTGAGCTTCCTCAAGAAGCGTTTGGATGAATCACGAGTGGCTACGGTAATCTAAGCAAAGCCGCTAGCATGATCAGTTTTCTGTCCATTATCGCGGTGGGATTTTTTCTCGGGATGCGTCACGCCACCGATCCCGACCACGTGATCGCCGTGACCACCATCGTAAGCCGTCAGCGCAACCTGTTGAAAGCTGCACTCACCGGCATCTTCTGGGGGATTGGCCACACCCTCACGATCTTCGTTGTGGGCTCGGCGATTATTCTCTTGGATGTCGTTATTCCCGCGCGTATCGGGCTTTCCATGGAGTTTTCCGTAGGGCTCATGCTAATCGTTCTTGGCGGCATGAATATTGCAACCTTTATGCGAACTGCGCGCACAATCGCTCCGGCTTCGGATGAATCGGGCGTCGTTCATTCTCATCCTCACGTGCATAGTGACTATGTGCATAGCCATGCGCACGGACATGCGCCAGACGGGCATGCGCACAGCCACCAAACACCGCTCACATGGCTTGATCGAGTCTTCGGCAGAATCGGCCTCTACCAGCAGTTGCGTCCGCTCATCGTGGGCATTGTTCATGGATTGGCCGGTTCAGCGGCGGTTTCATTGCTCATTCTTACGACGATCCGCAATCCGCACTGGGCCATGGTTTATCTGCTCGTCTTCGGTGCGGGGACGGTTGGAGGCATGATGCTGATCACCATGAGCATCGCATCCGCCTTTAGGTTTTTTGGAAGAAGACACCAGAATTTTTCCCAGTGGCTGGGATTTGCCTCCGGTTTGGTGAGCCTGGCATTTGGTCTGTTCCTTGCTTATTACATCGGCTTTGCAAACGGACTCTTCTCCGGCCACCCCCAATGGACGCCCCGATAGAGGAGAGGCGATCGTTCCGCCCGTCAGTGCTACATATTTAATAAAATGTGCCACGCTAATCGCTAACGAAAAGTTCTTTATGGGACACCTTAGTCGTATTGGAGTATCGATCGATTCGGCGCTATTACATCGGTTTGATTCGTTCATAGCCGACCAGGGCGATGAGAACCGCTCGGAGGCGTTTCGCGATTTGATTCGCGATCGGTTTGTCGGCTCGCCTCATCCTCATCCTCATCCTCATCTACGATCATCACACTCGCCTGTCGCCGGAGAAGCTCACCGATCTCCAGCACGAGCATCACGCAATCGTCAACTCCACCCTGCATGCGCACCTCGATCATGAGAACTGCCTGGAAGTAGTCGTGCTTCGCGGAAGGTCAAAAGATGTCCAAAGGCTAGCGGACCGGCTCATCAGCACAAAAGGCGTGCAGTATGGGCGCCTTGTTATGAGTTCTCCCGAGACCGTCTCGCACCATCATCCGCATCCGCCACAGCGTTGACGCAACCACCGGGAAACTCCTAGAAGTAGGCTAGGAGAAGTCCTGTGTAACCGAAAAAACTTTTCGACTAGCCATCATGTAGCGTACGAATTTGTATTGGGAGTCGTGTTATCGAGTGTTGGTAGCACGAACTGAGAGAACGTGTTATGCGGAAGGTTTCTGGGAGGCGGATCGGCGACGCGAGACGTAGTGCCGCTGGCGCCAGAATTCTAGGGTTGTTCTTGATGCTTATACTTTGGTCGTCTCTTCCGACGATCGCGCAAGAGGTCGTTCTGAAAGGCCGCGTCACCGACCCGCAAGGGACCAATTTGCCACAGGCGTCCGTGCAATTGGTCGACCACGACCGCGTTCTAGCACGAGCTACTACCGGAAGCGATGGCTCCTTTCAAATGAAGCTGTCCTCTGCGGGACAATTCGTCGTCAAGGTCGAGGCGCCTGGGTTTCGCCCAATAGAACAGCCCATCGGCGTTGCCTTGAGCGGGAGCTCAGAAATCACTGTGAAAATGGCCCAACTCTCGACCCGGACTGAGAGTGTTTCGGTTACCGCCGACGTGAATGACCTGGACGTGCTGTCACCCGATCCGGCGATGAAGGTTTTCGCTTCGGAAAATTTGCTGGATGCCAACCCCGGCCGTCCCGGCGCCCCAATTTCGATTCCTGGCTACCCGATTGAGACGGCATCGAGCGGCATCAAGGCTCCGCAGTACTTTGCGCCGGGCGTGGCCGGCGACCACGGTGAACCCATCGCACAGTACCTCCAAGTGGGTAGCTATCTGGTGGGGAACAATCTGTCGGCAAATGCGCACGGCAACGGCTACGCCGATCCGAATATTTATATTGCGAATGCGATCGAGAGCGTTCAGGTGGATGGTGGTGCCTACAACGTGCGCGAGGGGAATCACGCACTAAACCTTGCCGCCATCTATGGACTCCGCACGCATCCGGATCCGTTCCTCACGCTGACGGGAGACTACCGGGATATTACGGCCACGGCAGGGATGACCCCTTCAGCGCATTCATGGGTTGCGATGGAGGGTTCGTTCGGCAATGGGTTCCTGGACCGTCTGGAACACCGCAAGCAGTTCAAGCTCAACGGCGGGCGGGTCTTTCAGGCGGGCGATCATACGCTGACCCTGTTTGGAATCGCATACCTCGGCTACGGCTACGTGGCGGGACTGAGGCCGATCTACGGATTCAATTCCATCGATGCCGCCGCTGGCTGGGTAGAGTATCCGGATACGATCGATCCGAGACAAAAGGATCAAACGCATACGGCACTTGTGGTGCTGAATGATGTGTGGAAGCTGGACGATCATCAGGAGTTGCAACTCTCGGGGTTCTTCAGAACTTATAACCTCTCTCTCCACTCCGACTTCGGATTGGGACTGATCCGTCAGAGTGAGTTCCGCACCGTGACCGGCGGCAACGCGACCTACGTAAACAAAATTGCTGAGAGCTTTACGTTGCTGGCGGGGATGGATTACGAGCGCGAAGCTCCGCGGCGCGATGACCTTGATCATTACAACTTCTACAATCCGGCCGCTCCGTCTTACTATGGGCCCTTCATTAAGATCGATGGGAACAATGTGACGATCGCGCCTGTGACGCCCTATGTTGCCGGTGAGGGGGAACTTAGCAAGTATGTTCACTACTATGTGGGCTTGCGGCGCGATGAGATCGACATCACGAACCAGGACGTGATCACGCCGGCGAATTCGTGGAGCAAGTGGGTGGGGGTGAATTCGCCGAAGGCCACACTCACGATTGTCCCCGAGGACTCGTGGTACGTCCCGCTGATCGCGTTCAGCTTCGGGAAGTCGTTCTTCACCGAAGATCCTAGAGAGGGCACAGCTCTGGATGGCCCGACTACCGTTGATCCAGTGGAGACAGCGCGTTCGTATCAGTTGGTTGCGAGCAAGACCTTCCATAGAACCGATCTTAAACTGACCCTAGGCCATGAGACGCAAACCGCCGAGTACGGCAAGATTGATCCGGACCAGGGATTGCAGTTCGATTTGGGTCCGGGCCGCATCCGTTACCTTGCGTTTACCTTAGGCCAGGGCTTCACGCATGGAGCGTTGCTGGCGACCTTCGAGCAGGCGGATGCACGCCTTCTAGACGTGGCGACGGCATCGATTGTGCCGGAGGCTCCGCGATTGATCGGCGATCTCACCGGGACGTATCAGAAGCTGCCCTTCCACTTGCAGGCGAGGGGTGAGTTCGAGTACGTCGGGAAAAAAGTGGTCGGGACCGCATGCGATGCGAGCCAACCCCTCACCGGAGGAACCGGCTACTGCCTCGGCGTACCCAACAAGGAGTTCCGCCTGGCGCTGGCACGGCCCTTTCTTGAAGGTCGGCTGAATGTCGGCGTGAACATGATGATGGCCGGTGGCTGGACCGGGCAGACCACGGAGAACTTCGCCTCAGCCTCTGCATACGGACCCGGAAAAGTGGGCATTGGCCCTCACGGATTGGTTCCCGCAAATCCTGTCAGTGAGGTGGTTGGTGTGCGTATCCCCTCGTATGCGAGCGTGAGCCTAACCTACCGGTTTGGCAGCGGTGCGGCTACGCCGCTACCGTGAACCAATCTGATTCGGATGCACTTGATTCAATAGATTGCATCAGGACCAAAGTATTATGAGCGCAGCAGCAATGATGAAGCGGATTACAGAAGCGTCGCCGCGTTTCAAGGCGCGGATGGCCGGTGTCTTTTTTTTGCTCACCATGCTGACGGCAGCATCCACCGAACTCGTCGTTCGCGGCAGGTTGAGTTTCGCAGCCGATCTCGAAGCGGGCATCGTCGAGATCTCAAGCATGGTCGCTGTAACGCTGCTCCTCTATGCCATCTTTAAGCCGGTGAACATGGAGTCTTTCTTCGCTCGCGGCGGCCTTCAACCTCGTGCACTCACCTTTGAGACTCTTCAATTCCAGCCTCGGGGGCGTCGGTATTGGCCTGGCATTTCACGGATCTATTGGCTCTGATCGGCTACCTGATTTTCAGGTCGACCTTTCTGCCTCGAATCCTGGGCGCGCTGATGACGATTGCCGGTTTGGGTTGGCTGACCTATCTGTCACTGCCGCTCGTAAACGATTTGTCCCCCTACAATCTGGCTTCCGCCCTCCTCGCGGAAGGATTGGTGATGCTGTGGCTTCTCGTGATGGGCGTGAACGTTCCACGATGGAAGGAGCAGGCCAGCGCAGCATGAAGGCCGCCGTCTATAGCCGATACGGGTCACCCGACGTTGTCCAGATCAGGGACGTTGAGAAGGTTGTTCCCAAGGACTACGAAGTCTTGATAAAAGTCCGCGCGGCTTCCGTCAATCCGCTTGACTGGCACTTTATGAGAGGCACGCCGTACTTCCTTCGCATACGGGCCGGCCTGCGCAAACCAAAGGACATACGACTCGGCGTTGATGTGGCCGGCCAGGTGGACGCGATTGGCAGGAACGTAACTCAGTTCCAACCAGGCGACGAAGTGTTCGGCACGTGCCATGGGGCTTTTGCCGAGTATGCGTGCACTTCCGAGTCGGCATTGGTCATGAAGCCAGACAACGTGACGTTTGAGCAAGCGGCTTCCGCACCTGTGGCGGCATTCGCCGCATTGCAGGGTCTTCGAGACAAGGGACAGATTCAGCCGGGGCAGAAGGTCTTGATTAACGGTGCGGCGGGAGGCGTGGGTACGTTCGCTGTGCAGATTGCCAAGTCGTTCGGTGCAGACGTGACCGGCATATGCAGCACGAGGAATGTGGACATGGTCCGATCCATCGGCGCAGATCACGTCGTGGATTACACCCAAGAGGATTTCACCAAAAGTGGGCAACGTTACGACCTATTTTTCGACGGCGTTGGCAACCATTCGTTGTCAGCGTGCAGGGGCGTCTTAACTCCTCCGGGCATATACATCGCGGTCGGAGGACCGAGTAGTCCGTGGATGATCGGTCCTATGGCCCGTGCGGTCACGGCGCCTGTGTGGTCACGGCTCGTGAGCCAAAAACTGGCCATGGTTCTGGCGAAACCCAACCAAAAGGACTTGACCGTTGTGCGCGATCTCATGGAGGCCGGAAAGGCAACACCGGTTATCGACAAGCGGTACAGGTTGACTGGAGTTCCTGAGGCTATCCGGTATCTGGAACAAGGGCATGCTCGAGGAAAAGTAGTAATAACTTTGTAATGCTAACAACCAAACCTGACAACTTGCTGCACCCGCCTTACCTCCGCTGCGTTTCGCCGCTCGGTCGAGTGACAGCCAATCCGGGATGTATGTTCGCCGCTTTGTCGCAAGCGAAAAAATGAAAGTGACAAGATGGTCTGTGCAAATGTACGCCAAGCGGCCAGAATCACAACTGCTATCCTCCGCGGAGTCTCGCTTGCATTCGAGCGATCGTATCCTCCAAGGGGGCGTTCGGCTGGATTAGATAGTCAATTTCTTCCTTTTCGGTCGCAAATAATCCAATCAGGAAAAACTATCTTCGTAAATCTAAGAAGTGTCTTTATTTCGTCAGGTCGCTTCAGTGTTGGCAAGACTGTTGGGGTACGTGGAATAGGTTTTTATAGGTAATAGTTCTCGCAGACTTTCTCGTGCTCTCTCGAACTATTGATCTCAGCGATGGCTGCTAGCCCGCATTATTCGTGAAAGTGGAGCGTAGAAGAGTTTTTGGTGAGTAGGAGACGAAGATGCGACAAGGGTAAGAATTGGCGGGAGAGGAAGACTGATTCTAAAG
>JBEKUD010000218.1:0-7191 GCA_049515395.1 Candidatus Sulfotelmatobacter sp. | reverse complement strand
TTATTACGACGCGAAGCGGTGGTGCTGTGGAGGTCGTGGTGGACGGCGAAACCGGCATCCTTGTCCCGAAACAGGATCCATCTGCACTTGGCAGTGCAATGGCTCGGCTCGGTAATGATGGCGATCTCAGGATCGCAATGGGTGGGCGGGCTCGCGACCATATAAGTCGACACTTCGATCTTGAGAAACAGGTGGACAAGTTCATCAATTTCTTGGTCCTGGACCAGGCTTAGGAATATATTCACACGACCGCTTCCTGACTGAACTTATGGCAGTGCTGAATCTCGAACGCTGCTAAATGTACCGAAGTACATGAACTTGTCTGGTGCCGTCGAGATCTTAAAGAATTTTTGGCTCTGCACGAGAATTTGGAAAAACGTACGTTCTACGCGGCTTTCTGAAATGCAGCTATTTCCGCTCCGCCGGCCGCCCAAACAACACATTCTCGCCAGAATGGCCGATAAACCGGGGCCTCGCTGTGGAAATGGCGCTCCGAGGGCGGAATGATGGAACGTCTACCACAACGGTTCTTGCCCGCCCTCGGAGCTTGGAAACCCGCAAAGGACGCGGGTTTCCACATTCCCACAGCGACGGCGACTGCTGCTGTCAAATTGGACGCAACTGATAAACCCACGCAAATCGAACGTTTTTACAGATTCTCGTCCAGAACCAAAAATGCATTCAGGGCCGTGCAATGGACACGGTCCTTTTCTCTTTGCTGCGGACCAGTCAGTCGGCTTGAGCTCGGAGCTGATCGTCTCCGAGTGCGTCAAGAAGTCGGGGGTCAGTTCGTAAACCTATGATTCCGCAGCACGGGAGGCGGCTCGGCGTGGGTTTTGTTTGACCGAAACAATTGGGGTTTGGCCAAGTTTCGCGCTCAAGTGCAACGTTATTGGTAAACGCAGCCGCAGTTATTACTAGTCAGCGTTCAGTCCTGCGAAGCAGTGTGGTAGACCTGTCTTTGTCCCGCCTTGACCCGCGTTTGGGTACCGCCTAACATGTTCTGCGAATCCTGAACGCACTCGGTCACAATTGGCTAACGACTGATGACGTTTTCCATCGCAAAGTTGTTGTCCCACTCCGACGGCGCGCGCACTTTTTTTTCAAGGCAGGGCGTGTTGTTCGTGGTTGCGGTCGCGTTGTTCGCGGTTCTTTGGGTCACGAATGTGCGCGGTCCAGGCACGGGCTTCGTTCCTGTACTCCTCTACACTCTCATCATCGGGAATTTGACGACACCGATTATGAACCATCTCGCTCCATTCTCCTCGCGCCTCCGCTTTCCCTTGGACTGGATCGCGTTCCTGACATTGTTGTTCTTCACGGCGGTTGCCATCGTATCGCTGACACTGACGATCGTGATGGTTTTGTATGGAGCTCCCTTTAACTCGTTTTTCGCGCAGCTATGGAGCACCGGTAAACTTGTAGTCGTCGTTATTTTGATCGTGGGGAGCGTCCGCCATTTGCATGAGGAATCGCGAGTGCGGCTCGAGGGCAAGAATCTCGAACTTCAACGCGCCGTCGAGATTGGAAATACGCGATCGCAGCAGCAAGAGCAAGAGCTGGACAAAGCGCGAGAGATTCAGGAAGGACTCTTACCCAAAAAGATTCCCCAGGTTAGGGGGCTGGAAGTGGCAGGGACGTGGCTGCCTGCCCGCGTCGTTGGTGGGGACTATTTTGATGTACTGAAGTTCAGCGAGAGCAAGATTGGGGTCTGCATCGGAGATGTGGTCGGCAAGGGGATTAGCGCTGCGTTGTTGATGGCCAACCTGCAGGCCAGCTTTCGAGCCTTCGCTTCCGAAGCGGTCTCACCCGGCACTCTCGTGAGTAAATTAAACGAAGTGATATCCAATAACATTGCAGCCGATAAGTTCGTTACGTTCGGTTACTGCCTGATCGATACGACGGATAATAGGCTGTCCTATGCCAGCGCCGGGCACTGTCCGCCCATTCTGTTCCACAAATCGGGTGAGGCAGTTCCATTGGAGGAAGGAGGAACGCCGCTGGGAATATTTCCTGACCGGAAGTACGAAGATGCAGGACTTCAGCTGGAATCCGGCGACCGCCTGGTGCTTTATACTGACGGTCTAACTGAAGCGATGAATTCGGATGAACAGGAATTTGGAGAGCGAAGATTGATTGAGCTAGGCAGTCGCAACATTGCATTAAGCGCCTCCGCAATGCTTGCCGCAATCAAGAAAGAGGTGGTCAGCTTCTGCAACGGGAGTTTTCAGGATGATTTCACACTGGTCGTGGTCGCAGTGAAATCATAGGTCTGGGTCACCTTTCGCATTTGCCAATTCAGCTCTCGGAGCAGGTTCCAGCAAACTCGCTGGGATGGCGGGCGCATCATCCGCTGTGCGGGACTGCCTCAGTCTTCCTCACGCGAATTCTTGCAGAGCGCCATCCCGGCCTTAGGCGGGAAGCATCGTCAAACCAACTTTGTATTAACCTTGGTTACTGCTTTTCATCGATATATGTCGAAATTCTTCCGGTTAGCTTGTTGTCCGCGACCTCCGTCATCTTTCCGTCGGCCGAGACCGAGATCTTAGTCACACTATAAAGCTTCCCATCGCGATTTAAGGTCACTTCAATCGCACGCTCGCCCAGTTTCTTAACGGAGACCGTGTAATTACCGTACATACCCTTAACCGGCGACTCTGCGCCGCCGAACTTGGCCTTCCAGCTTTCGCCGGTCGGCGTCGACATGCTCACCTGATCGCCGGAGACCTTCCAGGTGGTGACGAGTCCAGCGGTATCTTCGTTGACACTCTGAATACGCCACGAGCCGGAGGTCGCATTCGAGCCGGCAGGACCTTTAGCGTCGCGCATGAACTTGGCTTCCGACTTGTATGGCTGACTGCCGTCGGCGGGATAGCTGGTGCCCTCGATGGTAAGCCTCTTCTCATCCGCAGAGACCTTCCGGGTTGCATCGCTCACTGGCTTATCACCTTTTTCCAGGACGACGTGAATCGTGTTCAGGTCCACCACCTGCACCGAGATGGTGTCATACGTCTGGCCGGTGACAGCCTGGTCCTGGCCGTCGGCCTTGACATTGATTTTGGGCACGCAGCTTTCGCAGTCGTACATGTCATTGTTAACCGAAAACACGTATGGTTTTTGCGACAGCTTGGACTCCGCGCTGACGAAATGGGAGGACTGAAGAGCATCCTCCAGCCTGCAAATCATCATTATTATTATGTGGTCCGCTAGGGCGGGCAATGATCGTTTACCGCAACGCCTTAACAGCTACAAAACTCGCGATTTTATGGGATACCACTTTTGTAAATGCTTAAAACAAAACACTTAGTGGCTTTGTTTCGCAAAATCGCTGCGACATGCTTTGATCGCCGCACCCGGAAAGAAGGGAAGAGCTCTGGTACGAGTTACCGGCTCACAAACCGGTCGACTTCACTAATAAGTGTTCGTTCGTTTCCTGCGCCTTCTCTTTGCCGGTCTGATTTCTCTTACGATTGCGAAACCGAAAGCCTCGAAAGCATTCGTCCGTAACACAGCCTCGCATGGATGATTTCCGCCTTCGATCTTCGCTAGGATGCTTTCGGACGCTAAAAGGAAGCAAGATGCCCAAAGCCCGGTGGCAATGTCCAAAAGCCACTTCTTGGCTTTGTTTGGTAAAACAGCTGTCGGCCTGCATCGTTTCGCCACTGGGTATCTCCGAAGAAGCTCCAGTTGTTTCATCGCGCGCTTTTCGCATACAATCGAGGCCCTCCTTTCTGCCTGGACCCATCCACCTGTATGGTGGGCGTTGGGTTTGCCTGGTTATTGGCCTTCATCCAGAGCGGTCCGGACGGAGGCGTTGAACTCCATTGGCCGGCTTGCCCGGCCGGAGCCGATCCCAGGTTAACAGGCGTAATCCCGGCAACTGCGGTGAAGTTCTCGTCATCGGCGGGCGGAGTCTTCTCTTGATCCAAGTCCGCAGCAGCCGAGGCCACAACCTCGCTGCCGGCATCAATCACATCTACGGTGACCGGTTTCGGCAAGCTCTCGTCATCGCTGAGTATAGTTTTCGGCTGCTGCTCCGGGCTTGTAGGAGCCACGTTCGCCGTTGCGATCCTTGAAGTACTACTTACATCGATTGCCGCCGGCGCCGGCATGCGCTCACTCTGCCGCATTTTTTGCATTCGCTCGAGCTCGTGGATGGTTTTGAACAATCGGTTGGCGAACAACGTTTCATATCGCTGGTACGTGCTGACGAGGGTTTGGGCGTGCCCGGCGCCCAGCGCGGCCGGAAGTCCGGGATCGATCACAGCACCACGGAGGTCTGAATCGAAGGCGCCTAGAAAAGTTTTTTCGTACAAAGGTGGGTTCAGGGCCGCTGTAATGTAGTCGGCTTCCAGGCGCCGAGCGCGCGACCACCGGACCATATCTAACGCGATGGACTTGACGAGAAAAGTTTCAACCATCCCAACCGGAGCCTTCTCGCTAATCAGTTCGCTCAATGTGGTCTGGTAACCGTCGGCCTCGTCAAGCTCGGTGATTCCGACGGCTAGTAAGCTGTGTTTGAGAGCGTTAAACCGGGCGGAGGTCGTGTCATTCGGCCCCTTTGACTTCTGCGCGTTCATGCGATTCGACGTAACCTTCTCGCTACTGGATGGCATTTTTCCCCCTTCTCACTTCTTTAGTTGAATCAAGGATCTGATTTCTCGAGCGCGAGCAACCTTAGATTTCCGGTGGATTTGGCGATCAAGGGGGGTGCTGCGTCCGCAGGAGATACGGAAAGCACCAAGTGGAGGATGTTGCTGCGGATGCGGACCGAACAATGTAATCGCGAAAAAAGGACATCTGCCCGGAAACTCCTTGGCCTAAAAATCAGCCTAAGTTTGCCGCTGCAGAATCCCTCTTCAGCGTGGTGGAAGAGTCGTTAAACGACCTGTGGACCGCTTCCCGAACCCGCAGTGTGCTTAAGAACTCAACCAGCGCGAGAACTCGTATTTGCGAGAACTCGATCTGCGCGCGAACTCGCCTCCCACGTGGTCCGCGCCTTAATTTACCTAATACATCGTCGGATTCTAAAGATCAAGGGCGCAGGGGGTAACCGCCGTGGTTCTTGACTGGCATCTGACAAGAGTCGATTGAATTCATCCTGATGACTTTCTTGCTCTCGTGTCTTCGGCCGCTGGTCCCGTGTAGCACTTTAAGCCCGTTTTCGATTTTGATATAGTCCCGAACCTGTTCGAGCGAAGTGGACGTGTTGCACGCGGTCGGGCTGCACTCATTTCAGTGAGAGTAGGTGCCGGCACACAATCGTCCCAGGCTGTGAAAATCGGGATTGCCCTAGTGCACCGTCGGAAGCAATTTAGGGCTCTTGCTCCTGACGAGCCAAGAATTTCTGAACATACTTTGTGCCCTCTTTCTCATATTTCATCAAACCTGCGTGTAAGAACGCTTCGCATATCTGAGCCACACTTCGCCCTTCCGCGGCAGCAACGGACTCCAATCTATTTTTTAGATCGGAGTGAACACGGAACGTGAGCCTCATATCCTTGGAGGTCATATCGAGCGGATTTTATCACCCCTAACTAAGCATTCTCTTGACAACGAGGATGTTAAAATGTCATCCTATGGATGACAACGGAGCACATAGAGGAAATTTAGATGAGCAAAATTGACCCCAGAAAGCCGTACGCCTGGCCCGCATCGCACGTATCATGTTCATGGTCGACAGACTGAATGACGGGCGCCCAGGATTCTTTGGCCTTTCCATGCGACGTATAAATCTCAACATCGGAAGAGCCATCGGTAAAAAAAATCTGGCCTACCGGCAGACCCGCCGACTCGGACACCCCGAGATCCGGGCCACCGTTAGTCACTGACGTCCAACTTTTCTGACTTCATCTGTCGTCACCTGACAGTGTTCCTAGGCAGCCGGAAGACCTGCTTCTGTCTCTTGATTGCCACCCTCCCAGAAGTGTGATGGTCTTTCGTTCTCGTTTCGTGATCTTGCGTATTCGGCAAAGACCTGCCAACATCGAGGGCGAACATCATGAAGATCTTGCTGGTTGAAGATTCCTGCATCGAACGACATCGGATTGGGGGTTACTTAACCGACTGGGGATTCGAATTTTTCGCCGTCGAAAGCGGTACCGAAGCGGTCAAGTTGCTGGAAGGTCCCGAACCTCCAGAAATGGTTCTGCTTGATTGGATGCTTCCCGGACTCGACGGCATCGACGTATGCCGCCGCATCAGAACCTATGGTTCGAGAGAAACGTACATCTACACCGTGATGCTAACGGCCATGAATCGGAAGCGTGACCTCTTGGTTGCGATGGAAGCCGGTGCTGATGACTATCTGGCCAAGCCCGTCGATCCTTCGGAATTGCGCGCCCGAATTATGGCTGGCAAGAGGATTCTTGATCTTCAGCAATCGCTGCGTTTCTCAGCCACTCACGATTTTCTGACCAACCTATTGAACCGCTCGGAAATACTGGCTGCTATTGAGAGGGAGTTCTCGCGAGGTGAGCGCGAAGGGAAGCCCTCTACGGTTATCATGGCCGATATCGATCACTTCAAGTGCATCAATGATTCCCTCGGCCACGCCGCAGGCGACGAGGTCCTGAAGGAAGTGGCTCGCAGGTTGAAGTCGGACTTGCGTTCCTACGACGTCGTGGGACGATACGGCGGGGAAGAGTTTCTCATCATTCTGCCTGGTTGCCCGATAACCACTGGCGTCCGCCGCGCCGAAGAGATTCGTAACCTGGTGGCCCAGGATCCGATTTTAACGCCCTTTGGCACAATCTCCGCCACTCTGAGCCTGGGAGTCACCGTAACTTGCTCGGCCCGCAATCAATCGGTGTCGGACCTTCTTCTCGAAGCCGATATCAGCATGTATGCCGCCAAGAAGAATGGAAGGAACCGCGTCGAACTCTTTTCGCCTACTGCCCCACAGACGGCCGGATTTGAAAGCAAGCCAAAACTCCGGAAGCAAAAATACCCGGATGGGCAGTCACAAGCGGCCAACACCTGATCAACGCCATCGTCTGGAAGAAATAGCGGCGCCTGTATCTCTCTCCGTCAGCAGGATCAAATGCGGGCGAGCACAGAACTCAACATACGACCGGGCTGCCAAGAGAACCAAGTTTCAATCGCGCGGAAATTTCTTCGGCCGTTAAGGGCTTGCTGAAGTAGTAGCCCTGAATTTCCTCGCAGCCAAGTTTCCGCAGGAACGACATTTGC
>JBEKUD010000217.1:0-7221 GCA_049515395.1 Candidatus Sulfotelmatobacter sp. | reverse complement strand
ATCGGAACCACTAGACGTGGAATCATACCTCGAATTCTCTGGGTTCCGCACAACACGGGTAGTATCGTCAGTAGGCTTTGGCTTTGTGATGCCCTTCGCTCGTCGACCTCAAAGGCAAGGTGCAGAGTCGGAAGAGGCTCAAGAGCATGCGAACAGCAGCAGCCTGGCGCTGTATGCGTAAAACTGCTCAAATCAAACCGCCACGCGGGAGATCTCTTGCCGACAACGCCGGGATCTCCCGTTCTCATCTTTAGATCGATAGTTTCCGGTTTGCCCGTCATCCGCCAGCAATCGGGGGCCCCGATGGTTGGAAGCTCAAGCTTAGTGAGGTTTGATCCCAGCGGTTCCGATGATATGCGCCGCGCTTTCACTCTCGCTCACCACGAAGCGCGCGAACTCCGGCTGTGTCATGCTCATTGGATCAGCCCCATGCGTCGCAAGTTCGTCGCGCACATCCGGCCTAGCCAAGGTGCGCGCGATGTCTTTCGCTATTTTCTCGACAACTCCTGCAGGAGTGCCAGCGGGCACCCACACTCCGTACCAAATTGGATGGTCGAAGCCAGGGACGCCAGCCTCGGAGATGGTCGGAACCTCGGGCAGTAAGGACGAGCGCTTCTTAGTGGTCACGCCTAGCGCACGGAGATTGCCCGCACGAATATCGACCAGAGCAAGCTGGATAGGTGCCATCATGTAAGTGGTTCGTCCTGCGACTACACTGGCGATCACGTCGGCGATCGCGTCGCCCGGTTGAGCCGGCAGGTGTGCTGCCCTAATACCTGCCTCCAAATTGAACTTCTCAATCCCCAGGTGCGTGCCTGTCCCCACGCCTGTGGAGCCAAACTTCAGCTCACCGGGCTTCGCCTTTGCCGCTGCAATGAGCTCGCCCACAGAGGTAATGCCAGACGACTTTCCTGCGACCAGCACGTAGGGCTGGCTGGTGAGCGGAGCGACAGGAATGAAATCCTTCAGCGGGTCATACGGTAGGGTCCTCACGAGCGCGGCACTGTACGCCTGAGCGCTGGTGTTCACGAGCAACGTGTAACCGTCGGCCGGCGACTTCGCAACTAGGGCAGGGGCTTCTGTACTTCCTTTGCCGGGGTGATTCTCGACTGTCACGGGCTGGCCCCACAGCTCTGAGAGCTTTGGGCTGATGGCGCGGGCTACCACGTCAGGCCCGCCGCCAGCCCCGAACGGCTCGATGATGCGCACGGGCTTAGTTGGGTAGTCTTGCGCGCACGTCACGCCGTTCGAGATGGAAAGCAGGAACAGCAACAGCAATCTCATATGCCCCTCGCCTCCTGTAAACGAGAATCTCTCGGGCAAATGACGTCTCCCACGTGGATGATACCTTCGCTGAGAATTTTTGCTCGCAGACCCGCCCGATGGGTGAGTGCACTCCGCACGCCAGCTGACGTGAGCTCTTCCAAATGCTTGCACGGTTCCGAGAGGCGCGTGCCGCGCAGGAGAACCGCGCCGACCCAGAATTCACGATCAAAGAGATGACTGAGTGGAACTCCGGAGGTCACCACGTTGCGGCGGGTATCCGAAGCCTTGATCCTAATTCCCGGTTGGTCTCCTGCCGCGTTGACCCCGCTACCGAAGAGCGCTTCGAGAGTCTCTATCTCGATGAGTGTGATCTCGTGGCCCCCAACGATCGGCTTAGACGAAAGAAACCCTGTTCCCGTGAAATACCGATCTCCTTCGAGGCCGCGCCCCGGAACGGCCCGCACTTCCGAAACCGACTGCATCAGCGCGGCAGCCTGCGGCGCGATATGAATGGAGAACACCTCGCCCTCCCACGTGCCCATATCTTCTCTCCTACTGAGGAAGAGCCGCCTCGTTTGCCTGTAGCTCAGCCTTCATTTGGAAGCAGGACGGCCTGCGAACTCTTAGACTAAGGATCAGGCCTCCCGCCGCAACATAGACGAGCGCTATGAATGCGAAGCTCGCTGCAAGTGAATGCGTTCGGTCGTTGAGAAAACCGATCGCATAGTTTCCCGTGAATCCGCCAAGTTGCCCGATTGAGTTGATCAGGCCGAAGCTGGCGGCCGCTGCTGCCTCACTTAGCATCGTCGTCGGTATCGCCCAGAAAGTTGGAAAATACGCGAACAAGAACCCGCTCCCCAGCAGCAGGAACGCGATCGTTAAGGTCACGTCGTGTCGCGAAAAGCTTGAGAAGAAGAACATGGAGCTTGCTGCCAACAGCGGGACTGCTGTGTGCCAATGCCGTTCGTTCTTCTTATCGGAATGCCAGCCGTTGATGAGCATCCCCAGAACCCCTATCAACGCTGGAACCATCAGCAGAGATGTCACGGTTTGGTTGGAAAATCCCGAAACACGTTTCACAAAAGTAGGTATCCAGTAGATGTTTCCGAGATACCCCGTCATGGCCAGCAAGTAGGCAAGAAGCAAGATTAAGATTCGTCTCTCTCCAAAAACTTCCATGATCGTATAGTTGCGTTTCTTTTTTTTGGCTTCGAGCTCCGCCCGCAATTCGGTGACGAGCCAGTTGCGCTCTGACTCAGGAAGCCACTGTGCTTGTGCTGGCCAGTCCGTCAAGTAGAAGATGGTGATGATTCCCAGGAGGATCGCAGGGATCCCTTCCAGAATAAAGAGCCAGCGCCACCCCGCCAGCGACCGCCAATGCGCTCCAAGCAGCCACCCCGCCAGGGGCGAACCGATTAGCCAGGCGGCGGGAACTGCTGCATATAGGCATGCGATGGCCCGGCCACGCTCTTGCATGCGGAACCAATGAGTTAAATAGACGATCATGGCCGGGAAAAAACTGGACTCGGCAATGCCCAGTAGAAAGCGTGCCATATAAAACTGCCCGGCCGTATGAACAAAACCAGTCAGCGCTGTAACGATTCCCCAGGAAATCATGATGCGCGCAATCCACTTTCTTGCGCTCCAACGTTCTGCGATGATGGCTCCTGGTATTTCAAACAGGACGTACGTCAGGTAGAACATACCAACCCCTAACCCGTAGACGCGGTCGCTAAAGCCTAAATCTGTGCTCATCCTGAGGTTGGCAAAGGAAACGTTGACGCGGTCGATATAGTTAACGATATAGATGAGGAAGACAAAAGGAAGCAGACGGTAAGCGATTCGGCGTCTCGCTCGTTCAGCGACATCACTCAACTCAGCCGTAGTCAAAACTGCAGTTCCTTGCGAATTCATGGGCATCCCTTGGTCGGGTCCACTGATTCCTCCGTTGGATTTGCCCGGCACAGCTCTCTGTGTCCCAAAATGATCGAGTGACCGGCTTCCCCTGGTCGAGGTCCGCGCCACCCCAGGGTTGCAGATAATTAGAACTGGATAGATTTATAATACAAGTTCAAAAACATTGACAGTTGATAAGGAATACTCAATGATTGATTTTACCTCGCGCCAGCTCCGGGCCTTTTTGTTGGTTGCGCGGCATCGCAGCTTCACACGTGCGGCTGGCGCGCTGTTCATCACCCCTTCTGGGCTAAGCATCTTGATCAAGGAGTTGGAGAACCAACTGGGTGTCAGGCTTTTCGATCGCACGACGCGACAGGTTGCCCTTACAGCGTCGGGAGCCGAATTGCTCACAGCTGTTCAGCACAACCTTCATGAGTTAGACAGGTCTTTATCCGGCATCGCGCGAACCAAGGGTGCCGTAGGCCCGTCCCTGTCAGTGGGTGCGCCGCCCCTATGGGCGGCCGGGGGAGTAGCGCAAGCCATCAAAGCGTTCCGCCCCGGTAGGCCAGAGCTTCGGCTACAGGTATTCGATGGTGATAGCGCCACTACTTTAGGGAAGGTCGAGTCCGGGGAACTCGATATGGGAGTTGGTTTCTTCTTCAAGCATGTTCCCGGCATCCGGCAAATCCCATTGTTCCGTTTTTCCCTCATGGTGATAAGAGCGAATCCCCGGCGTGCGTCCTCCCGTCCCACCGCGAGTTGGGCCTCGTTGAAGGGAGAGAGATTCGTTACATTGCAGCCGTCCATACCCATGCAGCAGTTCGTTGACAGGAGCCTCGCGAAGGCGGGCATCAGCTACCAACCCAGTCTTGTTTTGAACAATCTCTACACGCAAATCGCTATGGTCGAAGTGGGCGAGGGAATCGCTGTCGTTCCTTCCTTTGCATTGCCGGAGTGTCAGAGGAGACGACTCCTGATCAGTTCTTTGGTCAATCCAACTGTGCACCTTGACTTCTACCAGATTCGCAAGGGAGGCAGGAAGCTTTCGCCAGTTGCGGAAGAGTTCACGGTGTTTTTGAAGAACTACATCGTTGGGTGGGCCGGGAAATCCGGCCTAGTGTGAAGCGCATAAGCCAATTCCGCCGAGTACTGCGATCGTGGTTCCTCATCTATCCTGAGCTTCGCCCGCTCTGGATCCGCGAGAATCCCGGATTCGAAAACCAAGTTCGTGAATTGTCGGCCGACCTTACCTTGGGATTGCTTCACGTTTGCCCGTCAGAACGAAGCCGCTGGCGCGGCAGACGCTGCCGCGTGCTCGAAGCAAGCGGCCTCGGAGATGCGAGACCGAAAATCGAACGCTTGAGCCTTGAAGAATGATAGGCCTCGCGTTAGGATGAGGCGATCGCGAACCCCGGGGACCGTGCTTAAATCGATGCGCATTGAAAGCCACCTTTTTTCTGAATCCCGCTTCTGGCAAGGGTTTCCGGGCGAAAATCGATTGAAATACCATAGATAGGCCCGCGTCCGCCGCAAACGCCAGCGGCTTCCTTCTGACGGCTTTTTCGAACACGACGCCCCGCCCTTTCCGGCGCCTCCAGCTCATCGCGGCGTCGCGTCCGAAAAAGCACTAGCGTCACTCGCCCAATGGGAATCCTCACGTCGCGCGGAAAATAAAAAACGGGCTGGCAGCGATGCGACGCAATCGTTACAGCTCGTTTGGTTGTTTGATTGTGCGAGGACCGCGGCTATCCAGCCCGGCCTGGCAGCGCAATCAATGCGGCTTTTCCGCGGGAGGACGGCTCTCCGGCTTTGGTGTAGTTTGGCGCGGCGCTTGGCGCTGCTCCATCTGCTTCTGCTGAGTGGCATGCTTTTGCTCGACCTGTTGCGTTTGCTGAGCGTGGCGCTGCTCCATCTGCTGTTTCTGTGCGTCGTTGTAGTTTTTCTGGGTGGCTTGCTGATGTTCTTTTTCCTGCTGCTGCTGGAGCTTCTGGTGATCCTGCGCTTGTTTGGCAGTTAGCTTGTCCTGTTGCTGCTGATATTTCTTGTCGTTTGCGGCGTTGCCGGTGTTTGGCGGCGTGAACTTGTGTGGCTGCAATTCGCTGGCGTGATTATTGGTGTTGGGCCGAGCTTCCGTAGTATTTTCTGGGCGACTTTCCGTGCTGGGACGCGCTTCATTGCCGCGTGCCGCGTTCGCCGGAGGAGCCTTGTATTCGCCTCCTGCTTGTCTGGAGGCTACAACGCCAGTTTTGAAATCACCGGGTTTAGCAGTAGCCGCGATGGGCGGCTTGCCCTGGTTGGCAGAAGCGCGCAGTTCGGGATTATTGCGGGCTGCCTGAACGTGCTGCGTTTGCGTGGCTACTGGACCGACGTGGTGCTCGTTAGCGTAAGACTCTTCCTGCGGTGTGGGACGCGCTTCAACCCCACCGGTACCACCGTTGTAGCTGACATGAGTTACGGAGACGTTCGTCACCGTAGTGTTGTAGGTGTTGTGAATGATGGTAGTGTTTACGTGATTCACGTATGTATTGTAGGAGAAGTGACCACCTTCCCAGCGACCGCCCTCATAACCAAGACCGCCATAGCCGAAACCATAGTTGATGCCGCCGTAGAAGCCCACCTGTGGGCCCCAATATCCTTCATGGAAAAGGAATGCGTTGCCGCCCCAGCCCCAATAACCTGGCGTCCAGAGAAAGCCGACCTGGGGTGCCTCGACCCAAGTGCCGGGCACCCAGTAGTATCCATCGTCGTCGTCATAGGCCCAGTAGCCGGGCGTCCATAGGTAGCCGTCGGAGGGACAGATTGGCTGCTCGTAAACGGGAAGCGCCGGGGGACCGAAGTTGACGGAAATGCCGATACCGATTTGAGCAAATGCACCGTGGGAGAAAATTAGCAAGACGAACGAAAACAACAATGAGCGAATAGCAACCGTAGTACGCATAGTGCTTCCTTCTGCCTGCTCATCCTTTATTAGTGCCCGTCACGGCGAGAGGCTCACGGGCGCGGGTAAGCGGCGTCTTGTCGGTGCAAGGATTCCACGGCGCCGCTGGCCTAGTCTGTGCACTACTGCTCACTTTTCTTATCTGCCTCAAACGATTGTTCCTCGGGCCACAGATGAGGGAAGGTTTTGGGGCTCTGACCCCAAAATTGACACGGCAGAGGCCGAACGAAGTGGTCAAAGTCCAGCACAGGCCAAGTAGATAAAACTGTAGTCCTAAATGCACTTTTCCACGTGCCTTTTCTGTTCCACAGATCATGCACGATAAATTGTGCGTTACATGCGTCCGCTAAATAAAAACGCGGAGAGGTTGGTCATCGGCCAAGACCCAGCGGGCTTAGTCCCGCTTGCCTGATGGAAGGGCATTACGGGTTCGACTCCCGTCCTCTCCGCCAGCTTGTTTCAGGAGGCAATCGCCATGCAAAGCGACACCGACGAGATAGTACTCCAACTTGTTGCCTCAACTCTAGATCTAGAGCAACAACGAATGATTTGAGAACTCGGCAGAAATGATTTGCTGCTCATTGAATCGATCCGTGCGCTTCTTGCCACGAGCGGCAATGTTTCTTTATTGGCGGCGACCTACAGTTCTACGTCTGTGTCCGCGACCGCAGCTGGATACGAGATCTACCCGCAGCCGCAGGAGCAGCGTGAGACTCCACTCGAAGCGTGGCGCAATAACCTGCATCATTTCGATTTTGAAAAATACTTTCACCTATCGGACTTCAATTCCAACATCAAATGATCGATGTAACTGGTCAGATACCTCTTGGAATTTGCCGCTCTGGCGGAGGGAGACCCCGAACTGTTTTCAAAACCTCTTCGGCCCGGTTGGAAGTCTGCGGATGTCCGAGACTGGTTGCAACTTCGGTACGCCATTCTTTCAGCTTCGCCTGCTTTGCTTCGGGCGTGTCGGGACTTTCTAGCAGGTGTCGAAAAAGGGCTCTGATCGAGAATCTGGATAAATGTGCATTCTAGGCGGCTTTCTGGAAAGCGAGGAATTCGGTCTTAGTGACGGCCAAGCGCTGCGCCTTTAGTAGCAGGTAATCGAGATCGCGGTA
>JBEKUD010000216.1:0-7276 GCA_049515395.1 Candidatus Sulfotelmatobacter sp. | reverse complement strand
GAGCGGCAGTACGGAAGCTTTACCCGGTCGTTCACGCTGCCCAGTTCCGTCGATTCCGGACAGGTGAGCGCCCATTATGATAAGGGCGTTCTGAAGATCAAGCTCGCCAAGAAGGCGGAAGCTAAGCCCAAGCAGATCAAGGTTAATGTTGGCAGCGAGAAGACCCTCGAAGTCAGGGTTCAGGGCAAGGCCGCCTAAGACCAGTCAGTGAGACAATTGGGAGGCGGCTTATCCCGCCTCCCATTTCATAGTAGTTTGGACTGCGCTACTTGTCCGGAAGTGGTTATGAACACTGGCATATCTAGGATCACTGTACAAGAGAGTTTGGCGACAATTTTGCAAGGCTGCGCTCTTTGAGTTGGACGCCAACAAAGTTTCAGACCGAATTGCTGAAGCGGAAACGGCACTTGTGACACCGTGCGCACGAACTGTTTCACTCAGCAGCAGACAATATCGAAGAAGAGCAGGCTGTAGATGACGCGATGTATGCCTTCGGCACGCTCTTCGGAGCGCGTTGAAGTGTAGGCCGAACGCGGAAAACTGCTCCCAGACCTAGCCGCTTGAAATTGACTGGAGGCCATCGTGGCTAAGAACAATAGAAATCGTTCCGATAGTTTAGACATTCCTACACAACTGCGCAGACGCTTAAGAAAGTTTTCCGATCGCGGCCAACAACTGACGGTGGGAAAGAGCGAGACTTCGCAGCGATGCTCTAAGCCTGCAAGGCAGGTGCCGACATGGACTCGCGATATGAGCGAGACCGAATCATGTGTCATGATCGGCTCGCGTGACCTAGAGCAACGTATTAGGTTCGAAAGCGCTTGTCGTTCGCTGACGCCGGATGACACATTCTTCACCTTACCAAGTCGAGCGTGAAAGCAGATCAGCGAGGCATGGAACCATGTTCAAACCACCGGAGGTGAGCCATGACTAACATCTACGTCGGCAACTTAGATTTTGCCACTTCCGAAGACCAGCTTCGGACACTATTCGCGGGGTACGGAGCAGTTAAAACAGTCATCGCCGTCACGGATCGCGACACAGGTCAGCCGCGGGGATTTGCGTTCGTCGAGATGACTAACGCTGGGGAGGCGCGAGATGCTATTCGTACCCTGAACGGCTCGGTCCACAGCGGGCGCGCCCTGATTCTCAATGAAGCTCGTCCTAAGCTCTACCGCAGTGGCGAACACGACTCACTTCCCAGTAGGGATCACCGCCGCCATCGTATCTAAATGATTTGACGACCGTCCTTGTGCAGAGGTGTTGAATAAATCTATCACTTCAAATTCGACAGAGCGACGGAACGTTATTGAAGCATGCTGAATCCAGAACAACCCCTTAACAGTGATCGCTTTCCCGGCGTCCTTATCGGCTGCTAGAGCAGCCACGGCAAATACGGACGCAAGCAAGAGGTTTGGCGCACGAAGATTCATGGGGGGTATCCTCCGCCAGATCAGGATGTTTTGCGGCGAGAGTCCGGGCAACGGCTTGGTTCACGTCCTCGCGGGTAGTTTTCTTTTTCTCGATCTCGTCTGGACGGCGATCTATCCTTTTTGCAGTTGTTCAGTCTGCCGCTGTAATCTGTCGGCTTTGGTGCGTTTCTTTGCCATACCCACAGCTTGACGCAAACCTGATGCCAAAGACACCACTGAAGGTGGCGTGTTTCACTTGCGCTTGGCGATCAACATCATGGCGTAGTCATCGAGGTCGATCAAGGCTTTCGCTCTTATGTAGGCACGGTCAGTGTAACGAGATTGGCCACATCTCGCGCAACAGCCTCTCCATACATCTGTTTAACAGTGTGTTGCACAGCCATCAAATTGCTGCACGATGACTCAGTGGCGTGGCTGGTAGGGTCCTTGGAGAGTTCTGCTTGATGTATCCTAAGCAGGAATCTGACCTGCTTTCCTAGACGTTTGATCGATCCCAAGTCGAGTTCTTCTACAAAGTGCATACGTCATTGTACGCAGAATCTTGGGAGTTTACTCGGAAATAGCCAGCCGCTTTTTTCGCCAAGCATCCGCAAGGCAACGCAAGGCTGGGCTGAGGGCGCGAACAGCACCCAAACGAAAGCTCCCCAGACTCCGGTTAGAGTCATGGGACGCTCGTTCGAACAGCCCTCCCCAGAACGTCTCACAACCACCCTACGTTATGATCTGTGCATCTGTGCTGTCCATCTGTGCTGGGGGAATGGCTCCAACGGGCTACTGTGGAAAGTGGAAAGTGATCTCGAAGTTCGGTCGAAAGTGACAGTCAGTCTTTTTCAAAATGGAACTGGGCAGATTGAAATGGGGTGCAGATACTTCCTGCCTTTCAGTCCGATCCGGACTCCGTTCTGTGCGTGATACAGTCCTACTCACGATCCAACCTAAAGTAGGTTCGCCACAAGCGGCGAAGCAACGGGTTCATTTTGTTTTTGCTGGTTAGGCTTTCCGCAGCAACGGTCTTTCCGAGCGGCGGATTGTCCGGGCGAGGTTACGCCAAGAAACTGAGCCTTCGAGGGATTGTCCAAAAGGGGAAAAGTGTTTGCTGCATCATCAATTATGGACTGCATAATCTGCTCTTGGTCGATGGTGATCATGCCGGATATCCAGCCACCGCCGCTAACGATAGCCGTGATGAGTGCACCGACACCGAACATTAGCCATGATTCACTACTTAGCGCACTGACCGACGACACCAACAGGATGAGAGCACCGACGACTAAGGCTACGTGCTGAACGATCTTGCCGAGAGAAATGATGCCAGCGGCCACCGAGTACGCTTCCACATACTGCGTCCAAAGTCCGTCATGTACTCCAGTCGAAGCCAACGCCGCTGATGCCATACTTTGCCTCCGCCATGAGGAGGACCTAATCTTAAGAGCAATGTCCGCCGTGAAACTGTTCAAAATTGACCTGTGGTCAGTCCGGCGCAAAACATTGTCTCGTTCCTACCTAAGAGCGGGCGCACATACCGCGAGCCGTTCGTGGGCCCGCAGCTACAAGACCAAGGTCGTCCTTGCGGGGCGACCAGCCGCAGTGCGGGCATCGAATGCGAGGGCCGGGCGGATCGAGGCTCTTCTCTTGCTCAGTCTCGGGCTCCAAAACCAAGGGCGATTTGGAGGAGGCATCGGAAAGGGCGCACATACTCGATTATTATGACCGAGTTCGGAGGCTGCCGATTAGGGAAGATTCTTTACTCGTTCCGCTAATCGCTTGGGTGCGATCAGTGCGTAGCTGCCCAACAGCAGTTCGTTCACTTCATCCCAATCCCCCTTGCCCATATCCAGCCGAAGCGCGACCCAGCGCCTAGATGCGGTGTGGGCGGGAAGATAAAATCTGTTGGGCTGAGTGTCAGCTAGCTCCTTGCTATCGCCCGGCAATGCCTTGCAGGTGACCGCGACAATGCCGTCACCGTGATGGTTATCGAGAAAATAGGCAAAGGTCTTTTTTCGGACTAGAAACTGTGCGTGTGATCCACGGACTTGTCGGGTTGATTCGGGAAGCACAAGCGCAAGTTGGGTTAAACGGGTGAGACGTAGGTCTTCGGCGGAACTGTTTTTCTTGAGACTCTCCACGCAGCAGACCTTTTATCTTGTCCGCTCAGTCTACACGAGCCTCACTGTCGTGAGCACACTAAATAACCGCTCCGTGCTATGAGAATAGCCGATTCTGAATCTGGGTGAGTTCCACGGGTACGGAGCATTCTGCGTCGTCGTTCGCAACGTGATTGATCCGCGTGCGCACGGGATAGCAGCGCATTATCCGAGCATCATAAGGCTTCAACAGTTCCGACACCTCAACCACATTCTGCATTCCCGGATCGAGCCATAGACCGTAATTATCTGGGTCGAGAATCACGGGCATGCGGTCGTGGATTGGTGCGGTCACGGCATTCGGGGTCGTGGTGAGTATTGAGCAGGTCTTCATCCAGTTGCCACTCGGGTCTTTCCAGCGATCCCACAGTCCGGCGAAAGCGAACAACTCGCCTTTGTTGACCTCGAAGCAGAATGGCCGTTTCGATTTCCCCGTCCGCAACCACTCGTAAAAACCGTCTGCGGGAATCAGGCACCTGCGAAATTTCAGCGCACCGCGGAACGCGGGTTTCGTGGCTGCCGTTTCCGACCTTGCGTTGATCATCTGGGCAGCCACGGACGAGTCCTGCGCCCATGACGGAATCAGTCCCCACCGCATCAGCGACAGTTCTCGGGCTGGTTCTTTTGGGTTTTCGCGGATCAACGGGACAGGCTGGGTGGGTGCGATGTTGTACCGAGGACTCCAGTCCGGTTCGTTGGAACCGCAGTCGAAATATTCCTCGACAAGCTGTTTTCGCCGCGACAACTTGTACCGTCCGCACATCAGAGGATTATGCCAGATCGGATGAGCGTTCACATTTGGCAGCAGCCCAACCCAGTCGGAGTCCGCTTTTCTCAGGCCTTAGGAGGAGTGGAGACAACGGTGACGGCGATAGCCCACGAGTTGCGGATAGCAACCGCAAGCAAACTCAGCATACCGACAGCCACCAAGGTGAGTCCGCGTTTGGGGTCGTGGAGTAACAGGACCCCGCCCAATCCAAGGAGCCCATATGCCGCAAATGGGACAATCACGTAAGCGATACGGTCATGCAGTTCGTCGAAATTCTTCTTACCGCCTCCGATTAAACTGGAACCCGAGTAAAGCAAGCCGACGACGCCCCCGGCGCAAATGCAAAGAGTGGCCGTGAGCCGAGTATGGTTTGGGAAGGTCAGAAGCGCGGCAATACCTAGTACAGACGCGAAATAGACGACGGTGGGCGTAAGATACACGCGAATCTTAGGGGTTTCTCGTGGCATTCGCTCAGCGGCGAGCGTGATTACGACAAACAACAGACCGATCAGGGTCGCGGCTGCCGCCGCCGTGAGGAGATAAAAATTCGCCCATCGCTCAAGTAAGGGCTCTATTTCATTCATAAGCTTGTGAGCATACTACTGTTTTCTCCGCGAAAGTCTACAAGGCGCTCCACCTGCTGTTGACGGAGCAGAAAGTTCAGAAGGCTCCGCTGAAGGGGTATTGGAAACTAAACGTGTGAAACCCAGTACGTCAGCCAGCCGACACTATGAAAACAAAAGCGCCCAAATTCTTTGGAGACGCGTCTTAAACACTCTCGTCGTAGCAGACAAACTCCACCAGATTGCCCTCGGGATCGGGCACATAAAGAGAGCGCCAGTGCATCCATGCGTGCTCGGCGGTTTCAACTGGCAGTCCCAAACCCTTCAGCCTCGTCAGTTCGTCTGCAAAATCAGCGAGACGTATCTCGAAAGCGATGTGGTCAATGGTAGAAGTTGCTGCATCCGTCCCACGATAGTCGGGACTCTGCGAACGGTCGAACAAGGCAAGCACTTGGGTGTGACCGCCGTAGCCATCCGCAATCTTGAAGAACGCGCTGTCTGAATCTCGGGCCATCAGCGGCAAGCCGATGACTTCTTCGTAGAACTGCTGCATGGCGTCCAGATTGTTGACGCGGAGTGCAATCTCCCCAAGGCCGCGCACCGACGTGCGCTTCTCGTTAGCAGTTAATGCTGGCATCATTCACCTCCCGAGTTAAAAAACATCGCAAACAGGCTTAGTAAGCCTCAGCGAGGATGAACAGTTTCACTCTGAGTAGCCATCTTCTTCCTCGTCATCATCCTCATCTTCTTTGCCGTCGCCGTCGCCTTCGTCTTCCTCTTCGTCTTCTTCATCGTCTGGCTCTTGCCGCAGGAGGGCTTCAGCAGCAACTGACCGATCAGGAGAGTCTGCGTCGGAGCATTCTGGATGTATTCTGCTCATGTCCAATGGTACGCCTTACCCATTTGCAAACACGGTTGCTCCTGCTGCCCCAGCCGGAGCAACCGGAGCGGTGGTGCGCAGGAACCACGAGGGGTATATCCTGTGTGGCGGTCGGGAGCTAATCCGAGATTCCGGTCAAGGAGGGAGCTTATGAAATTCCTAGTATTGTGGCATTTCGACCTGACACTCTTCGGGCCTGAGGTTGCCCGTGCCGTGACGCAGATGCCGGATTACGCCAAGAAGCTGGGGGACAAGCTAGAGTGCCGCTACCACGTCATCGGCAGTCACGGTGGAGCTTGGATTTACAAGGTCACATCGAACGAAGAACTGGATCGGCTCTTAGCCATGTCGCCCGTGTACAACTATGCCACTTACCAAGTGCTGGCGCTGGCTGAGATGGAGGACCCAATGACGGTCCCGGGAAAGGCGAGCTAACCAGACGGATGATTACAGACGCCACGCCGCGCAAGGCGAGCCACCGTGCAGAGTATCTTGAAAGTGATAGGGTCAAAACCCTCGATCTGCCGCACGACTGTCGCTTTCTGATTATTTCCAAATCCATCGAAGCGGCGATGAAGAGTGGAACCACCGCGAATGTCCGGCGAACCTGCGCTGAATTTCTGGAGTCCACCTCTGAGTTCTACGAGGTCAATGACTGCGGCATCCGCGTGCTTGCATCTCGACCACTGCGAGTCAGCGAACATTGGTCAACGGAACTTTTCGGAGACTATACTCCCGAAACTATGCTGATCCGGGTGTGGATGCGGACGGCGGTACGGAAGGAAATCACATCTTTCGGCACGTTCCTGAGCACCCTGTGCCACGAATTCTGTCATCATCTCGATTTTCAGAAGTTTGGGTTTCAGGATTCGTGGCACACACGAGGGTTCTACGAGCGAGCAGCTGCCTTGTACCATCATGCGCGAGGCACGCCGATAAAGACACTTTTCTGGGTGTCTGTAGCAGGCTTGCGCTGGCGGATTGACTGGCAACGCACAAATCGCTCACGAAAGACCAATGCGGCTTCGGTTTGACCCGTTCCGGCTTCGCACTAGATGATGGAGACGGATGGACGCTGAACAGAGCATCTCTGAAATCGAGTCGCTGGAACGCATCTTCGCGCTGCCGGACACGCGACCGCTGAGCGCAAGCGATCTCGCGGCTACGAATCGGCGGCACGACGAAATGCTCGCGCATAGCCCTTGGTTTCGGGTGTGGCAGCGGTATGGCATCTGTTGCCGAACCGAGTCCCCAGTACTCCGACTAGGGGAATTGGAGAGCTAAGTCTTCGCACAAATTTATCCACACATCCGGTTGATGTCGCGATTCTCAAGGACAGGTTTGGGAAAACCTCTCTTCGTTACACTCAGCATGGCGCGACCTACGCATTCAGTCGTTGTCACGTAGTTCGGGAAAAGCATCTTCCACAACGGATAGAGGGGTCTCATCAAAGCGTAAGCCGCCCCATACCATCTGGTCTTTGTGCG
>JBEKUD010000215.1:0-7286 GCA_049515395.1 Candidatus Sulfotelmatobacter sp. | reverse complement strand
CTCACGCCTGAGCTGCGCCATCTCTTCGGCAATATTTTCCTCTGCCACATGCCAGATTAACCGGCATTGCCGATCCTGCGATTACATTTTGTACAGCCCGTATCAAAGCGCTAAACAATTACCCGTAGCATTCGCGGGCTATTATGTGATGAGCGTCACTGCCGTACGTGCTCAGCTTCTGAGATAGTGCTGATAATCAGAGAATCGAGGCAGACTCCATAGAGCCGATGCAGTCGCGAGAGTCGCGGACATACCCATGCGGGGATTTGGTCGAAGAGCACAGTCTCCTTTTAGAACAAAGCCGTCAATAAGGTTGCGATCTGTGCCCAGCAGGTCGGCGTTACCCCCGAGGATATCATCTCGCTCCTTGACTCTGGGATGAGCATCACTATCGCATAAAATGGGCACCGCATTGCCTCGTCCGTCTAGTGGTGGGAACAGTCCGCTTAATCGGAAGCAATGCGAACAACGCATTCTCAAGTGTAGCCAGTTCAATTCAATAACCATAATCTTCATTTATTTTGGCTAGACGAAGAGCGGAGATAAGCAGTGGCAAACGTCGCTGACCTGACGTGTTCCGTTTGGCGAACAACGAAGTATAGGCTTAAGCTATGTACACCACGACAAGAAGTATTGCAGGCGGCACTTTCATGACATGCAAGGATTGCGGGGATGCGATCAGCATGAACAAACTTTGTGAGAATCCACTCCAATCGGCAAACAACATGTTAAAACACATGGCTCAGCATAGCGCCGCTAAAGCCTTCACACCAGTGGTGCCCAGTGCCCATGCGAGCGGGGACCCTCTCGTCGCTTAATAGTTGCGTGATCCCAGCATCCCGGCATCAGTCGAGCGCCCTTGACTTGGCGTAAAATAGCGTTACTTGCTGGCAGCCACCCCCGTCGGATTCATTCTCCGAGGTGCCGTGTGATGAAGGACTTACCGACCAGTTGTGGTTCCGGCGCTTCTTTGAATTTCACTGTATGGATTGCGCCAGCGACACGGCATTTGATTCGCGCCGCCGCACGTTTTCCGAACGCTACTGGCGCAGTCATTGTAGCTGCAGAACGGGATCGCGCAAACAGCGAAGGCATTGCCTGCTGCCGACGAAGTTGCCGTTGCCGGCGCGCATCTTCCAACTTACGATCACGCGCCGCATGAATGTCCGCCTGCCGTCCCGCCAGCATATCCTGCGGTGTCACATACCCGATCGCGCTGTGCAGGCGCACCGTGTTGTAGCGATCCACGTAGCTCTGAATCAAGCGGCGCGCATCCTCCACGGTCAGCGGCGTGAGCGGCCGAATGCATTCTGTTTTAAGAGATTTGTGCCATCTTTCCAATTTTCCGTTCGACTGCGGATAAAACGGAGAAGTGCGCACGTGGGTCATACCGGAGATCCGGATGAACTCCTTGAAGTCACGGGCGATGAACTGCGGTCCGTTGTCTGAGATGATGCTGGGTTTCGCTTCCGGGTACTTTTCTTTGGCTCGTTCCAGAATCATTTCAATCTCCGCTTCCTTCATCGATTCCCGCAGATCCCAATGCAGAATCGACCGGCTATATCCATCCAACACAAATTTAAGCACGTGGCCATGATGAAGGAGGCGATCGAGCATGGCGGTAACGGCCGCGCTATCGCCGAGAAGTTTGCCCCAGTCGTCGACCGGTCGATTCGACGTGAGCAAAGTGCTGGCGCGCTCATAGCGCCGCATTACGATTTCCAGCAAGTCCTCGGCGGCCGTCATGGGTAACTTCCGCATCCCCAGATCGTCGATAATCAGAAGCGGTGCGGAAACGAACGATTCCATGCATTCTCTGCGAGTTCCATCGATGGTGGCCTCGGCCAAGTCATCGAGCAGTTTGTGGGTTTCGCGGTAGGTTACGCGGCCCAGGCGAAGTTGTCCTAACGCACGATTCAACTCAATGAGGTTCATCTTCTGGCTCCTTGGTTTTGAGGTTGATGAGATCGCGGTAGTGAACCAGTTCACGAATGAGCGGGTCGACTTGCCGCAGGGTAAGTTGTGGGGCACGTTCGAGATAGCGACGAACGAAGCGGTACTCATGCACTCCCATTTCGAGAGCAGCGGCGCAGGCATCGTCGACCGCCGCGGTACCGAACTTCTTGGCCAGCGAGAGCACGCCCAGGATGCGGCGAATGCCGACTTCTCCGGGTTGGCCATAAATAAGGTGGCAGAGCGTACCGATGTGAGTACCGGCTCGTCCAGCTCGCCACAGTAACTGGGAAACCTGAAGCGGCATGTGCTGGGGATGGTCTTCTTTTTTTATGCGATACCAGCCCCGTTTCTGGCGTACATGCTCCCGCAGCAGCAGCCCGTTTTTGGGATCGAGGATGCGAACATAAAGCTCATCCCACTGCACATTCACTTCGCGTCCGATCCAACCCGGCGGTAGGCCGTAGTAGGCGGCATCGACTTCAACGCAACCGTCCAGATTCACGCCCCGCTTGCCATGCTGGTAGTAACGAAACGGTTCCAGAGGAAGCGGCAGCAAGGATGGTTTTTCTTCGGCAAACATGGCGGCGACTTGTCGTTTCGTGGTGCCATGAATGCGGGTATCGGCACAGCTTGTCTCCCAACGATCCAGATAGGCTTGGGCCTCCTCCAGGCTCTCAAAGCGTTTTCCCTGGAGCGCTCGTTGTGCGTGGCCGACACCCGACTCAACTTTTCCTTTTCGATCTGGATCCTTGATCCGACAAGGCAGGGCGATAGCGCCGTAGTGCGCCAAGACGTCGCGATAGAGAGGATTCAGAGTGGGATCGTAGATGTCAGGGACGAGCACGCCCTCGCGCAAATTATCCAGGACGACGACCCTCGTTGCGCCACCCAGTCGACGGAATGCTTTCTCATGGAGCTCGGCCCAGATGCGCGAACTGGAACGGAAGGTCAGAAAGCGATGGAATCGCCGCCGTGCTCGAAACTCGCCTTCGCCAAGCTCAGGCCGAAGCCATGCCCCCAATCGATTTCCTCTCCGGCCTCGTCTCCGACGAACTCACTCGTCGTGGCCAGCGGGTGCAGGGCTCAGGGAAGCGATGAAAGAGTCAGGGCAACGCTTGTTCATTATGTGCAGGGGCATTGGCAGGAATGTCGTGCTGCGTCATTATCATTTGCATTTACGGAGGCGTTCCAGCGTGGTTTTAGGGGTACCGGGGGGGCAGAATAGCTGTTCTCGACGAGTGTAATCGCGATTCGTCACGGTTGACTGGGAAGGGTCGTAGAGCACGGGTTGGTCAAAATTGACCATTTTTACGAGCGGCGTTGAGACTAGGGTCACCTTCGAGAGGGGTGTCAAATGGCTTCAACCGAAGGACAAACTACAACTATTCAGAGAGTTCTCTTGGTCGATGATGATGACGCTGTATTAGAGATGATGAAACTGCTGCTCGAAAAGAACGGATTCGAGGTAGTCGCGGTCGGCGGTGTAACTGAAGCTCTGAAATGCATTGCCACTGAGACCTTTCAGGTGCTTATCACGGACTTGCACATGCCCAACGCGGGCGACGGCTTTACGGTAATCTCGGCCATGCGACATTCTCAACCAGCCGCACTGACGATGCTGCTGAGCGGCTTCCCCGATGTGAAAAGCGCGATCGAGGCAATCATTCTTGAGGCGGACGAAATCGTGGTGAAGCCTGTCGAAGTCAAGCAACTTGCAGAACTTGTGCGAGAAAGACTGCTGATTCAACGACCGATTACTCAACCTCCAAAAGAGAGCGTGAGCGCGATACTCCGACGTTGCTCTGAGATTGTCGTCAACGACTGGCTAGCGAGGGCTAATCAGTCTCGGGAACTGAACCACCTAGAGCTTAAGGATGAGGAACGTACTGGCCACCTTCCCAAGCTGATACAAGACCTCGTTCGCCGCCTGAATAGGCCCATCACGGGTTCGCCGCGGGAATTCGATGCAACCTTCTCCACTGCCGCCGTCCTACATGGCGAGCTACGATACGGGCAAGGCTACACCCCCGAGATGCTGGTGCATGAATCCCGAATCCTTCAGGTGACCCTGTTCGAGACGTTGAAAAACAATATGAACGCTCTGGACTTCAGTTTGCTGCTAGGGGATGTTATGACGATTGCGGACGAGGTGGACGCGCAATTGACGCAGACAATGGGCAGCTACATGAAACTCGAGATGACGCCGACACCACCGAAGGTAGTGAAGGCATCGTGGGCATCCTAGCTCAATCAGACGGTTTCTTTCTCCATATGGTCAAGGGGCAGCCAGGCCGCGCTTCCATCGACACTACTGTGACCACGATTGGCAGCCGTAATACCTGCCTGCGCCATTGCCGTTTTGGTCTATGCGCTGTTTACCGCACACTGAGGGTCAACCTAACTAGGCGTAATACGAGGTGACCTGTGAAATGCGGTCGCACTTGACGCAGATTCGGAGCCGGACTTCCCCAGTCTGGCCTTCGGAGAAAACTGTGCAGTCTCGATATTCCAATTGTGCTCCGCACTCAGGGCAGAACCTACTAACGGCATTGGAGCGTGCAGAGTTGAGAACTGCGCGCATCGCCTGTGAAAGCGGATTGTCGTTGGTGGTCTTTTTCGAACGGACCTTTTGCACGTAACATTCTTCGTGGACAGGCGTTCCAGTCTCATCAACTTTTCTGGTTCCAAGTTCTACAAACTCGTTGCAGATGGAGCACGTAGGGAATTTAGGGAAAGCAGAATTTGAGCGGATAGGCATATGAGAGCCTCTGTAGCAAATCGTCAGATTGCACAAGAGACCAACGCCCAGAATGGGGTCCGGCGGAAGGATGTGTAAGGGACTCTCCTAGTATACGCCGACATCATGACAGCGGGTCGGGGAGAAACCCTAGCCAGAGGAGTTCAGAACTGCCCCAAATGGCCTCCATTGCCATTACAGGGGTGTTCCAGAAGGGTAGGTTATGCTGATTTACATGCCAGCGGCGGGATTCCTTACGGCTCGGGGCGACCTCTTCCGAGAACCCAAAAGTCCGCGATTTCATGCCCGTATTCGTTGACTTGACCGTTTCGCAAACGTCGCGTCCTCAAGTTTGCGAGGGCGAAGTTTGCTGGATTTGGTTTGGCTGCGGACGCCACACGCCGACGCATGGAATAGAACTTCCATACCAACTGCGGATCGCGGTGCCAAGCTATAGGCGAAGTGACCTCCGCGATTCGGTAGTTCCGCCAGAAACCACCCACGCCACGGAAAGTTGGAATGCCGCTCTCGGCGCTAACCCTTGCTCCAGTGAGGATGAAGACACGATCATGGGGAGAAATGGCGAGCATGGTTGAGAAGTCTGCGTCAGATTGTGAAAATGAATCGATCTGTGCCTATCTCGCTTTCCCGTGGAAGACGGCAGAAGGCTAGCTTATGATGTGTCATTCGCTGTGAGTTCTCAACCTCTCAACGTCCCCTCTCACGGCTACGAGCGGAGAACTATCATGAACTGCCGTGGATGCGGAGTCGAAGTTGATCCGTCCGAGGAGCAGGTCAACGCGACGATTGATCAAATTCTGGAAACCTCCCTTCAGGATGCACAGAAGAAAGGAGGCGTGTGTCCTCTTTGCGGTCACTCCAAAGAAATCCCTTACTCACATCGCAAGTCGGTATTATTCGGCCTGCTAGCGGCGTGCTTGCTTGTCGGCATCTTCGTGGCAATCGTCATCGAGAGGTCGGGGCATACTGAACGAGCAGCCGTAGCCGAGGACGCGGTGGCGCGCATGAGCACGAATGCAGAGGTTGTCCGGCTCATCGGGATGCCGATCACCATCGGAACCGGATTGCAAGGGGAGATCAAACAAGACGAAACCGGATGGAGCGAGGCGCATTTGACGATTCCCGTGCGTGGCCCCAATGGTTATGGGACGGCACACGTGGTCGGAGGTCGGACAAAAGGCCCTTGGGTTTTCACGACATTCGAGATAGATTTCGAGAAGCAGCATGAGAAGGTAGACCTCATATCCGGGCGAGTGGTGGAATACTCGCCAAATGCCTACGTCGAGGTTCATACCCAATCCGCAGCAGTCCCGGAATATACCAACACTGTCGTTGCTCCACCACGGTTCGACGGGGCCTTTCCCTGCGTGTTCGTACAAGTGGGCACTGGCGGGGTGGTTCCGCAGCTTGGCAGTTGCGCCATGCCTACGGTGCACGGCGATCCGGTAGACAGATTTGAAGTTGACCTGCGCTATGGAAACTTCATTCTGCGCGAGACTGACCTGTTCCTCGATGACGTCTTCAAGGTTCCTCTTACTCGCACCTATGTATCGAATGAGTGGGTAGATCGTAACCCTGTGCACGCTTTTGGGCGCAATAGCAATCATCCCTACGACATTGCGCCCATCGGCACTCGAAATCCCTACACCTATCAGATGATCGTGCTCGAAGACGGCGACTTCTTGTATTTTGATCGAATCTCCAAGGGCACGGGGTATGCGGACTCAGTGTTTCAGCACACGGAAACTTCCAGTCGTTTCTATAAAGCCATACAGAGTTGGAACGGGAAGGGATGGACAACGAGGCTCGCGGACGGGTCAGAAATTCGCTTCCCGGAGTCTTATGACGCTCAGAATCTGGCGCAAGGGGCACCTTACGAGATGCGGGACGCTAAGGGCAACAACTTGGAATTGCACCGTGACCCGCAACGGAATCTTCAAGAAATCAAAACTCCGCACGGACATTGGATCAGGTTCAGCTATGACGATTCCTCGCGCATCAAGCGGGCTGAGGACGACGCAGGCACTGGGCGCAATACGAGTACAACGCTGATGGAATGCTAAAGTCTGTGATCTTGTCTTCAGGCCGGGAGAGACATTACGAGTACAACGGAGTTCTGATGACTCAGATTAGAGATGAGAACGGGTATGTGCTGATCCACAACTGGTTCCGAGAACGATTTCTTCAACGGCAGCTCTTTGGCGATGGGGCGGCATATTCGTACAGCTACGATTGGGCTCCCGATGAATACTACCCCAAGAGGGTTCGGGTCACGCTGCCAGACAAAGCGACGCAGGAATTGTCTGTAGGCGCGTCTGTTCCGGAGTTCGTCAAGAATTACCATCGATAGCTCACGGTTAGGAATGCGTTCGCGTACGACACAGCAGCCATTCTGTTCGCAATGAAACAAGCACATGGGCAACAGTTCACTGGCCGAGATCAAGGCACGTCCCAACAAAGGGCAAGGCCGCGTAGCGGCGTACCGGGTGCTTTTTGAACGGGGGGGCGACGATCACCGCAGATCAAGGAGTGTTCCTAACCGAAACTCGCCGCTTGCACCCCGATGTCTGCG
>JBEKUD010000214.1:0-7372 GCA_049515395.1 Candidatus Sulfotelmatobacter sp. | reverse complement strand
CGACTAGCTTCGGCGCAATTTCACAAGCGAAGCGCCCAGACAGCGATGAGCACATCACTCACTTGCTGGATCGAACCCAGAAATCGGTGCTAGTTTCATCGCAGCCAGCACCTCCAACACCGATTTAGCCAAGTTAATTGTCAGGACTGAGCAGTTTGGATCAGCGAAGCCGTGCTTTCCAAGCCTATCCTCTACTCATCAAGCAGATAAACAGGCGAAGAAAGCCACTGGGGATATGGAATATGAGCCGTATCAATAAGCTCGCACCAAAACTGCGCAATGCTCCGCAACCGCCTAGGTCACGCGCTGGAGCACCGGCTGAGGCAGACCGAGCCAAGAGGCCACCGCTCGTCCAGCCCTCTGGACCCGAATCGGAACTGAGTCCCGGTGATCGCGTCGAAGGTTTGGCTAATTTTGGAAAACCGACTGGAGAATTCGGAACAGTTGAGCAAACGAACGAAGACGACGCGCTTGTAAAGTGGGATCACGACGGTCGCATGCGACTGCGCCAACCTTGGCTTAAGAAAGTTAGCAATAAGGTTTATGCCCTTGGCAAGCTAGCAAGTGCATAGCGAATGCGTTTCAACAGGGAGGCGAATCGGCTCGCTTGTTTCTTGTCGCTCTTGCTGCGTTCAACCTACCCAATCACGCGGGAAAGAGCACAATTCCAAGGGAGGTCTGTATTGCTCAGTTTGCAATTCGCCCTGAGGCTACTCTACTGGTGACCTTCCAAAGGAGGCATGATGGCTGCTCACCCTTACCCGGAAATATCCTGCACAATTTGCAGTAAGCCTGTGGATTTACGAGTCGATCTCTACGCCGACGAAAACGGTAGGGCGGTCCACGAGAAGTGCTACATCAACCTCACTCACTCCGCTAAGCAACCGCAAGCGCTGTTGCGGTGGCTGAGCGAATAGCGGGGTGGCTTCTTTGGGGACGCAGAAGCGCCCGTTTTTCCAGAATCGTTAACTACGTCCGACCTTTGCTTTTTTCGTTTTTGCGGCCTTTAGCTTTGCCCATCGTGCCCTCTGAGCCGCTGCTATCCGCTTGCGTCCTGCTGGCGAAATCGCTCGCTTTTTCTGATTTGCAAGAATGGCCTTCGCTTTGCTCCCTTCCAAATAGACCTCCCCGAAGGCGGTCAGGGCGGCCATCACTCGCTGCAGTTCACCCTCAAGTCGGGTGCGTTCCTTCTGGAGTTGGTTAGCTATAGACTGCATCAGAGTCTTTGGCATAAATCAATCTTATCACTTGCAGTTGAAGCCGAAACAGTTCCTGTGCTCGACCAGCCTGATGTGCGGTTCTGGGAGTCTTGTGCCACGGCGTGTGAAAGTGGCGGAATGTGATCGCAAGTGTGCGCGTAAAATCGTGGTGACATCGTGGTTTGCGACTGCATCGAAACCGGCTCCCATTGGGGAGCTTTACAGCGAATGCTTACATCCGGGGCTTCGGCTAGAAGCTCCGGATGAGTGGGAACGACAGAAATACCTCAAGTAAGGCGACGGTCACCACTGCTCACGGAGCATGAACAGCGGAGCTTGGAAGGCGATGCATTATTTTCACGAGGCAAATCCTAATCGGCGACCACGCGATTCGCAGTGGCGGGCGTCTGCGCGGAGAGCGGCGTATTAAGTTACCGACTCAAGCAGCTAGCGTATATCTGTTGTTGGCATAGGCCAGAAGGGCCCTCACTTCTTCGACCGATGGAATGTAGAATTCTGCAATCGATCTGGCACGTTTTAGTCTGCTCTGGACTGATTTGGAGGGATTGAACAGCAGGAACCGGATGTTGTGTTCTCGGGTCCATCGTTGCAGAAACACGAGCAGTCCAAGACCACCGCCTCCGACAGCAGTCACCTTCGAGAGTTCGAGTACAACGATTCGGGAATCTGTTTGTGAGGTCACGGCTTCGCGCAGCCTATAAGCGGACTCGCTCCGTACAATTCTACCCTCGCACTCAACGACCGCCAACTCACCTATGTTCTCAACGGTTACATTAAGCATGACTTCCTCCCAGCGCAGTTCGATTCTGTCTAACCTAGAGCACACGCAGTACCATTCCTTTATTTTGTGCAAGATGGGTCTTTGCCCTCTCTGGAATTACTGGATTCCCAGAGGAAACGAGCACTTTTAGCCTACAGCAATGGCAAAAATCCTCCGCCCACACCAGCGATCCCGCCTTCCAAGGCAACTTATCACCAGGGCAATAAGTGGCCAGCGCATCAGGGTCACACTCGTGAAGGAAACGGCAGCAAAGCAACTGACTTCGACTGACTTCATAAGAAGCCGACAGGCTCAACATACGAGCGACCCTGCTTCGGCAGTCGGGAGATGATGAATGTGCAAGTCGGCCTTTCCGCCGGGATACGGAATGGTGATGGACATCTGGTCATTTTGATACGAGATACGGATAGCCAGTGGCAACTCATGTTCGCAGGAGCTACGGGACAATCCGGTCAGTTTGTGCCGAGAGGTCAGCGGGTTACGGGGACAGTGACAACATCCCGGCGGCGACCATTTGTGCACGCATGGCGGCGCCCAACGGCATCATAGCGCCGCAAATGTCTCCCGTTGCGCATACTGTCAAAGTGGTCACTTCTGACCATACACAGCTAGGAATACCGCGTAACATTGCATGCAACGGTCAGGTCGAATCTTCGATACGATTCACCCCAAATTGGAGGAAGTGAAAAAATGGCTACTCAACTATGCCAGAATTGCAACCAATCCCATCCCGGTCGCGTCTGCGATTACGACGAAGAAGGTCTATGCGCCGAGACGATTGGCGTCAATGAGGTTGCCCGACCGTATAACGAGCCGTACAAAGACGAGGAAGATTGAGGATCGTTACGATCCGGAGCAACTGAGTGCCCCGTGTGACTAAGGTGTGGGGAGAATTACGAGTGCAGGAGGCGGGGGTAGTAGGGTTGGACGAATGCGAGCTGGGCTTGTAGACAGGGCTTTCGTTAAGGCCCAGCCTCGGGCCAAGTTCGGGGTATCTCTGGAGCGAGCGCCAAAAAATTATTTCGTGCGCGAGCGCGGGGGAAAATGGGATCGATGAAGTTATACCCCGCAACCGAGTACTAGCGCCTTCATTTTTTTGCTTATCATAATTTCTCGACTTGTTGAACTTCTGGTCGTGCCTGCATTCTTTATTTTCTCCAGAAAATAATTGGCGATCCCCTTTCGCACACATCTGAGGTAGCGGAATCATCTTGATTACCGTGTACCATAAGCCGCGATGAAGGAATTTGCAAAGACGAATTCCGTCCTGAGGACGTAGCCATATCTCATCCGAAAGAGAAGCTAATCCAGGCACGCGATACGGAGGGATCCACTCCGGAGTTCTGACAGAATGACGCACCAGATCTTGCGCCGATTCGTCGCCTTGATTCCGTGCGCTCTCAAGGCACGGAGTCTTGCCGCCCTGAAACGAGGTTTTACGGTTCCGGTAGAGTTTGAAGGGAGAGTCCAAGCCGGAAATTCTGGCGCTCGGGATCGGGTCCACCTGACGCACCTTGGAGATGACCTCCTCTACTGACCGCCTGCACGATAAAGTCGCAGCCAGCCCCAAGAGAGGGCCAATACATGAAGAAACGCCTCGCCGACAGACCAGCTACCGACCAGATTCGCGAGGCACATTCCGAATCCGCACCACCAAAGAGATTCCTCTGAGTCCCCAGAATTCACGGGCGCCTTGCCATAAATTGACCCTCAGAAAAAATGGCTCGGAAACGCCGATAATGACAACTCCAGCCAATACAGGTACGCGGCGCCTAACGAGTAGGGTTTGCCCCCCTTTGAGTGTGAGGCTCGATGGTAGCCGGAGGACTCTGTTGGATAGCACGTGAAAGCTGGTTGAGATCGTTCTGTAGCTTCGAGATTTGCTCATCTGTTTGTTAAGTTCATGTTTGTTTTCGGCATACAGTCGGCTAAGATCGCTGTTTTGTCGATAGAGATTTGCACCGAACGCTAGCAATGAGATTGTCAGCCCGAAGAATCCGACCAAAGAACCAATTCCGACTTGGCGCCATGTCCTAACATCGAGGGGAAGGGGGTGTGATTATAACGAGCGATGAGGAGTCGCTGTACAGGCTGGTTGGGGGCCAAACGCGGCGCAGTGCGTTGCTCACGGCATTATCACTGCTGATCGGACCGAAGCTACCAGGAGTAGCCGCTACGGAGGATCGTCCTATGGAGCAGAACGAACAAAGAGTTGATAGGCCCAACCCCAATGCGCCTGCAGAGCTCTCTCGATTTGCTTTTCTCATTGGCCGATGGCGGTTCGACGCCAAGTTTAAATCGGCCAACGGAGAGTGGCAGGCGTTTCACGGAACGTGGTTGGGTCACTACATCCTCGACGGCTATGCGATCGCAGACGAATACAGGATGATTGACTCGTCCGGAGAACTGATTGTGCTCGGCATGAATGTTCGGATCTACGACTCTGCCAAGCAGGTTTGGAACATCAAGTGGCTGAACGCTCTGGAGGGCACCTGGACGGACCTCACGTCTGAGCAGTTTGGCGGAGCCCGGTTCGACGGTCAGTCCGTCACCTATGCCTTTAAGGCAGAGCGTGGGGCGCAGTGGCTCTTTACGCGCGCAACGTATACAAATATTTCCAGGTCGCATTTCACTTGGCGCGGTGAGAAGTCTGAGGACGCGAAAACGTGGACTGAATTCATGGTCGTGGAGTGCTATCGTAGTACGGAGTAAGAGGGAGTCCTAAGCGTCGCCACGGACTGCTAGTCAAAGGTCAAGCTCGAAACGCCGGCGATGGATGTCCGCGACCACGGGGCGGTAGACCAGCGAAATGCCAATATTAAGAAGACATTAACCGACAGCACAATACCGTCGTCAAAGGTTGCGGTCAGCGAATGCTCGTAATGTATCGAGTAGCGAAACTGGATTGCTGCAGATAGCGGTGATCATGTTCGAGCACTTAACTTTGCGCTTAAGACCCCCCTTCAATAACCCCAGAACAAGCCGAACGCGGATTCGTGGTTCTCGAAGTGGCAGAGTGGGAGGAGACTTCTTTGCGCATCGGCTTAAACCACTCGTCATCGCCAGCCATGCGGTTGAAATTCTCGAACACTATGTCCTTGGTCTGCTCGTACCGCCATCCGCGCAGCTCGGAGAGTTTCTCAACAACAGACTTGATGAGAACAGGAGTTCCCGCTGCGCCGGTGAGCCACCGATATCCGCCGGGATTGTCAGTTTCTGTCAGCAGCAATTGGGGCGGAACAGTCTTGGCGATTGCCTGAATCTGGGGGTCAGAATGCATTTCCACGCCAACGGTGACGTAGAAGCCCTTCTCCGTAAGTTTATATAGCTCAGAAAGGGGACCTGAGTACCAGTGCAATACGGCGCGTTTCGCGCCGAGATTTCCCAGAATGGAATCGACATCCGCCTCTGCTCCCTTCGAGTGGATGTTGAGGATTTTGTCTTGTGTGACGCCTTGCCTGACGAAGTACTTGAACACGTCTCTCTGGAGCTCATGTTTCTCGGGTTCGGTGACAAAGTGGTAATCGAGGCCGATCTCGCCCACCAAGGGGGATTCGGCGATCAGCTTGTCGAGAGCCTGCAAGTCGTGGTGAGCATCAGGGGCGTTCCAGGGATGAATACCGAAGCTGCTGACAACCCATTTGCACGGTGCGACGAGGGTTTTGCTTTTCAGGTAGGCCTCGGGGTCCATCGACACGCTGACGGTGAATATCTGCTCTCGGTCGATCTCGCTGATGACCTGCGGGAGCTCGGTTTCGTCGTATTTATCCAGATGGGCATGCGCGTCAATATACATATTTAGTCCCTCGTGGTTTGTGCAAGCTGTTACGAAGGCAAGTTTGTGCGCCGGCGGAAGCGCTGTCAATATGGAACGCCTTGACTTCATTCTCAAGAGCGGACGGGCCGTGGTGTTCCCCGTATACAAATCAACCTTTGAGCGCGGGGACGGTCTCCAGACGGCGTACCCTAACGCCACCATCTCCTACCGCGATCATGTCATCGCCTGGTCCAAGGATCTGGGCCGGTCGATCGACTACCTACGGTAGGATAATCGTATCCCGGAGTGGCGACTATAGGCGTTACATCGAGAGCTTTGTCCGAATCTGCGACGAGTACATCGAGTTCGCCTAGGCCCACAGCCCGATGATTGTGTCTCGCTGAGAAGCGGTTTGACACGTATTTCCTCTGGACGAGTACCGGAAGGTTTGCCTTATTCGGGAACACTTGGCGGATGGCTACAGTTGATGGAGTCAACAACGCCAATCAGATAGTTCGACAGATCGGTTGCAGTTGCGACGTTGGACAGGCAGGAAGTGGAAAAACACGGTGCCCACAGGAACGTGGCAAATCACGGCGGGCACCCTTCTAGCAACGTTAGTTGGTGACCAAATGTAATAAACTACAGTTCGGCTATAGGAATTAACGATAGAGGTCAAATTGTGGGTTGGTCCAATATCGCCCTACCACCCTGCGGCGATGTTACAACGTGCCCCATGCACGCTGTTCTATGGACTCAGACTGGGGTAAGCCGCGATTTTGGAACGCTGCCCGCAGATACTTTCAGTGTGGCAGTAAAGATAAGCCTGTCCGGGGAATCGCAGCTTGGCAAGAATGGTCGCCTACCGGAGTAGGAATAGGCGGGCTCGAAGTTGTTGGCCGTCCCTTCCTCTGGTCGGCAAACAAAGGTATGCAAGACCTGAATATGCTAACCCCTGTTTAAGACTGGGTTCTAAACTCAGTGAGCGATATCAACGTCTGGGGACAAATTGTTGGATCGGGAACTCTCAATGGTGAGAGCCACGGATTTCTGCTGACACCTCAGTCAAACGGCGATGGAGTTAGCGGAGCGCTCGACTTGCTGCGGCGGTTCCCCGGCATGGGTGTGCCATACAGTGAGGCGAGCACTTGCGCACACCCCATAGATTGCCTGCGCACTGCCTTACCGCTGTTCCACGACTCCGCAGTTGTGTGGAACGGGATTGAGCACCGATCCTGAGCCGTGCTGATCGCGTGAGTGAATCTGCATTGCCCGTGCTGCTTGTGTACGGCGACTGCCGAGGCTCTTATCGAACGCATCGATTCACTCAACATGGGGACAGTCGTGACAGACTAAGACAATGCCATCCGGATCTCTCATGATTGTGGACATACTTCGAGATTACTCTATCTTTTTACAGAAGATGTGCAAAATGGAACAGAGCTTAATCGCTCGCTTGTACAGTAGGTCAATCAAGTGCGAGTGCTTAAAGGGGCTCTCCACAAGAAAGTGACGAAGTAGGCATTTTAAGCGGCTTTTTCGAAGGTGGCGAATTCGGTCTTGGTAGCGGCCAGTCGTTGTGCCTTGAGCAGGAGATAGTAGATGTCACGGTAG
>JBEKUD010000213.1:0-7452 GCA_049515395.1 Candidatus Sulfotelmatobacter sp. | reverse complement strand
GTATTTGTTTCCACAGTTCTAAAACTTACCGTGAGGACAGTTGGATTCAAGTTGCTGTCCCTTACACGCAGGGTGCGGCAAACATTTTCGTGGCCGGTTGTGTTGTACGCTCCCGCAAGATCGGCAACGATTTAACCGAATATGGGGTCGAGTACGTAAAGAGCCAAGACTAGCCCCCACCGTGCGGTGAAATCTATTGTCTTCACCGCACCACCAATGTTTTACTACGCCGACCTTTGCGCCACCCCTCGATTTCATCTCGCGCTACTGAGGCATGGTGACGAAAATCAGTGATTTCGCTCGAATGCTGCGCCGTGGAAACATAGCAACGTGAGCGATGAGGACATGCCCGATTTCGACGTATGCTGGCAGTGCAAAGACGCCGTAACCATCGTCCTCCTGACTGGCGAAATGTATCGGGTGTGCGCACCCAGAAGTATCCGGCTGCGGGATAATAGCCCCGGTACTGAGGCGGATGAACTCAGACGTTCCGATCATTATGATGTCAGCTCTCTGCCGTGTTCCATGCAGACGCTTACGATACGCGGATGCCTGTATTAACAAGGGAGATGTCACAGCCTTGATGGATGGATTGCGGATAATGCTCCGCTCTCGCGGCTATGGGCTGTGCCAATTTGTTCCCTAAGAAGATATGGGGGCAGGTAACGCGGAAATGGATCGAAAACGGGTCTGTTCTTTATTCGGATAGATTCGCGCAGTTGTCGAGCATCGCTTTGTTCCTTAAATCTCTAAGCTCCACTACAAACCGCTCCAGCAAGGCCGTGCTAGAGCAGCTTGTAATGCCGCCCAGAGGAGTTGGTGGCGCAGTGCTGTTTGAAAGGGTGAAGTTCCACGACGCCACCAAGCAAATGAACGACAGCGGGCCACATAGTCCTTTTACCTCGGGTGCCAAAACGCACCGCGCTAGCCCCACCGATGTTCGGCCGATAAGATGGGAAAGAAATTACATCGCTCTCAGGTCGGTGTCTGTTCAATTATGAACAAGTCGTTAAATTATTTAGGACTCCGAGAAGAACACAAGGGTGATATAGAGCGGCATTCTTTGATGGAGCAGGAATTTTGCACCGAAGGGTGCAAAACCTTGTGACAATCTACATTTGGCATGGAAGTAGTTCGATATCGCTGAACAACATAGAACAGATTGCCCCGAAGGCGGGGCAGTAGGCAGCGATTCGCTCCGGCAGAGGGATATGGGCAAAGTTCGGCAGCCTGCGATGTGGTCGGCACCCATTAGCTGGACATTTTTCCAGCGCCCCCATCACGACAGGAAAAACGAAAGCGCCCCGGACTCATCGAGTCAACGGGACGCCCCTTCGTTCGATCAGCCCTCCCCCGAAAGCTGCTCTGACCCACTCTACGTTGTGCTCTGCGTTGGCGCAATGACCCGTCGTAATCCGACTTGCTACCCAAAGTCATCTAGCCGCAAATCACGTTCACTCCGAGTACGCCCAGGGCCTCAACCCCAAGCGCCGAAACGGAACACTGAAAACCTACGTGTTGTGTGGTTTTTCTTGCTCTAGACAGCCCGCCGGCCAGTTCAGGAGACACCCGGAAGTTAGCCCCGCAACTGACCTGTACTATCCCGAATTAGCACACAGTTAGCACAGTCGCCCCAGTAAACCATTTGGGATCAGCACATAGCGGGTTCAGTCGGAACACGCGTCCTCCTGTCCACACCTCTTACACTGCCCCTCATCAGTGCCCCTCATACGGTCTGCCACCGTCCGCAATCGATCGTAGAGGCCAGAAAAGCTTCATGGCACTATATCGTGTTAAAAATAGGGTGGTTTACCTCCTCTCCGCTGCAGGCGCGGTGGGGAGGCTCCCCCCGGTTAGTGCGATTCCTGACCGCTCGGCCTGCCCAGTACCGCGAAAGAGGGGGTACCTGGAAAACCGCCGATGTTGGCAATCGATCGCCCGAATGATACTCAGAGCCGGCGGTCTCAAAGACCATTAATCATTCCTATGTCCATATAAATAAACGCCTTATAGCCACCGTTGCACAGGCGTTGCACGATGGCGGGGCTATAATCGATCATCGGAGGCCAGAAATGGCTGACGGTACTACATCTCATTTAAAAGAAGGCGGTTACATACTCTGCTAACGCGAAGGGGTTGCGGGAGTCCGCCTAAGCGTGCACAATTTCAGCTGCTCGGCCCAGCAAAGCTCCATCCTCTAACCGATTGTGATTCACCGGGTTAGGCAGCATCTGCGTATTACAAACGGACAAGGTCGTCATGTGAATGAAGTCTAGAGGCGCACGCTAGGGGGATTTTAGGAGCGACGACGAACTGGGGCATTGCTCTCAATGTTGTTATGTTGTAACACTTGACTCTTTGTATATATACGCCGCTCGACCAGCCTCGGCACGGTAGCTCACGGAAAAGCCACTCCCTATTCTCTCTACTACCACATCATATCGATAGTGTCACTGTCACTCCTGGGGGTCCGCCCACCCTTCGCTGCGGTCGTAGGCTTGGCCTACGCCTGTGCTCTATTGTGCCGGGTCAATCGTTATTTCGCCAATGACGGAAATACTATTGTGGGAAATCAATCGCATTAGCGCGTAAGAGTGGTATTCTACCCTTGAACCCGAAGGACGAAGTGTTGCATTCTGCCCAGATAACCCATCGGTGAGCCATAAGCTATGTGTTATCAATGGCGAGCACGATACGCAGGCCATCCCACCAGATTTTAACTCGTGGTAACCATGCGAAGATAAGACGAAGGCCCAGCTCAGATCACATCCAGTCGCCGGAAAGTGGGAGGTGGGTGTTTTAGATTTCTCGATCTACAATTGGCCGCTCCTGGGCCGGATCGACATAGCCGTAGGGGAACCCTGGTTGGGGTTCGATGCGCGTAAAGTCCAAGCGTAAGTCGTAAGTGCTTAAGGCTAGGGACGTTATAGGGGGTCAGTACTTAGAGCGACCGGCCGGGTGCGGTCACTCCACCCGGAGTCCACCCTGGCGGCGGACGTGGCCCCCCACGCGCTCACGCTCACTCTATGCCTGATGCCTTAGCCCTAGTCCCAAAAGGGGTTCCTAAATCGCCCAGATTCCCAGCGTTCATCACTAGGAAGAAGGGTAGGGGTCTGCGGAAATGTGCCGTTATATTTTTGGAATTTTTCTTGTATTAAATAACATCCCTGAAGGGCTTTAAGAGCGGCGCTGTAGATCGACCTCCGCTTTCATGCACCGAGAATCTAGGGAAGCCCGACTAACATTCGTAACCTTGCACCATGGCTCGCGGACTAGTCAACTGATTCGGAGCCCTCCGGCATGGACGGCGGGAGGTGAGTATGATGACACGTCCCGAACCAATACCTTTGGAGTTCGATGACGAGCGATTGACAAAGCTGCGGCAACGGTGGGCTGCAGCTAGTCACGCAGAGTTGGTCCAAGAGATCGAACAACTGGCGATCACCCTCGACATGCGGGAGACAACATTAAAAGAACGGATGCGTGGCGGGCAGTACGATCCGCAGGCATAACAACTGAGGCCACAGGCACGCCGGGGCGGCGACACCTACAACGGAGTCGAAGCCGTCAAGCAGGACAATTTCGCTTCAGAAGTTGCTGCACACGAATGGCTACGGACGAAGCCTCGTTGACAAACCGGGGGTCCCACCTCCGTGCTCCGACACATTATCAGACGCTTTTTTCCTTACAGGTTAGAGTTTTCCTTGTGGGCAGTTGGCCTTGTGAGGGAATAGTGGGCCGAGTTCGACTGGAAATGGATTTCCAACTTCTCCGCAAACACCGCAACGCGCTGTATAGGTGTTTGCATCTTTCATCACGGTATAAGTGGAGTCGTGCAGAGATTCCAGATATTCGTCCACTGGCAACTCTGTCTTCGTGAAGAGTACCTTGATCACCCCACCCGGATAAATGCAGATTCGACCATACCTCGGGTGATCGTAATACACGCCGTCCAAGTTGTCTGAGATTTCGTAGAACCCTTTCTGACGAAGAATTTCCTTACGGTTGCCCGTAGCCAGAATTGACTTCTGCGGGGGCGCATACACAAAAGGCACACCAATGCAATTGTGCCCGATTTCCAAAGGCTGACCGCAATGTTCGCACTGGTAGTCAGGCATGACGCCCTATCGTCGCTGGCAGACTTTGCACAACCTGTAGCCGCTCGTACGCCCGCAAAGTACCCGGCCAAGCGCCCTAGTTCTGCGGTACGCTCTGCGTCTGGTCCTGCTGCATTGTGGCGTGCTTTGCTTTCGCAATTCGGGCAGCATCCGCTAGCGAATTAGTCGGTCCGGTAGTTGACGAGACTGTTCCGCCCACTTCAGTCTTCACCAGTGTAGCTGCAAGATTCACCTTCCCGGCAGATGTGTGTATAGTTCGATCCCACGACTGGTATCCAGCCATTCTGATCGAAATCGTATGGTCCCCGGCAGCCACGTTGACGCTCGAAGGAGTGTTTCCTACGAAGTTTCCGTCGATGCTGATTTCTGCTTCGGCTGGCGTGGACGAGAGATTCAGTTCGGTAGCTCCCGAGGCGGCAGAAGTAGGTGCAACTCCTGCTGGACCTTGAAACCTAGCCATGTCGAGCGGCATATCTCCGCTTACGAACGCCGCAACCTCTGTACCCTTTGGAATCGTAATGTCTTTCCCCTTCATGAAGAGGAACAGTGGTGCAGCCGGGAAAAAGACTAAGCTAGTCGCCACCGGCGGGCACGCTGGTGCGATGACCGGTGCAATGGGCTCGGCTTGGGTGACCACATTGACATCATCCTGCTGTGTAACCAGAGAGGCCAGAGCTCGTTTGGTAATGCAGTCAAGCTGAAGGCGCTTTATCCGGACGCGCAGATCATTGCGATAGGTTCTGGGATGCACGACGAGACAATTCTTGCCGCGCTTGCGTTTGGCGCTAACCGGAGTTCACCACCCAAAAAAAACCCGACGACGGATTCTCGGCAGGAAGAGAAAGCGCTGATCGGACATGGCGAGAAGCCATCGCCTGTTGTGAAGCAGAGTCCCGAAGTTTTGCCGCCCATCGTAAAGCCTCGTAACGACTCTCAGAATCAGGTCGCCAGCCCAGCCCAGCCTGCAAACGAGGAGGCAAATAAAAGCGAGGTAAGAGCGGACGGCTCACAACCTAGATCCACGAACAGTACAACGCGATCTGCGGATCACCCTTCTTTTCTCCAGTTTGAGGCTGGCGTCCGCCCGTGGATTCGTGTGAACTCGATGACGCGTCAGCCCGATGGAAGCTTTAGTTTCCGGGGAACCCTATTGCAGCCGATCACCCTTGCGGGTCCGGTTTCACTTGATCAGAGCACGGAGCTGGTCGGGTCGGGCACAGTGAACGGTGGACACGTAACGGTTTCAGTGACGGGATTCACCGTCCGGGGAGAAAACTACGGACTGCGGCAGGCAGCGAGCGGGGTGATCAGGAAGCCCGGAAGCGGACCTGCGGTTGAACTTAATCTCGGCAAAGTGCTAGAGATGTGGCTTGTATCAGCATCAGTTTATGAGAAGACCCGGCCAACCGGAGATTGAAGTCACAGGTTGCAACTCTTCCGACGAACGGGCGATAGCCACCGAATTCAAGAAGTGCTTCGAAACACCGGAAACAGGTGTCGAACCATCGTTCTCTGAGTCAACGTCATCTTGGTCTCATTCGGCTTAATCATCAGTCTTCGTCATCCAGCCATAGAACTTCGGCCCATCTATTTTCTGGAACAAACGCCGTCAATAGACGTGCCCGGTCTGCGATACGGCGATACGCTGCACGGTCTTTGACTTCATTTTGCCGCCCCGCCTTTGCGAGATTGAGAATCGCTCGGTCCTCCCAGCTCGCCGACCTACGGCGACGTTCTGGCCGCTCTGGTACATCAATCTGAACAGGTTGTCCGCTCTTCCCCGCCAAATATTTCTCAACGACCGCTTTCGGAATCCGCAGGACGCGATACCGCCGACGGCTCCGCGTCTCAGGTTTGCCGAGATCGATGACTCCCGGCAGCTTCGCAAAGCGACGGACGACGGCATCCTCGCCGCACTTCAAAACAGTGGCGACATCACGGACTGTCAAAAGTTCGTTAGCCATGAGCGGCGTCTCCCTTCCCCCAAGCGTCGACTACCAGCGTATCCAACCGATCTTGGCGAGCCTGTGCCCAGGCTGCGTAATGCTTTTCGGTCGTCTTGATACTGGTATGGCCCAACAGCTTGCTTACCTCTTCCATCGGGATGCCTGCCGTCAACCAACCGCACGCGGCAGTATCCCGCAAACAATGCGGAGTGAAGTTCGTGTTCTTCCCGAAAGCCGACCTGAAGAGTGTGCGGAGATCGTGCTGCCAGTTTGTCACGGCTGACGTTTCCAAACCCCCGCCAGTCCAGAACAGGTAGTCATTGCCGTTTTGCACAGCGAGAATTTCTGAAGCCACGGCGGGCGGCAACGGCACAGAGACGTGCGTCCCGGTCTTCTGCCTCTTCGTGACCACGCGGACCAACTTTTTCTTCTCGTCTCTTTTGATTTCCGATTTCCGCAAGGTGACCGCGTCGCGAATGGCAAGACCGCTGTGCCGCATGAGTTGAACCAATGCTCGAACACGGGCGGCTTTACTCGCCTCAAACTTCTTCGGAATCTCCGCGAGTAGCTTTGTGTATTCCGCCGGAGATAGTGGCATCGTCGGCGGCTCGTCCGCTGTGATCGCTGAGAGTGTGGGCACGCGCTCCAGCCAGCCCCCGTTATGACAGAACCGCAGAAATCGACGTAATCGCGTTTGGACTTGCTGGCGGGTCAATGAGGACGGATACAGGTCATCCCACGTCCCTCGGTATTGGACAAGCCTTTCGAGATTTATGTCCGCCGGGAAAAACTTCGAGCGGACTTCAAAGAACTGTCGGAACCGTTCAAGTTCACGTTCGTATTTCTTCACGACAGACGAATTCAGCCCCGCCGTTCTCCGCTCCAACAGGAAGAGTTCGATGGCGTTCGCAATCGTCTTGCGGGTCTCCTCGACGACCTCGGGTCTCCCGCCTGCCTTGAAACTATCTTCTAGCTCCCGCTTCTTTTCCTCAGCCTGTGCCCACGATCGCGTCTTCGCCGAGCGCCGGTACTGCTGCCCGTCGAACGTCCAGCGCAGATGCTTACAGCAGTCGCATCTTTTCCACGTCTCGTCGCCACTGTAGCGGCATCCAGCCGTGTGCCGGATGTAAATTGTGATTGAAGGAACCATGCGCTCTCCCGTGCCCTCTACTTCCATCAAAGCACAGAATTAGCACAAATCGCTAGACATCTTTGGTAACCAATGAAAAAACCCGCCGTTTATGCGGGTCTGGAGGGTGTTTAGATTTGGAGGCGCGGGTCGGAATCGAACCGACGCATAAAGGTTTTGCAGACCTCTCCCTTACCACTTGGGTACCGCGCCCCTGTTGAATACGTTAGCGTTCCGGATGAAAAAAGTCCATCGACCG